>NZ_JARXVX010000004.1:0-143179 GCF_029892205.1 Polynucleobacter sphagniphilus
CCAAAAGACAAAGAAATGGTGATGCCTGGTGATAACGTCACAATTACCGTAAAACTCATCGCTCCTATCGCGATGGAAGAAGGTTTACGTTTTGCGATCCGTGAAGGTGGCCGTACTGTTGGCGCCGGCGTGGTTGCTAAGATTTTGGCTTAATTAGTAGTAAAAAATATTTAGCGGCTTGCTAACCGGTGACATCAGTGCTGCTGATGTCACCGTGCTCTTTAGATTGATAACGTGGCAGCACCACAACGCTCTTTGGAATTAATATGCAAAACCAAAAAATTCGTATTCGTCTTAAAGCATTTGATTACCGTTTGATCGACCAGTCGGCTGCTGAAATCGTTGATACAGCTAAGCGTACTGGTGCCGTTGTTAAGGGACCAGTTCCTTTGCCAACGCGTATTGAGCGTTTTGATATTTTGCGTTCACCACACGTAAACAAAACATCACGTGATCAATTAGAGATTCGCACCCATCTGCGTTTAATGGATATTGTTGATCCCACAGAGAAAACAGTGGATGCTTTGATGAAATTAGACCTGCCTGCAGGTGTAGACGTCGAAATTAAGTTGCAGTAATTCAGTATTTTCAGTCTTTGCTCTTGCCAAGACTGGATTTTCGGGATAGAATCTAAGGCTTCGCTCATTTAATTGGGCGAAATTGTTGATTTTATTAGCATTAAAAACGTTATAACTTATTGATTTAGAAGTACTTTTACTTGTAAATCACTTAAATTAAATTTTGCCGACCAATCGAAGTCGGCGTGGAGCATGAATATGAGCTTAGGCTTAATCGGTCGCAAGATCGGCATGACCCGTCTATTTACGGACGAAGGGGAAGCAATTCCTGTCACTGTAATTGACGTGAGCGACAACCGAGTTGCTCAAATCAAGACCCAGGAAACTGATGGCTATAACGCTATCCAGTTGGCCCATGGGACACGTAGAGCTACACGCGTTACCAAATCTATGGCTGGACACTTTGCAAAAGCAGGTGTGATGGCTGGTAATGCACTCAACGAATTTCAATTAGATGCAGCAAAAATTGCAGAAATGACAGCGGGTCAAGTTATTCCTGCTGAAGCTGCATTTGCTGCTGGCCAAAAAGTGGATGTGCAGGGTGTAACGATTGGTAAAGGCTATGCCGGTACTATCAAGCGCCATCACTTCGCTTCTGGTCGTGCTTCCCACGGTAACTCACGTTCACATAACGTGCCAGGTTCCATCGGTATGGCACAAGATCCAGGCCGTGTATTCCCAGGTAAGCGCATGACCGGCCACCTTGGTGATGAAACACGTACTGTACAAAATTTAGTCATCGCACGCATTGATGCAGAACGCAATCTCATCATGGTTAAAGGCGCTATTCCAGGCGCCCCAGGCGGTAAAGTAATTGTTACTCCAGCGGTGAAGACACCGTTGAAGAAGAAATAAGGAGGGCGAATATGGAACTTAAGCTTCTCCAGGATAACGGTACTTTAGGCGCAGGTGTTCAAGCCTCTCCAGAAGTATTCGAACGCGAATATAACGAAGCATTGGTACACCAAGTAGTTGTAGCTTACCAAGCAAATGCACGTAGCGGTAACCGCGCACAAAAAGACCGTGAGCAAGTTAAGCACACAACCAAGAAACCTTGGCGTCAAAAAGGTACTGGTCGTGCACGTGCTGGTATGAGCTCATCCCCACTGTGGCGTGGAGGGGGTCGTATATTCCCGAATTCTCCAGAAGAGAATTTCAGCCAAAAAGTAAACAAGAAAATGTACCGCGCTGGTATGAGATCTATTTTGTCTCAGTTAGCCCGTGAAGGTCGTTTGAATGTGGTTGATCAATTTAATCTTGATGCTCCAAAGACCAAAGTTTTAGCTGACAAAGTAAAAGCGATGGGATTGGACTCTGTATTGATTATTGTTGATCAAGTTAGCGAGAATTTGTACTTGGCATCACGTAACTTGCATAAAGTTGCTGTATGTGAGCCACAGCACGCCGATCCTTTAGCTTTGGTTCAATACAAAAAAGTATTGGTAAGCAAATCAGCGATTGCAAAAATTGAGGAGTTGCTTAAATGAGCCAAGTCCGTAAAAACGATCACAGCTTGATGAAGGTTCTGCTTGGACCAGTGATCTCTGAAAAAGCCACTATGGTTGCAGAGAAGAACGAACAAGTGGTATTCCAAGTTACTCGCGACGCTAACAAAAGCGATGTGAAACAAGCGGTCGAATTGCTCTTTAAAGTGCAAGTTGACTCAGTCCAAATCGTCAATCAAAAGGGTAAGCCTAAGCGCTATGGCCGTTTTGAGGGTCGTCGCGATCACACTAAGAAGGCCTACGTAAGCTTGAAGCCAGGTCAAGAAATTAACTTTGAAGCGGAGGCGAATTAATCATGCCTTTGATGAAGACAAAACCGACCTCACCAGGTCGTCGTTCAATGGTCAAGGTGGTAAATCCAGACCTGCATAAAGGTAAACCTTTTGCAGCTCTGTTAGAGCCACAGTTCCAAAAAGCGGGTCGTAATAATAATGGCCACATCACCACTCGTCACAAGGGTGGTGGTCATAAGCATCACTATCGCGTTGTTGATTTCAAACGCAACGACAAAGATGGTATTCCAGCAAAAGTTGAACGCTTGGAATACGATCCAAACCGCAGTGCAAATATTGCTTTGATCGTGTTTGCTGATGGTGAGCGCCGCTATATTCTTGCTGCTAAGGGCATGACTGTTGGTCAGGCTTTGATGAGTGGCGCAGAAGCTCCAATCAAATCCGGAAACAATTTACCAATTCGTAATATCCCAGTTGGTAGCACGATTCACTGTGTTGAAATGTTGCCAGGTAAAGGTGCACAAATTGCACGTTCAGCTGGTGGTTCGGCAGTATTGCTAGCACGTGAAGGTGTTTACGCACAGGTTCGTTTGCGCTCTGGTGAAGTGCGTCGTATTTTGATCGACTGCCGCGCAACCATTGGTGAAGTTGGCAATGAAGAGCATAGCTTGCGTGTTATTGGTAAAGCTGGTGCAAACCGCTGGCGTGGTATTCGCCCAACCGTTCGCGGTGTGGCAATGAACCCAGTAGATCACCCACATGGTGGTGGTGAAGGTAAGACTGGCGAAGGCCGTGTTCCTGTATCTCCATGGGGCACTCCAACCAAAGGTTATCGTACACGTCGTAACAAGCGTACAACATCAATGATCGTTCAACGTCGTAACAAGCGTTAAGCGATTAAGGAAAAATAGATATGACACGTTCAGCTAAAAAAGGTCCTTTTTGCGACGCCAGCTTAGTAAAAAAAGTTGAAGTAGCACAGGCCAACAAAGACAAAAAGCCGATTAAAACTTGGTCACGCCGTTCAACAATTCTTCCAGACTTTATTGGTCTGACAATTGCTGTTCATAACGGTCGTCAGCACGTTCCGGTTTATGTATCAGAAAACATGGTGGGTCATAAGTTAGGCGAATTTGCCTTGACCCGTACTTTCAAAGGTCACGCTGCTGACAAGAAAGTAACGAAGAAGTAAGGGGATGATGATGGAAGTTAAAGCTATTCACAAGGGTGCCCGCATTTCTGCGCAAAAGACACGTTTGGTCGCAGACCAAATCCGTGGTTTGCCGATTGCTCGCGCATTAAACATTTTGAACTTCAGCCCCAAGAAAGCTGCCTTCATTGTGAAAAAAGTTGTTGAGTCCGCAGTGGCCAACGCTGAACACAATAAAGGTGCTGATATTGACGAGCTCAAGGTATCAGCAATTATTGTTGATAAGGGCACTTCCTTGAAGCGCTTTACAGCGCGCGCCAAGGGTCGTGGCAATCAAATTGAAAAACAAACTTGTCACATTAGCGTGACCTTGAGTAACTAAGGAAAGATATGGGCCAAAAGATAAACCCCACCGGATTCCGACTCTCGGTAACGAAGAACTGGACATCTAAGTGGTATGCAAACAATACTGATTTTGCAAAGATGCTCAAAGAGGACGTAGATGTCCGCATCTATTTGAAGAAGAAGTTAAAGAATGCATCTGTTAGCAAAGTGGTAATCGAGCGTCCTGCAAAGAATGCACGTATTACGATTTATAGCTCACGTCCAGGTGTTGTAATCGGTAAAAAAGGCGAGGATATTGAAGTTCTCCGTCGCGAATTACAAAAGCGTATGGGCGTTCCAGTCCATGTAAATATCGAAGAAATTCGTAAGCCTGAAGTTGATGCGCAATTGATCGCTGATTCCATTACTCAACAGCTCGAAAAACGTATCATGTTCCGTCGCGCCATGAAGCGTGCGATGCAAAATGCAATGCGTCTTGGTGCACAAGGTATCAAGATCATGTCTTCTGGCCGCTTAAACGGTGCTGAAATTGCACGTCGTGAATGGTATCGTGAAGGTCGCGTACCACTTCATACATTGAAGGCTGATATTGATTACGCTACTTCTGAGGCTGAAACTACATACGGCATTATTGGCGTAAAAGTTTGGGTTTACAAAGGCGATACATTAGGTCGTGGTGCTGATGCTCCAGCGGTTACTGTTGAACCAGTGGCTGATGAGAAAAAGCCACGTCGCGCACCATCTAAAACAGCAGCGCGTAAGCCTGCCGGTGATGCAAAGCCATTAGTTGCGACTAAGCCAGCAGTAAAGCGTGCCCCTAAAGCCGTTGAAGCTGCAAGTGCTGAAACGCAGAAGTCAGGAGAGTAAGCATGCTACAACCAAAGCGTCGTAAGTATCGTAAGGAACAAAAAGGCCGCAACACTGGCGTTGCAACACGTGGTAGTTCTGTAGCCTTTGGAGACTTTGGATTGAAGGCCGTCGGCCGTGGACGTTTAACCGCTCGTCAAATTGAGTCGGCACGTCGCGCAATGACCCGTCACATTAAACGTGGTGGCCGTATCTGGATTCGTATTTTCCCAGACAAGCCAATTTCACAAAAACCTGCTGAAGTTCGTATGGGTAACGGTAAGGGTAACCCAGAGTACTACGTAGCTGAAATTCAACCAGGCAAGATTTTGTACGAGATGGATGGTGTGAATGAGACTTTGGCGCGTGAAGCTTTCAAGCTTGCTGCTGCTAAGTTGCCTTTGCAAACTACATTCGTGATTCGCCACTTAGGTTGATCGGATAGACATTATGAAAAAGACAGAATTAGCAACTAAAGATCTGGTTGCCTTAAACGCAGAATTAACTGAGCTCTTGAAAACAGGTTTCAAGCTCCGTATGCAAAAGGGTACTCAGCAACTCACTAATACCAGCCAATTGGGTAAGAATAAGCGCGATATTGCACGCGTGAAGACTTTCATTACCCAAAAAACTGCACAGAAATAAGGAAAAAGGGATATGACAGAATTATCTAAACCCTTGCGCCGCACCCTCGTGGGTCGTGTCGTTAGCGACAAAATGCAAAAAACTGTGACTGTACTAGTTGAGCGCCAAGTAAAACATGCGCTTTATGGCAAGTATGTAGGACAGTCCAAAAAGTACCATGCTCATGATGAAGCTGGACAATACAAGATGGGTGATACCGTTGAAATTGCTGAATCTAAGCCAATTTCACGCACTAAATCTTGGGTTGTTACCCGTTTAGTTCAAGAGTCCAAAGGTATTTAAAGAAATATGAGGGATTTTGGTAAAAATACTTGCCAAATCCCTATTTTATGTAGTATGATAGAAGGCTTCTCTGGTTTTATTGTGAGAAGCAGTGTTTTTTCATTAATTCCGGGTTTTAGCTTTCGCTAAATCCCATTGACGGAACCAAGACTGTTTGCCTATGGCAAATAAGTTGGGAATTAAAAAATGATTCAGACCGAAAGTAGATTACAGGTCGCCGATAATACTGGCGCCAGTGAAGTTTTGTGCATCAAGGTATTGGGCGGCTCTAAGCGTCGTTACGCCAGTATCGGTGATGTCATCAAAGTTAGCGTGAAATCCGCTGCTCCACGTGGCCGTGTAAAAAAAGGTGACATTTACAACGCCGTAGTAGTGAGAACTGCTAAGGGTGTTCGCCGTCCAGACGGTTCATTGATTAAGTTCGATGCAAACGCTGCGGTATTGCTCAACGCTAAGTTAGAGCCAATTGGCACACGTATCTTTGGACCAGTAACGCGTGAATTGCGTACTGAGAAGTTCATGAAGATCGTTTCTCTCGCCCCAGAAGTTATTTAAGAGGCTGATATGAAAAAGATTCGTAAAGGTGATTCCGTAGTTTTGTTGACTGGTCGTGATAAAGGCAAGCAAGGAACTGTTACAGCTGTCCTCGATGAGAAATTAGTCATCGAAGGCGTGAATATTTACAAAAAGAGCGTTAAGCCTAATCCAGCTGCTGGTGTAACCGGTGGCCTGATTGACAAGACAATGCCTGTTCACATTTCTAATGTGGCTTTGGTTGACGGTAACGGCAAACCATCACGTGTTGGTATCAAACTCGTTGACGGTAAAAAGCAGCGTTTCCTCAAAACCACTGGCGCGACTTTAAGCGCATAAGGGGCACGGAGAAATTATGAGCACACGTTTTCAAGAGCATTACAAAGAAAAAGTTATCGCTGATTTAATGACCAAATTTGGTTACAAGTCTTTGATGGAAGTTCCTCGCATCACTAAGATCACATTGAATATGGGTCTTGGTGAAGCTGTTAACGATAAAAAAGTAATCGAAAATGCAGTTGGCGATTTGACAAAGGTTGCAGGCCAAAAGCCAGTAGTAACTAAGGCCAAAAAAGCGATTGCAGGTTTCAAAATTCGTCAAGGTTACCCAATCGGTGCCATGGTGACATTGCGCGGTGCGCGCATGTACGAATTCTTGGATCGTTTTGTTACTGTAGCGTTGCCACGAGTACGTGACTTCCGCGGTATCTCCGGTAAAGCATTTGACGGTCGTGGAAATTACAACATTGGCGTTAAAGAGCAAATCATTTTCCCAGAAATCGAATACGACAAGATTGATGCCCTGCGTGGTCTCAATATCAGTATTACGACGACCGCTAAGACTGACGAAGAAGCAAAAGCTTTGTTAGCAGCGTTCAAATTCCCTTTCCGCAATTAAGAGGCTAACGTGGCAAAACTATCCCTAATTGAGCGCGAAAACAAGCGCGCAAAAACTGTAGAGAAGTACGCTGTAAAGCGTGCAGAACTCAAGGCAATCATTGCAGATCAATCACGCAGTGAAGAAGAGCGCTATGAAGCTCGCTTGAAGCTACAGGCACTTCCACGTAACGCAAGCCCGATTCGTCAAAGAAATCGTTGTTCATTAACCGGTCGTCCACGTGGCACATTCCGTAAGTTTGGTTTGGCCCGTAGCAAGATTCGTGAAATCGCCTTCCGTGGCGAAATCCCCGGTTTAACCAAGGCCAGCTGGTAAGCGGCGAAAGAATTAGGAGAACTCATGAGTATCAGCGATCCAATCGCCGACATGTTGACCCGGATTCGCAATGCGCAAGCAGTGCAGAAACCTGCAGTCATCATGCCGTCGTCAAAAGTAAAAGTAGCTATTGCAAAAGTTTTGCAAGATGAAGGCTATATCGATAACTTTGAAATCAAAGGTGAAGCAGCTAAGCCAGTGCTACACATTGAACTCAAATACTATGCAGGCCGTCCTGTTATTGAGCGTATTGACCGTGTTTCAACACCAAGTCTGCGCATCTATAAGGGTCGCCACGACATTCCAGAAGTAATGAATGGCTTGGGCATTGCTATTATTTCAACCCCTCAAGGCGTTATGACTGACCGCAAAGCCCGTGCAAACGGTGTTGGTGGTGAAGTTATTTGCTACGTCGCTTAAGGAGAGAAATATGTCCCGCGTTGGTAAATCACCTATTCCAGTCCCAAAGGGCGCTGAAATCAATATTAATGGAGCAACTGTTACTGTTAAGGGCCCATTGGGTTCTTTGACACATAACTTACATCCTTCAGTTGGCTTAAAGCAAGAAGATGGCGTGTTAACAGTAACTTTAAATGACAATTCACCAGAAGCTGGTGCTCAGTCAGGAACTGCACGTGCATTGGTAAACAACATGGTCGTTGGCGTTACTACTGGCTTTGAGCGTAAGCTCAGCTTAGTAGGCGTTGGATACCGTGCTGCTGCTCAAGGCGAAACATTGAAATTGCAATTGGGTTTCTCACACGACATTATTTACAACTTGCCAAAAGGTGTAAAAGCAGAAACTCCTACGCAAACTGAAATCATCATTAAAGGCTCCAACAAGCAACAAGTTGGCCAGGTCGCAGCTGAAGTTCGCGCATATCGTTCACCAGAGCCTTACAAAGGCAAGGGCGTTCGCTATGTTGATGAAGTTGTGCATCTGAAAGAAACTAAGAAGAAGTAAGCGAGATTAGAAAATGAATAAAGACGAATCCAGACAAAGACGTGCTCGGCAGACTCGTATTCGCATTGCCGAAGCATTGGCAAATCGCTTAACAGTTATCCGTAGTAATTCACACATTTCTGCGCAGGTATATAGCTCTTGCGGTACCAAGGTTTTGGCTTCCGCCTCATCTATGGAAAAAGATTTACGCCAAGCGATCAAAAACGGTGGCAATACTGATGCGGCTGCACAAATTGGCAAATTAGTTGCTGAGCGTGCGGTTAAAGCAGGTGTTGTTGATGTTGCATTTGATCGTTCTGGTCATCGTTACCACGGCCGTATCAAGGCCTTAGCTGAAGCTGCGCGTGAAGCCGGCCTGAAGTTCTAATAGGGTTTAGGAAAAAACATGGCAAAAATGCAAACAAAGATGCAAAACGAAGAGCGCGATGATGGTCTTCGCGAGAAGATGATCGCTGTAAATCGTGTAACCAAAGTGGTTAAGGGTGGTCGTATTCTCGGCTTCGCTGCACTCACTGTAGTTGGCGATGGCGATGGTCGCATCGGCATGGGTAAGGGTAAATCAAAAGAAGTTCCTGTTGCTGTTCAAAAAGCAATGGATGAAGCACGTCGCAAGATGATCAAAGTTTCCTTACGCAAGGGCACTTTGCAGCATACCGTGATTGGTAAGCATGGTGCTTCACGTGTGATGATTTCTCCTGCTAAAGACGGTACTGGCGTTATTGCCGGCGGTCCAATGCGCGCTATTTTTGATGTAATGGGTGTAACAAACGTTGTAGCTAAGTCTCTCGGCTCAACTAACCCCTACAACATGGTTCGTGCAACTATTGATGGTTTAAGCAAAATGAGTACTCCTTCTGAAATCGCTGCTAAGCGCGGTAAATCAGTTGAAGAGATTCTCGGCTAAGACCGCAAATTAGGAATCTATAAATGACAACATCAAACTCTAAAGTCAAACTGCAATTAGTGCGTAGTTTGATCGGTACACGCGAAAGCCATCGTGCAACTGTTCGTGGCTTAGGCCTTGGACGTATTAATTCTGTTTCAGAATTAGAAGACACACCAGCTGTTCGCGGAATGATTAATAAAGTTTCTTATCTAGTTAAAGTCATCGGCTAATTAACTAGCAAGTACATAGGCAAAGAATATGCAACTCAATACACTTAAACCCGCAGAGGGCTCCAAGAAAAATCGTCGTCGCGTAGGTCGCGGCATTGGTTCTGGACTTGGTAAAACTGCTGGCCGCGGTCACAAAGGTCAAAAGTCACGTTCCGGTGGATTCCACAAAGTTGGATTCGAGGGCGGTCAGATGCCTATGTATCGTCGTTTGCCAAAACGTGGATTCGTTTCATTGACACGTCGTCACGTTGGCCAAATTACTTTAAATGACTTGGCAAAAATCAATTTACCAGAAGTTGATCTGTTGATTTTGAAAGCACATGGTTTTGCTGGTGAACAAATTAATGCAGTTAAGGTAATTAAAACTGGTGAACTTAAGATTGCTGTAACTTTAAAAGGTTTAACAGCAACTGCTGGCGCAAAAGCAGCTATTGAAGCTGCTGGCGGCAAATTGGTTGAATTGGCTTAATAGGTTTACAAATGGCATTAGCACCCACAAACAATAGCGCAGCTCAATCAGGGGGCAAGTTTGGCGAATTACGTCAACGCTTGGTATTCCTAGTGTTGGCTTTGCTTGTGTTTCGCTTGGGTGCGCATATCCCTGTTCCAGGAATTGACCCAGACCAGCTTGCTCAATTATTTGCAGGTCAAAAAGACGGTATTTTAGGAATGTTTAACCTGTTTTCAGGCGGAGCTTTATCTCGCTTTACTGTTTTTGCTCTGGGAATCATGCCCTATATTTCTGCATCAATCATCATGCAGTTAATGACGATTGTTGTTCCTTCGCTTGAGTCTTTGAAAAAAGAAGGTCAAGCTGGCCAACGTAAGATTACTCAGTACACTCGATACGGCACAGTATTTCTAGCTACATTCCAGGCTTTGGGCATCTCTGTTGCATTACAAGCGCAGCCGGGCTTAGTAATAAATCCAGGATTGATGTTCGAGTTAAATACCGTTGTGACCTTAGTTACTGGAACTATGTTCTTGATGTGGTTAGGCGAGCAAATTACTGAACGTGGTTTAGGTAATGGTATCTCCATCATCATCTTCGGCGGCATTGTGTCTGGCTTGCCAAATGCTGTAGCCAGTCTTTTGGAGTTGGTTCGCACAGGCTCCATGAATATCGTCTCTGCAATGCTAATCATGGTGATTGTTGCTGCAGTTACTTACTTCGTTGTATTTGTAGAGCGCGGTCAACGTCGCATACTGGTTAACTATGCTAAACGTCAAGTTGGCAACAAGATTTATGGCGGGCAGTCATCATATTTCCCATTGAAGTTAAATATGGCTGGTGTTATTCCCCCAATTTTTGCTTCTTCGATTATTTTATTTCCTGCAACGATTGCTGGTTGGTTTACTTCTGGCGAGCCAAAGAACATTTTTAGCAGAATCATCAAAGATTTAGCAGCTACATTAGCACCGGGCCAGCCTGTTTACACAATCTTATACGCTGCAGCCATTATTTTCTTCTGCTTCTTCTATACAGCATTGGTATTCAATAGCCGTGAAACTGCAGAAAATTTAAAGAAGAGTGGTGCCTTTGTCCCAGGTATTCGTCCTGGAGATCAAACGGCTCGTTACATTGACAAGATTTTGGTGCGTCTAACGCTGGCTGGATCTATTTATATGGTTCTAGTTTGCTTGTTACCTGAATTTTTAGTATTGAAGTACAACGTACCGTTCTATTTCGGCGGTACTTCATTGTTGATTATTGTCGTTGTTGCAATGGATTTCATGGCTCAAGTTCAGTCATTCATCATGCAGCAGCAATACGGCTCTTTGATGAAAAAAGCTAACTTTAAGATGGGCGCTTAACTGAATGTCTAAAGACGATGTAATTCAGATGGCGGGTGAAGTTGTAGAGAATTTACCGAATGCAATGTTTCGCGTAAAACTTGAAAACGGACATGTGGTTTTGGGGCACATTTCCGGAAAGATGCGGATGCACTATATCCGTATTTTGCCGGGAGATAAGGTGACGGTGGAGATGACTCCTTACGACCTGTCGCGCGCAAGAATTATTTTCCGCGCGAAGTAACAATTAAGTAGTACATATTTTTAAGAGGTGAGTTATGAAAGTTTTGGCATCCGTTAAGTGTATTTGCAGAAATTGCAAGATCATTAAGCGCAAACGCGTTGTGCGTGTGATCTGTTCTTCAGACGCACGTCATAAGCAGCGTCAAGGCTGATCTGGTTAATTAAGAGGAAATCTCATGGCACGTATCGCTGGGGTAAATATCCCAAATCATCAACACACTGTCATCGGTTTGACAGCAATTTTTGGCATTGGCACAACCCGTGCTCACAAAATTTGTCAAACGACAGGTGTTGCTATAGACAAAAAAGTAAAAGATCTTACTGATGCCGACTTGGAAAAGTTGCGTGATGAAGTAGGTAAATTTACTACTGAAGGTGACCTTCGTCGTGAAGTAACGATGAGCATCAAGCGTTTGATGGACTTAGGCTGCTACCGCGGTGTTCGTCATCGTAAGGGCTTGCCTGTACGTGGTCAACGTACAAAGACTAACGCGCGTACCCGTAAGGGCCCACGTAAGTCTGGCGTGCAACTTAAGAAATAATCAAGAAAGTTTATTGAAATGGCAAAACAACAATCCGCTTCCGCAGCATCACAGCGCGCTCGCAAGAAGGTTAAAAAGAACGTTGCTGACGGTATTGCACACGTTCACGCTTCTTTTAACAACACCATCATTACGATCACAGATCGTCAGGGCAATGCGCTTTCATGGGCAACTTCTGGCGGACAGGGTTTCAAGGGTTCACGTAAGTCCACTCCTTTTGCTGCTCAGGTAGCTGCAGAAGTTGCGGGCAAAGTGGCAATTGAATGTGGTATTAAAAATTTGGAAGTTCAAATCAAAGGCCCAGGCCCTGGTCGTGAATCTGCAGTTCGCGCATTGAATTCTTTGGGAATCAAAATCACTGAGATTCAAGACGTCACCCCAGTTCCACATAATGGTTGCCGTCCTCCAAAGCGTCGTCGTATTTAATCTCTGGATTCGGTAGTACAAAGTTTAGTATTTTTTTATAAAGCCCACTGTTCGCCTGATTTAAAGGGCGAACTCACCGCCGGTCGCAAGACTGCGGCAAAGAAAGGAAAGCATCGTGGCACGTTACTTAGGGCCTAAGGCCAAGTTAGCACGTCGGGAAGGTACCGACTTATTTTTAAAGAGCGCACGTCGTGCATTATCAGACAAGTGCAAGTTAGACACGAAGCCTGGTCAACATGGCCGTACTTCTGGTTCACGAACCTCCGATTACGGTAATCAATTGCGTGAAAAGCAAAAGGTTAAGCGTATTTATGGCGTGTTAGAGCGTCAATTCCGTCGTTACTTTGCAGAAGCAGAGCGTCGCAAGGGTAACACCGGCGAAACATTGCTTCAGTTGCTAGAGTCACGCCTTGATAACGTTGTTTATCGTATGGGTTTCGGCTCTACACGTGCAGAAGCACGCCAATTGGTTTCCCACTGTGCAATTTTGCTCAATGGTCAACCAGTAAACATTCCATCAATTCAGGTGAAACCTGGTGATGTTGTTGCGATTCGTGAGAAGGCCAAGAAACAAGCTCGTATTACAGAATCACTCAATTTGGTTCAGCAAATGACTGCAATCGGCTGGGTTTCAGTTGATGCCGCCAAGCTCGAGGGAACATTTAAGCAAGTGCCTGACCGCGAAGATATTAGCGGTGAAATTAATGAAAGTTTGATCGTCGAATTGTATTCACGCTAATTAGGCACTCTCAAGGAAAAAATATGCAAACAAATTTGCTCAAGCCAAAGATTATTTCTGTTGAAGCGCTTACCGCCAACCAAGCTAAGGTTGTAATGGAGCCGTTCGAGCGTGGCTATGGCCATACACTCGGAAATGCATTACGTCGCGTTCTCTTGTCTTCTATGGTTGGTTATGCACCAACTGAAGTGGCGATTGCTGGTGTAGTGCACGAGTACTCCACATTAGACGGAGTCCAAGAGGATGTAGTCAATCTTTTGTTGAACCTCAAAGGCATCGTATTTAAATTACAGTCACGTGATGAAGTAACTATCAATTTACGTAAAGAAGGCCCAGGCGTTGTTACGGCAAAAGATATTGATTTGCCACATGATGTCGAAATCATTAATCCTGATCATGTTATCGCTCACTTATCTGCTGGTGGTAAGTTAGACATGCAGATCAAGGTTGAAAAAGGCCGTGGATATGTACCGGGTAATATGCGTCAATACCATGATGAGGCTACCAAGATTATTGGTCGTATTGTTTTGGACGCATCTTTTAGTCCTGTAAGCCGTGTTAGCTATGCTGTTGAATCTGCTCGTGTTGAGCAACGTACCGACCTTGATCGTCTAGTAATGACTATCGAAACAAATGGTGTGTTGTCTCCTGAAGAAGCAATTCGTCAAGCGGCTACTATTTTGGTTGATCAGCTAGTTGTATTCGCTGCCCTAGAAAGTAGTGAAGTATCTGGTGAACTCGCACCAAGCCGCTCTTCAATGGTTGATCCAATGTTGATGCGTCCAGTTGATGATCTCGAACTCACTGTTCGCTCAGCAAACTGCTTGAAGGCTGAGAACATCTACTACATTGGTGACTTGATTCAACGTACTGAGAATGAATTGTTGAAGACGCCTAATTTAGGTCGTAAGTCCTTAAATGAAATTAAGGATGTATTGGCGGCTCGTGGCTTAAGTCTTGGCATGAAACTCGAAAGCTGGCCTCCAGCTAACCTCGAGAAATAATTAGAAAGGAAGCATCATGCGTCACGGAAACGGCTTACGCAAACTAAACAGAACATCTTCACATCGCTTGGCGATGCTGCGCAACATGTCCAATTCTCTTTTGGAGCACGAAGTGATTAAAACCACTTTGCCAAAGGCTAAAGAATTGCGTATGGTTGTTGAGCCCTTGATTACCTTAGGTAAAAAAGATAACTTAGCTAATCGTCGCTTGGCATTTAACCGCACTCGTGATCGCGATATCGTGACTAAACTCTTTACAGAGCTTGGCCCACGTTATGCAACACGTCCGGGTGGCTACTTGCGTATCTTGAAATTCGGCTTCCGTCATGGCGATAATGCGCCAATGGCCTTAGTAGAATTGGTAGATCGTCCAGAAGTTGAAGAAACTGCTGTAGCTGAAGAAGCTTAAGTTTTGAAGGTTTTATAAAAAGCCAGGCTTCGGTCTGGCTTTTTTCATTCATGCAGGTTTAAATAGGCCATGGCAAAGACTTCATCAACAGAACTGATCATCGTTACCACCTCTTTTGCGGTACTGGGCGATGCAAATGCAATGGCACGGAAGCTGATCGAGCGAGGATTGGCGGCATGCGTCCAAATACATGAAGGCGTTCATTCAATATATCGTTGGAAGGGCACCGTTTGTGAAGAGAAGGAAGTGATTCTTGTTGCTAAAACAAATGCAAACAAGTGGGGTGAAATCAGTTCTTTTATGAAGACCGAGCATCCTTACGACTTGCCTGAAATTATTGCTGTCAAACCAACAGAATATGATTTGGAGTATGGCCAATGGGTGATGGCGGAATTGCAGTCAAAATAATGAAAATCAGACAAAATATCTTATTAGCAATTATTTTATTGCTGACTCTTTGTGGCCAATCGCTCGCCGCTGATTTTTTAGCTCCTGAAAAAGCTTTTGTAGTGCAGGCTGCTTGGCAGGAGAATTCAAATGAAATCGCAGTCGAACTTTCGCCAGCAAAGGGCTATTACATTTATCGACAGTCATTACAGTTTAAGGCTGGATCGAACGAAAAAAAGTTAGCGAGTTATGCGCCGACCCTCCCTCAGGGTATTGAAAAGTTTGATGCGACCTTTCAGAAAAAATTACAGATTTATAAGCAGGCATTTACTGTGCTGTTCAATGTTAAGAATGAGGCAAATCAACCCATTCATCTTGAAGTAGGGCTACAGGGTTGTGCAGAAGCGGGAATTTGTTACCCCCCAATGACATTGACATTCTTACTAACCGGGCCAGGGGTGAAGGCTGCTCCTATTCCGGATGCTCTGGAGGCAACAACACTCAGTACTCAGGTGAGTCCATCTGACTCAAGTCTGCTGGATTTATGGCGCGAAAGAGATGACATAAATGCCATTAATCATTTTTTAGAAAATACCTCATCTACTTATCTATTTTTTGCTTTCTTTGTTTTGGGTTTGGCGCTGGCTTTTACCCCTTGTGTACTCCCGATGCTGCCTATCTTGTCCAGCGTAGTTTTTGGAACGCAGAATAATCAGGCCATATCCAAGGCAAGAGCAGCTGTATTGGCAATGGCTTATGTGCTCGGGATGGCTCTGGTTTACGCCCTTGCTGGGGTTCTAATGGCAGCCCTAGGGGGAAGTGTCCAACGGGTTCTGCAAAGCCCCATAGCCCTATTTAGCTTTGCCTGCCTTTTAATTGGCTTATCTGGCAGCCTTTTTGGTCTATATCATCTCAGGCTGCCCCATTCGTGGCATCAGCATATTGACCGCCTAGCCGGTCGCCAGAAGGGCGGGAGTATTTTCGGGGCGTTTGCTTTGGGAGGCATTTCAACCTTGGTAGCTAGCCCATGCATTACTGCCCCTTTGGCTGGAGTTTTGACCTTTATTGCTCAAACTGGCTCGATGTCCCTGGGCGCAGGTTTACTTTTTGTAATGGCGCTAGGCATGGGCCTTCCACTTTTATTTATTGCCATTGAAGCGCGCATCTTGATTCCATCGACAGGAATGTGGATGGTTTGGTTGCAGCGTGCTTTAGGTGTTTTATTAGTTGCTACCGCTCTTTGGATCGCTGCACCGATTTTTCAAAAGACAGGTTTAGTAGGAAATGATCAATCGCTTAATGGTGAAGTTAGTCGCAGTATTGGGGGGCGCCTTCACTTCACCATCATTCAGTCCCCTGCGGATTTAGATCGTGAGCTGATTAAAGCAAAGGCCGAAAATAAATTATTGCTGCTCGATTTTTATGCTGATTGGTGTATTAGTTGTAAAGAAATGGAGCTCAATACTTTCTTTAATCCAGAGGTCAGTAAAGAGCTTGGGCGATTTGTTTTGCTACAAGCCGATGTCACTAAAAATACATCTGATAATCAAGCGCTGTTAAAACGGTTTGATTTGTTTGGGCCACCCGGAATTTTGCTGTTTGATCCCAATACGCAAGCAGAGATAAAGAACCAGCGGATCGTTGGCTATATGCCGCCCGAACGTTTTCTCCAACGCCTACAAAAGGCATTGGAGAAATAATCATTACTTCGATTTGAGTAGGCGTGCTGCCTCAAGTGCGAAGTAGGTGAGGATGCCATCAGCACCGGCACGCTTAAACGCGAGTAATGATTCCATCATGACACTGTCATGATCTAACCAACCATTGAGTGCGGCCGCTTTGAGCATTGCATATTCGCCACTTACTTGGTATGCATAAGTGGGGTACTCAAATGCATCTTTAACACGCCGTACAATATCTAAGTAAGGCATACCAGGCTTGACCATCACCATATCAGCGCCCTCATTAATATCTAGTGCAACCTCCCGCAAAGCCTCGTCAGTATTGGCTGAATCCATTTGATAGGTTTTTTTATCGGCCTTACCTAAATTTTTTGCAGAACCTACTGCATCACGAAATGGCCCATAAAAAGCGGAGGCAAATTTAGCGGAGTAGGCCATGATGCGCGTATGAATTAAATTCTGTTGCTCAAGTGCTTCTCGAATTTTTTGAATGCGACCATCCATCATGTCTGAGGGCGCAACAATATCGACACCTGCTTGGGCTTGGGTAAGGGCTTGCGCCACCAAGATAGCAGTAGTTTCATCATTGAGAATGCGGTTATCTGCATCCAGAACGCCATCTTGTCCGTGACTTGTGTAGGGGTCTAGGGCAACGTCGGTCATGATTCCTAATTCGGGGAATCGCTTCTTGAGTTCAGCAACTGCTCGCGGAATCAGTCCATTCGGATTACAAGCTTCTTTTCCATCTGGAGTTTTTAAAGCTGCATCGATAACGGGAAATAGTGCCAATACTGGAATGCCCAGAGCAACACATTCTTCTGCGACGGGAAAGAGCAAATCTAATGAGAGACGATTTACCCCGGGCATTGAAGTAACTGATTCTGACTGATGAGCGCCGTCAAGAAGAAAAACGGGGTAGATCAGATTGCTAGCAGTCAGCACGTTTTCCTGCATCAGGCGTCTTGACCAATCATCCCGACGCATACGACGTGGGCGGTGGGCCGGAAAATGCAAAAGAGAATTAGCTTGTGATTTCATTTTCTTGAGTTTCGGATTCAAATAGCCATTTAATAATTAAATTATCCGCTTCGACAAGCCCAATCCGTTTGGTGCTTGAAAATAATTGTGCAGTGAGTTGTTTTGAGTCTCCAGTGCCATCCGGCAGGGCTGGATCATATTGCTGTAATCGATTCTTGACAGCTTCTAAAGCATGCTTGCACTCACTTTTATTGAGCTTGTCACATTTGCTCAGCAGGACATGAATGGGTTTGCCGGTAGGCACAAACCATTGAATCATTTGTTCATCTAAATCGGTAATGCCTCGTCTGGCATCCACAATTAAGACCATTCCCACCAATTGCTCCCGCTCTTGTAAATAATCGCTTAAAAGAGCATTCCAATGATATTTTGTTTCGTGATTGACCGCTGCATAGCCATAACCAGGCAAGTCAACTAGATAGGCCAAAAGATCATCTTTGGCGAAAAGGCCAAAATAATTGATGTGTTGGGTGCGACCAGGCGTTTTGCTGGCAAAAGCGAGCCTTTTTTGATTGCAAAGGACATTAATTGCGCTTGATTTGCCTGCATTTGAGCGACCAGCAAAGGCTACCTCACGTAAGGGTGTGCTCGGTAGGCAATGGGTGTCATTGACCGTTGTGGCGAATTTGGCTTGAAAGAGTTTAGACATGTTGAGAAGCTATTGTAAAATCACGCAAAATCATGAAATATCTCATGGTGTTGGGTAAAAGGTTGTAAATGTAGGGCCCAAACACTTTTAGGAATTTTTGCCAAGGTAAACATAATGCGTCAAACCTCTCAAATCTCCAAATTAACTAGCGTTCGTGCTGGTTTTATGGCTTTAGCTCTCACTATTATCGGTGCTGGTTTCTCGGCTGCCCAGGCAGAGGAGGCGCCAGCGGCTGCTCCCGCTGCTGCTGCGGTGGTACCGGGTAAGCCTAAAACAGATCCTGCTGCTGGGGAAGCACTCTACTCTAATGGAGATGCTAGCCGTGGTGTTGTAGCTTGCGTGGGCTGTCATGGTCCAAACGGTAAGAGCGCCTCAGGTGCCTGGCCCAAGTTGGCTGCTCAGCACCCTGCGTACATTGTGAAGCAGCTTAAAAACTTTAAAGAAGGCACTCGTGCCAACGCAGTCATGATGGGTATGGCAGCGCCTTTAACAGAACAAGATATGGCTAATATCGCAGCTTATCTTGGTAAGCAAGAGCCATCACCTGGTGTTGCTACAAATAAGGACACGATTGAGTTGGGTCAGAGCATTTATCGCGGTGGTATTGCCTCCAAGGGTGTGCCAGCATGTGCGGGTTGTCATAGCCCAAATGGCGCTGGTATTCCTTCTCAATACCCACGTCTTTCTGGTCAATGGGCTGACTACGCCAATGCTCAATTAATTGCTTTCCGTGAAGGCACTCGCATGAATGCCCCTAAGATGACAGTGATTTCATCAAAAATGAATGATAAAGAAATGAAGGCCGTTGCAGATTACATGGCTGGATTGCATTAATCAAGCTTGCCTGAAAAACAAAAACCCCGTTAAAACAGCGGGGTTTTTTATTGCTCATTTGTAAGTACGAATTAAAGAATTCAGTCTGGCAATCGTGCTTCACTACTAAATAAATCTTGTGTATTTTCGCGGCTACGAATGACGTAAGCCTTATCGCCATCGACCATAATTTCAGCGGGCTTAGGCCTGGTGTTGTAATTAGATGCCATTACAAAACCATAAGCACCCGCTGATAAGATCGCCAAGAGATCGCCTTCTTCTATGCCGAGAGTGCGGTCTTTGCCAAGCCAGTCGCCAGATTCACATACTGGCCCAACAATATCGTAAGTAAGGCTTTTTAGATTCTTGTTTTGCACTGGAACAATGGCGTGATAAGCCTCATATAAGGCAGGACGCATTAGTTCAGTCATGGCAGCATTCACAATGCAGAAGTTCTTTTCAGCGCCCGGCTTTAGGTACTCCACTTGCGTTAAGAGGACGCCAGCGTTACCCACCAAGGATCTACCGGGTTCTAGGACAACATCCAGATAGGCAAAGCCCCGTTTGGCTACGTGGTCCAGTAAGGTGTTTGTGAATTCAGTGATATCGGGAGGTGTTTCAGAGCCATAAGAAATGCCCAGGCCACCACCCAAATCCAAATGATGAATCGTAATACCCTCTTTCTTAAGTTGCTCAACAAGATCCAACACTTTGTCTAGCGCATCTAAGTAAGGGGAGGTAGATGTAATTTGTGAGCCAATATGGCAATCAATTCCGACAACATCTATTTGCGAGAGCAGCGCTGCTTCACGATATGTTTTTAAAACCTCGTGATAGGCAATACCAAATTTATTGCCTTTTAAGCCAGTAGAAATGTAAGGGTGCGTTTGGGCATCCACGTCTGGATTGACGCGCAAGGAAATCGGGGCGCGACAATTGAGCTGTTGCGCTACGCGATTAATTTGATGTAGCTCAGCAATTGACTCAACATTAATACATTTAACACCCGCTTGAAGTGCTTGTGCTATTTCATCAGCAGATTTACCTACGCCTGCAAATACCAAGCTTTTTGGATCTGCACCGATTGCTAATGCGCGCGCCAATTCACCGCCGCTAACTAAGTCAAAGCCAGCCCCTAATTTTTTAAAACAATCAATTACCGCTAGATTGCTGTTTGCCTTCATGGCGTAGTGAATACGTGCGCGTCGATGTCCTGTTGGGTCAACGCAGGCGCGGTCATAGGCTTGAAATGCCTCAGTTAGTGACTTTTTGCTGTAGATATAGAGGGGCGTACCAAATTGGCTTGCTAAATCAGAAAGGGGGATTTCTTCGGCATACCAACTTCCGTTTCGCTCTGAAAATCCACTTAAATTAGGAATGGGGTTGGAAGCACTTTTCATTACTGGGCCGGAGAAGTTGTGTTGGAAGCAGGGTTTTGAGGTGGATAGAGTTTGCCTTGCGGCTCAGGCTCACTAGGTGGAACAGGTGCTGGCGGCACATTTGGCAAATAAAGTGGACCCCTAACCCCACATCCTGCAAGGGATATTAGGCATATAAAACCAAGGGATCGAATAAGAATCGCTATCATGAATATCTCTAAAACGAATGATTGAATATAGCATGCAGGACTCAAAGATGAACCTAAATAACTCAAGCGTAGAGCAGATTGATGACAGGCAATTTCATCAATTAGGGAGCAATTTATTGCAATCAATCGAGCTAGCCCTAGAGGCTGCTGATGATGATCTGGATTTAGATTTAGATGTAGAGCGCCAAGGTGGGAGCGTAGTCAATATCCGTTTTAAGGATCGTAGCGTGATTGTGGTCAACACTCAGGCCCCATTGCATGAGATATGGGTTGCTGCTAAATCTGGTGGTTATCACTATCGTTGGGCGGGAACAGTTGCTCAACCCTTGTGGACTGATACTAAGACTGGCCGAGAGCTTTTGAGCGATTTATCTGCCTTTGCTAGCGCTCAAGCTGGCAAAACAGTGAAAATTACATTAATCAAATAAGTTTCAGTATCAAACTTATGCGGCACCAGTGGCCAAGAGAGTTTCGATCACTTGAGCATCTGGAACGCTCTTAATTTGCGCTTTGCCAATTTTTTCCAAAAGAACATAGCGAATTGATCCGCCCTCGGTTTTCTTGTCAACTTGCATCAATTCTATGTATCGCTCGGCGCCAAATTTTGGCGGCTCAACAGGCAAGTTCATCGAGCGAATAATCTTGCTCAGTCGCTCGAATTCCGCTTGGTTAATTTGCCCTAAGCGATAGGAGAGCTCCGCCCCCATTACCATTCCGCATCCAACCGCTTCCCCATGAAGCCATTGACCATAGCCCATGCCTGCTTCAATGGCATGACCAAATGTATGGCCAAAGTTAAGTGTTGCGCGAATGCCGCCTTCACGCTCATCAGCTGACACAACTGCTGATTTGATTTCACAGGAGCGAAGAACAGCATAAGCCATTGCATTTGTATCGCAAGCTAATAAAGCGCTTGCGTTAGCCTCAATCCAATCGAGAAAATGAGCATCTGCGATTGCACCATGTTTGATGACTTCAGCAAGTCCAGCTGAAAGCTCGCGTGCTGGTAAGGTTTTCAATGTATTGAGATCGGCAATCACAGCTACAGGTTGATGAAACGCGCCAATCATGTTTTTGCCTAGCGGATGATTAATACCTGTTTTCCCACCCACAGATGAATCAACTTGTGCCAGTAAGGTTGTTGGAACCTGAATAAAGCGAATCCCACGCATGAAGCTGGCTGCAGCAAATCCCGTCATATCGCCAATGACGCCCCCACCGAGTGCAATTAACATCGTTTGACGATCGGCGCCGAATTTCAATAAGTCATCAAAAATGAGTTGAAGGTGCTTCCAGTCTTTGTAGGACTCGCCGTCGGGCAAAACAATCTTATGAATTGGCTTGCCAAACTTTTCTAATGTCTTGGTGAGACGCTCTGCGTACAGTGGAGCAACCGTTGAATTGGTAACAATAAAAAGTGAGCTAGCTTTTTCGCAGGCATTAAATAATGCGCTTTGGTCAATTAAGTCCGCTCCAATGTAAATTGGATAACTGCGAGTGCCAAGATCAACTTCAAGTGTTTTCATAAATGTTTCAGGTTGAGAGTTCAAGCTGCATGATAAGTGTGTTGACCAATTGATTAACGCTTGGTTTACCAGTTTCAATCACATGGTCTGCAATTTCTCTATAGAGCGGATCTCGAATCGCATAGAGACTCTCAAGAATTCTCCTGGCATCCCCATTTTTTAAGAGTGGCCGTCCTTCCCCCCCTTTAGTGCGATGCCACAGTTCTATTGGATTAGCGTGGAGGTAAATGACCGTCCCACGCTCACTTAAACATTGGCGATTTTCTGGAAGAATAATTGCTCCACCTCCCGTAGCCAGTACAAGGTCAGTTTGAGCAGTAATTTCTTGAATGGCCTGTGCTTCCCGTTTACGAAAACCATCCTCACCTTCCATTTCAAAAATGACAGGGATTTTGACGCCACAGCGCTCTTCAATAACATGGTCGGCATCTAAAAAGCGCCGACCTAATTTTTTTGCAAGTAATTTTCCGACGGTCGACTTTCCGGCGCCCATGAGGCCGATAAGAAAGATATTGTTCGTCGAAGAGTTCACCTCTCGATTTTATTAGGGTTTATCTAATACGGTCGGAGTTAAGAAAACCAACAACTCAGTTTTGTCTTGGAGTGTGGATTTATGGCGAAATAACTGCCCAATCAAGGGAATATCGCCTAAGAACGGAATTTTGACCTCATCTTCTCGTTCTGTGGTTTGAAAAATTCCACCGATGATTGCTGTGCCGCCATTTTCTACGGTTACCTCCGAACTGAGATTTTTCGTGTCTATGGCATAGCCATGCTCTGTTTTCATGCCAACGGTATCTTTATTAATGCCAACCAGCATGGAAATTTTCCCGTCCGGGTGTATTTTTGGTAGCACCTCTAATCGCAAGTTGGCCTTTCTAAATTGCAATTTATTACCATTTTGAGAGCTGGTTTGATAAGGAAGTTCGGTGCCCTGCTCAATGGTCGCTTTCACCTGATCCCCAGTCATGATGCGGGGGTTTGAGAGAATTTTGCCTTGGCCATCGGATTCGAGCGATGAGAGTTCGATTTGTAGCAGTCTGCTGGCATTTCTGCTTACCAGTGTGGCCGCTAAGGTGGCAGGATTAAAGCCCCCCAAGCCTGCCCCAGCCAAATCGAGGTTAGCATTGATTTTTTGGTCTGGATTGGCGCCAATATGATTTGCCTCATAGCCCAGCTTAAGCCCTAGCTCCCTAGCAAACCGCTCATCAGCCTCCACTATTCTGGCTTCAATCAATATCTGCCTTGGGCTATTAATATGGTCACCCCCAAATGGCAATGCTGCGTCTTCCCTGCGAAATTTCTGAAATGCCTGAATTTCTGAATGCGGGCCAATCCAGTAAATATCGCCGTTACGGACAATGCGCAAACCCCTGCTGGCCAAAATGGAGTGAAGGGCGGCTTGCCAGCTGGTGTTGTTCAGACTCACAGAGATTGTTCCTCCAATAGTCTCGCTCAGTAGAAAGTTGGTTTGGCCTATTTGAGCCAAAATTTGGAGCAACTCAGTAAGTTCAATATTCTTAAATTGGAGGCTTACTGACCCGTGATTGAGGGTCTGGTCTTCGGAATTCTTAGCCTCAGGTGAGCTGGAAAAAATAAGCAAAAAAGCCAACCCCAGGATGGCTATCAAATAATTAAATTTTGTTTCTTTCATTAGTTCCTTGAGCTCTTCAAAACGATTGATTTCCCTTTTTCGTTTGACAGTGTGACTAGGTCTTTTTGGATATCGGAGATGCTCCAGCCGCCTAGGGCGCGACCCTATTTTTGGAGCATCACCACCCCTTTACCGGTTTGAAAAAATGCCTGCTGGGAGTGGCCTTGCTGACTGCTGCCAAGGTAACGCCAGCGACGCAATTCCAATTCCTCGGGTGGTATCGTGGATTTGACAGGGACGGTTATATTTTGGGGTTTTATATTATTGGAGTGAATACTTACTTCTAATAAATCCATTTCCTGATATATGTCCTCTTGATTAATCTCCCAATCCTCCCGCAATAAAACCAGCTCTTTTTTGAGGGTCACAATTTGCGCTTCAAGCCCTTCAATATCCCCCTTTGAACTGGCTTTCATGGCCTCAAAGGCGAAAAAAAAGGCTGCTGCAAGGCCGCCAATAGTGATGGCTAAGAAGAGCAATTGGGTGGTTTTTGGGCTTTGTATTGGAAAATCAACAGAACTCCATCGCGCCTGTTTGGGATGATTTATTGGATCTGGTGGGGGCACCTGATGAGACGGATTTTTGCGAATTCCATGGGGGTCTGGGATGGCTGGGTCAGCTCCTAGGTCGCTCAAAATCTCATCGAAAGATTGGGGGGATATATGGCGTGTGGGCATCCCTACATTTTTAGGAATTGCTCGAATCTGGGCTATCGGAAAAGGTGGAATCGGGAGTAAGAAAATAAGGCTTTTAATGCTGTCCGAAAAGCGGGTATATCCCCCTATAATTCAATTCTATGGCTCTACCCCCAAAAGACAAGCCACCGCTTAATCGGCGGTTCATCCGACCTGCGGATAGGCGACCACGCCAACCTCATTCGGAGCCCGGGTCCTTTGCGTCTTCGGGAAGTAGCCCCCTAATCAAGGCGCTTTTGATTATTGGGGTTGCATTTGCCCTGATGTTTACCCTCCTGCTTGGGTATGCTTTTTTAATCGCCAAACCAAATTTGCCCAAGATTTCTGCTTTGGTGGATTACAACCCCAAAACCCCCTTACGTATTTATACGGCCGATAAGGTCTTAATTGGCGAGTTTGGCGAAGAGCGCCGCAAAGTCATTCCCTTGAATGAAATTCCCGTGATCATGCGCAATGCAGTGATTGCTACCGAGGATGATCGCTTCTATTCGCATGGTGGCGTTGATTACATTGGTGTTTTAAGGGCAGGCGTAGCTAATTTGCGGGGTCATTTAGCCCAGGGCGCATCAACTATCACAATGCAAGTGGCGCGTAATTTCTTTCTCAGCAATGAAAAAACCTTTAGCCGCAAAATCTATGAAATCCTCTTGGCCTGGGAAATCGAATCAGAGCTCAGTAAAGACAAGATTCTTGAGATTTATATGAATCAAATATTTTTGGGACAAAGGGCGTTTGGATTTGCCAGCGCCGCTCAGATTTACTTCGGAATTAATTTAAAAGATATTTCCATTGCCCAGGCAGCCATGTTGGCGGGTTTACCAAAGGCACCATCTGCATACAACCCTGTTACCAATTATCGTCGTGCCAAAATTCGCCAAGAATATATCCTGCAGCGTATGTATGAGCTTGGGTACATTACCCAAGAACAGTACCTCAAAGCGAAAACAGAAGAATTGCATATTCGGGGTTTAGGCAACGAGTTCAGCACACGTGCAGACTTTCCGGCAGAGATGGTGCGCCAATTGCTATTTAGTCAATATGGTGAGGCAATCTATTCGCAAGGTATCGATGTTTACACAACCATTCTGAAGGCAGATCAAGACGCGGCATATAAAGCGGTGCGTCGCGGAATTTTTGAGTATGACTTGCGTCATGCCTATCGCGGTCCTGAGGGCTTTATTAATTTGCCGGAGGATCCGGTAAAGCGTCAACGCGCAATTGATGAGGCTTTGCTTGCATATCCACAATTAGATGATCTTCAGTCCGGGGTAGTACTTGAAGCTAAATCTAAAGAGATGCAAGTGATGATCTCAACTGGGGATGTCATCACACTGAAAGGGGATGCATTGCGATTGGCTAGCGCATCTCTAACGGATAACGCCCAACCTAAAAAACGTTTACGTCCAGGTGCAGTAGTGCGATTGTTGGAGGTTGAGTCTGGTGTTTGGAAATTGGCCCAGTTACCCCAGGTAGAGGCTGCTTTTGTATCGGTTAATGCAGATAATGGCGCAATTCTCTCTTTGGTTGGTGGTTTTGATTTCCGTCGCAATCAATTTAATCATGTCACGCAAGCACTGCGTCAGCCAGGCTCCTCATTTAAGCCATTTATTTATTCCGCTGCGATGGAGAAGGGCTTCTCTCCAAGCACGATGGTTAATGATGCCCCCCTTTCTATTGGTAGTATGGAGACTGGAAGCTCCTCATGGGAGCCTAAAAATTACGATGGTAAATATGACGGCATGATGCGCTTGCGTACTGCGCTTGCGAAATCCAAGAATTTAGTCTCCGTTCGCTTGATTCGTGCAATTGGCCCTTCTTATGCGCAAGACTTTATTCAGCGCTTTGGCTTTGATCCTGAAAAGCATCCGCCATATCTCACTATGGCATTGGGCGCGGGATCGGTTACACCATTGCAAATGGCAACCGCTTACAGTGTTTTTGCCAATGGAGGATATCGAATAGATCCTTACTTGATTGAAAAAATGGTGGACTCTAAAGGCAATGTTTTATTTGAAGCCAAACCAGTGCGCGTGGGTGAAGATGCGCCGCGGGTATTAGATGCACGAACCGCATTTGTGATGGATAGTATGTTGCAGGAAGTTACTAAAACCGGAACGGCAGCGAGTGCGCGGGCAAAATTAGGGCGTAGTGATATTGCCGGAAAAACTGGTACAACCAATGACTCCCATGATGCTTGGTTTGCGGGCTACAACCCAAAAGTAGTTGCTATTGCTTGGATTGGCTTTGATAAACCGGAGAGTCTAGGCGATCACGAAACAGGTGGAGGATTGGCATTGCCAATGTGGATTTCTTATATGGGTACTGCATTAAAAGGTGTGCCACAAATTTCACGTGAAGCTCCTGCAGGAGTGTCTCAACTTGATGGTGATTGGTATATTCCAGAGTTTGCGCCCAATGGTGGTGTGCGCGAACTGCAATAGTTCGTATTTCCAATGGCACGGCAAGCGCGCACTGTCATTCCTGGCCAAGCAATGCATGTCATGGTTCGTGGCAACAACCGTGAAATACTCTTCTTTAAAGATGCCGATCGCAAGATCTATCTAGATTGGTTGAGAGAGGCTGCGCAACAATTTGCTTGTTCCGTTCATGCATTTGCCTTGATGCCCAATCATGTGCATTTATTGCTTACACCTCAAAATGAAGATTCCCTGGCAAAGACAATGCAGTCCTTGGGTAGGCGTTACGTCCAATACTTCAATCAGCAGCATCATCGTTCAGGCACTATTTGGGAAGGTCGTTATCGATCCTCTTTGGTTGACCCGGACTATTTTTTGCGCTGTCAGCGGTATATTGAGCTAAACCCGGTGCGGGCCGGATTTGAATCAGCACCGCAAGATTCTGGATGGACTAGTTTCGCAAATCATATTGGCCGCAATTCAGATCGATGGCTGGTTGATCATGAACATTTCTGGAAATTAGGCAATACGCCTTTTGAGAGGCAAATGGCGTGGGCTACTTTTGTAAAAGAGGGATCCCCCCATTGGGAGGATCGTCAGATTACTGAGGCCCTTATTCGGTCAAAGCCTTGGGTAAGTGACATTTATGCAAAAAAGCTCTTCAAGGATAAGCCGGAGTTAGCGCTGATTCGACATCGTGGCCGCCCTCGAAAATAATTGTTTAAATACAATCACTTGGAAATTTATTTGCCATCATGATGGGGTCTCTTTGAATGATTCATCATTCACTCTGTCCCCATTTATGAAATTCATTTTGGTGCGGATGTATTTTAAATGGGACAGAGTCATTTAATTTCTATTGCATCAGTATGGGTATTCACCTATATTAGATCTTCCAAAAGTAATTAGGCCAATGTCGCCACACGGAAATACTATGAATACACAAATGAATTCACAACTTCGTCCAATCGCTCAGGGCCTTTATGACCCGCAAAATGAGCATGATGCATGCGGCGTTGGATTTGTAGCGCACATCAAGGGTAAAAAATCCCATGAGATTGTTGCTCAAGGTTTAAAAATTCTTGAGAACTTAGATCATCGGGGAGCAGTTGGCGCTGATGCATTGATGGGGGATGGCGCTGGTATCTTGATTCAGATTCCAGATAAGTTGTACCGTGAAGAAATGGCTAAGCAAGGAATCACACTCCCACCATTTGGTGAATACGGCGTGGGGATGATTTTCTTACCTAAGGAGCATGCTTCCCGTTTGGCTTGCGAGCAAGAATTAGAGCGTACAGTTCGCCTGGAGGGGCAAGTGGTATTGGGATGGAGAGATGTTCCGGTAGATGTAAAGCTACCCATGTCTCCAACAGTACGTATGACCGAGCCATTTATTCGTCAGATCTTTATTGGGCGTGGCCGTGACATCATGACAACTGATGCTTTAGAGCGCAAGTTGTATGTCATTCGTAAAACAGCAAGTCATGCTATTCAAGACTTACATTTGAAGCATGGCAAGGAGTACTTTGTTGCTTCAATGTCTGCGCGTACGATTGTGTATAAAGGTTTGCTCTTGGCAAACCAAGTCGGCGCTTACTATGACGACTTACAAGATTCGCGTACCGTTTCTGCGCTTGCTTTGGTACACCAACGCTTTTCAACAAATACATTCCCTGCCTGGGAGTTAGCGCATCCATATCGAATGATTGCGCATAACGGTGAGATTAATACTGTCAAGGGCAACGTCAATTGGGTCAATGCTCGTGAAGGTGCGATTAGTTCGCCAGTATTGGGTGATGACCTGAAAAAACTGTGGCCCTTAATTTATCCTGGCCAATCAGACACAGCTTGTTTTGATAACTGCCTTGAATTATTGGTAATGTCTGGCTATCCACTTGCACAAGCCATGATGATGATGATTCCTGAGGCATGGGAACAGCATGCCTTAATGGACGATAACCGTCGTGCCTTCTATGAATATCATGCGGCCATGATGGAGCCATGGGATGGCCCTGCTGCAATGGCATTTACTGATGGTCGTCAAATTGGCGCGACCCTGGATCGCAATGGTTTAAGACCTGCTCGCTACTATGTGACTGATGATGATTTGGTCATCATGGCATCTGAGGCGGGCGTACTGCCGATTCCTGAAAGCAAAATCGTTCAAAAATGGCGCTTGCAACCTGGCAAGATGTTCATGATCGACATGGAACAGGGCCGTATTATTGATGACGTCGAATTGAAGAATGCAGTCTCAAAAGCCAAGCCATATAAGAGCTGGATTGATGCAGTCAGAGTAAAGCTCGATGAGGTGGATGCAAGCAAGGCAGACCTGATTGATGAAAAAACCAATATTCGTCCAGCGGCTAAATTGCTAGATCGCCAACAAGCTTTTGGATATACCCAGGAAGACATCAAGTTCTTGATGGCACCAATGGCCATGAATGGTGAGGAGGCGATTGGTTCGATGGGTAATGACAGCCCATTAGCTGTCCTTTCTAACAAGAATAAGCCGCTTTATAACTATTTCAAGCAATTGTTTGCGCAGGTAACCAATCCTCCGATTGATCCGATTCGCGAAAACATGGTCATGTCTTTGGTCTCGTTTATTGGGCCCAAACCTAATTTGCTCGATACCAACAATATCAACCCTCCAATGCGCTTGGAAGTAAGCCAGCCAATTTTGGATTTTGATGACATTACAAAAATTCGTCACATTGGTCATTACACCAACGGTAAATTCCGCTCATACGAGCTCGATATTTGCTATCCAGCAGCATGGGGTAAAGCGGGTATCGAGGCGCGCTTAGCTTCTTTATGTGCACAAGCTGCCGATGCAGTGCGTTCCGGTTACAACATTTTGATCGTCAGCGATCGTCAAGTCGATCGAGAGCATGTTGCAATTCCGGCATTACTGGCAACTTCTGCGATTCATCAGCACTTGGTACAAAAAGGCTTGCGAACCAATGTTGGCTTGGTGGTGGAAACTGGTAGCGCACGTGAAACGCATCACTTCGCATTGCTTGCTGGTTATGGCGCTGAAGCCGTGCATCCTTACCTCGCCATGGAAACATTGGCTGAGATGGCTAAGGGCTTGCCTGGTGATTTATCGCCAGAAAAAGCAGTCAAGAATTTTGTCAAAGCGATTGGCAAGGGTCTGCAAAAAGTCATGTCAAAGATGGGTATCTCGACTTACATGTCTTATACCGGCTCACAAATTTTTGAGGCGATTGGTTTAAATCGCGATGTGATTGATCAGTACTTCACCGGTACTCCTTCTAACGTTGGTGGTATTGGTGTATTTGAAGTGGCTGAAGAAGCGTTGCGTATGCACACTTCAGCATTTAGTGATGATCCAGTTTTAGAGGACATGCTCGATGCTGGAGGCGAATACGCCTTCCGTATTCGTGGTGAAAATCATATGTGGACTCCAGATACGATTGCCAAGCTGCAGCACTCTACTCGCATGGGTTCAGATAAAGGCTATCAGACCTATAAAGAGTATGCCAATCTGATTAATGACCAAACCAAGCGTCAAATGACTTTGCGTGGTTTGTTTGAGTTCAAGATCGAGCCAAGTAAAGCAATTCCTTTGGATGAGGTTGAGTCTGCCAAAGAAATCGTCAAACGTTTTGCAACCGGTGCGATGTCATTGGGTTCAATTTCAACTGAGGCACACGCTACCTTAGCTATCGCTATGAACCGTATTGGCGGTAAGTCGAATACAGGTGAGGGTGGTGAAGATCCGCATCGTTATGTTAATGAGCTCAAAGGCATTCCGATTAAGAAGGGTGAAACGTTAGCTAGCATCTTGGGTGATGATGTTGTTGAAGCAAATATACCTTTGCTCGACGGCGACTCCTTGCGCTCCAAAATTAAGCAGGTCGCATCTGGACGTTTTGGTGTGACTACTGAGTACTTGCGTTCTGCTGATCAGATTCAGATTAAGATGGCTCAAGGCGCTAAGCCTGGAGAAGGTGGTCAGCTACCTGGCGGTAAAGTTTCCGATTACATTGGTAAATTACGTTTCTCAGTTCCGGGAGTGGGCTTAATTTCTCCTCCTCCGCATCATGATATTTACTCGATTGAAGACATTGCTCAATTGATTCATGATCTTAAGAACGTCAATCCTGCGGCAGACGTTTCAGTTAAGCTTGTATCTGAAGTGGGTGTTGGCACCATTGCTGCTGGTGTTGCAAAGGCAAAAGCGGATCATGTGGTGATTGCTGGTCATGACGGTGGAACAGGGGCGTCGCCTTTGTCCTCCATCAAGCATGCTGGTTCACCATGGGAATTGGGTCTAGCTGAAACACAGCAAACTTTGGTTCTTAATGGTTTGCGTAGCCGTATTCGTGTGCAGGCCGATGGTCAAATGAAGACCGGTCGTGATGTGGTGATTGGTGCCTTATTGGGCGCTGATGAGTTTGGATTTGCCACAGCACCTTTGGTCGTTGAGGGTTGCATCATGATGCGCAAGTGTCATTTAAATACATGCCCGGTTGGCGTTGCTACACAAGATCCAGAGCTGCGCAAAAAATTCTCTGGTAAGCCAGAGCACGTAGTGAATTTCTTCTTCTTCATTGCTGAAGAGGTACGCGAGATCATGGCGCAATTGGGTATTCGTAAATTTGATGACTTAATTGGGCGCGTTGATTTGCTCGATACCCGCAAAGGTATTGAGAACTGGAAAGTACATGGCTTAGATTTCAGCAAAATTTTTGCAGCACCTCAAGTTGCAAGTGATGCTCCGCGTTATCAAATTTTGACCCAGGATCACGGTCTAGGAAACGCCCTAGACAATATCTTGATCGAGAAAAGTGAGCCTGCTTTAGAGCGTGGCGAAAAGGTCTCGTTCATTGTTCCTGTAAAGAATGTGAATCGCACTGTAGGCGCTATGCTTTCAGGAGAGCTTGCTCAGCGTTATGGCCATGCAGGTTTACCTGATGACACGATTCATATTCAATTGAATGGCACGGCTGGACAAAGCTTTGCTGCCTTCTTGGCGCGTGGCATCACCTTAGATTTGGTGGGCGACGGCAATGACTATGTCGGCAAAGGTTTGTCTGGTGGCCGTGTGATTGTGCGTGCCCCTCACGAATTCCGTGGTGACACTGCTCAGAACATTATTGTTGGCAATACTGTTCTCTATGGAGCCATCAGTGGAGAAGCCTTCTTCAATGGCGTTGCTGGCGAGCGTTTTGCTGTTCGTAACTCTGGCGCCACTACAGTTGTTGAAGGTACTGGTGATCATGGTTGCGAATACATGACCGGCGGCACGGTAGTAGTTCTTGGTGCAACAGGTCGTAACTTTGCTGCAGGTATGAGCGGCGGTATTGCTTATGTCTATGACGAAGATGGCTTATTCGCTAAACGCTGCAATACCAGTATGGCCACACTTGAAAAAGTATTGCCATCAGCCGAGCAAATCGCCAAGGTTCCTCAATCTGAGTGGCACGCTCCGCTTGATGTGAAAGATGGTGGTGAGCGCTTAACTGATGAGCAAATTTTGAAGAGCTTGATTGAGCGTCATTTCCGTCACACTGGTTCTGAGCGTGCCAAAGCCTTGCTGGCCGATTGGGAAAATGCACGTAGCCGCTTTGTAAAGGTATTGCCAACTGAGTACAAGCGCGCCTTGGGTGAGTTGTGGGAAAAAGCCCAAAACAAAACCGTTGCTGCTTAATCAATATAAATAGTAAAAAGATACTGAGGATTCGATATGGGTAAGGTCACTGGATTTATGGATTTCGAGCGCGTCGAAGAAACATACGAAGCGCCCGTAAAACGTCTCCATCATTACAAAGAATTTGTTGCTGCTTTAAGCGATGATGAAGCCAAGATACAGGGTGCGCGCTGTATGGACTGCGGTATTCCATTTTGTAATAGCGGCTGCCCTGTCAATAACATCATCCCTGATTTCAATGACTTAGTATTCCAGAGTGATTGGAAACAAGCGTTAGAGGTTTTGCAATCTACCAATAACTTCCCTGAATTTACTGGCCGCATTTGCCCCGCACCATGCGAAGCTGCATGTACCTTAGGTATTAACAGTGCGCCCGTAGGTATTAAGTCAATCGAGCACGCAATTATCGATAAGGGCTGGGAAAATGGTTGGGTAAAACCGCAGCCGCCCAAATCTAAAACAGGCAAAAAGGTTGCAGTTGTGGGTGGTGGCCCTGCCGGTATGGCCGCAGCTCAGCAGTTAGCCCGTGTGGGTCATGATGTCACTGTGTATGAAAAGAACGATCGTGTTGGCGGACTATTGCGCTACGGTATTCCAGATTTCAAGATGGAAAAATGGTTAATTGATCGTCGCGTAGAACAAATGCAGGCAGAGGGTGTCAAATTTGAGACCGGTGTATTTGTTGGTAAAGAAGCTCTGACTGCAGAAGTAAAGAATTATTCAAGCAAGACAGTAACGCCAGAGCAATTGATGAAAGATTTTGATGCAGTAGTCATTAGTGGTGGCGCTGAGCAGCCTCGTGACTTACCAGTGCCAGGTCGTGAATTAGCGGGCGTGCATTATGCCTTGGAATTTTTGATTCCACAAAATAAAGAGAATGCTGGTGACTTTAAGAATGAAATTTCTGCTGCTGGCAAGCATGTAGTGGTAATTGGTGGTGGTGACACTGGCTCTGACTGTGTTGGTACCTCTAATCGCCATGGTGCAGCAAGCATTACCCAGTTTGAATTATTGCCACAGCCACCAGAGCAAGAAAATAAACCATTGGTATGGCCATATTGGCCGACTAAATTGCGCACCTCCTCTTCTCATGAAGAAGGTTGCGAGCGCGATTGGTCTGTTGCAACTAAGCGCTTTGAAGGCAAAAACGGCAAACTCGAGAAATTAATTGGTGTGCGTTTGGAGTGGAAAGACGGCAAGATGTCAGAAGTGCCAAATTCTGAATTTGAGATTAAGGCAGATTTGGTTTTCTTGGCCATGGGTTTTGTATCCCCAGCACAGCAAGTATTAAACGCATTTGGTGTTGAGAAAGACGCTCGTGGTAACGCAAAGGCTACGGTGGATGGTTCTGATGCTTATCAAACAAATGTTCCAAAGGTATTTGCTGCTGGCGATATGCGCCGCGGACAATCATTGGTAGTTTGGGCGATTCGTGAAGGGCGTCAATGTGCTCAGGCAGTAGATGAGTATTTAATGGGGTCTTCCGTTTTACCCCGATAATGTCGGGAATATGAACGCTGCCCAGCCTAATCCTTTGAATACCCATTTAAGCGCGCAAGAAAAAGTAGAAGGCGAAGTTGTTGTCTCGATAAAGGACGTCAACTTTTCCTATGCACCTGGTGAGCGGCAAATCTTGATGGGACTCAAGATGGAGTTCCGTCGCGGCCAGGTGGTAGCTGTCATGGGTGGATCAGGTTGTGGCAAAACCACGATTCTGCGATTGATTGGTGGTCAGGTAGCAGCCCAGTCAGGGCAGGTTTTGTTTGAGGGTCAAGATATTGGCCGCATGAACTCAGCTCAACTCATGCAGGCAAGACGCCGCATGGGCATGCTTTTTCAGTTCGGCGCTTTATTTACAGATCTCAGTGTTTTTGAGAATGTGGCCTTTCCATTGCGTGAACATACCAATCTGAGCGAAGATCTATTGAGATCTTTGGTTTTAATGAAATTAAATGCAGTGGGTTTGCGCGGTGCTCGTGATCTCATGCCCTCACAAATATCTGGCGGTATGGCACGGCGAGTTGCTCTGGCCCGCGCAATAGCGCTCGATCCGCCGCTGATCATGTATGACGAGCCATTTGCTGGCTTAGATCCAATCTCTTTGGGGATTACCGCTAGGCTGATTCGCGATCTCAATAATGCACTTGGCGCTACCAGCCTATTGGTTACACACGACGTCGAAGAGACTTTTGAAATTGCAGACTATGTTTATTTCATTGCTGATGGGCGTATTGCTGCAGAAGGCACGCCGGCTGATTTAAATCGTTCTACCGATCCATTTGTGCGCCAGTTTTTAGATGCCGCACCAGATGGTCCAGTGCCATTTCATTATCCAGGACAAGCTCTGGAAGATGATTTTGGAGTGAGGACCTCATGACTCTATTTCATGGGTTACTTGATCTATTTGGCGATCTTGGATTTTTTATTCGACGCAACCTGACTAGCCTTGGTTTGGCAACCCGAATGTTTGCGGCTGTGATTTGGCGCTCCCGTTTTTTGCTTAAAAGGCCGCGCTTAGTTTCAGATCAAATCTTATTTGTTGGTAATCATTCTTTTGTAATTATTGCGGTTTCAGGGCTGTTTGTAGGTTTCGTATTGGGCTTACAGGGTTACTACACCTTAAATCGCTATGGCTCTGAGCAGGCACTGGGTTTATTGGTTGCCCTTTCTTTAACGCGTGAATTAGGTCCTGTAATTACAGCGTTGTTGTTTGCGGGCCGTGCCGGTACTTCCTTAACCGCTGAAATCGGACTCATGAAAGCGGGCGAGCAATTAAGCGCGATGGATATGATGGCGGTCGACCCATTAAGTCGTGTCATTGCACCCCGTTTATGGGCAGGAATCATTGCTATGCCTATTTTGGCGACTATTTTTACAGCGGTCGGCATTTTGGGCGGGTATTTGGTGGGTGTGCCTTTAATTGGAGTTGACTCTGGGGCTTTTTGGTCTCAAATGCAGGGTGGGGTAGACCTCTTTTCTGATATCGGCAATGGCTTGATTAAAAGTATGGTGTTTGGTGTAGCCGTAACCTTTATTGCTTTATATCAGGGTTACGAAGCCAAACCGACCCCTGAAGGGGTCTCACAAGCGACTACACGTACTGTAGTTATTTCTTCTTTAACAGTCTTGGCTTTGGATTTCTTGCTGACTGCCATGATGTTTTCAAATTAGAAAGATAAACTGGGGCTCTTATGAGAAAAAGCGCGATTGATATTTGGGTGGGCATTTTTGTTGCCATTGGCTTATTGGCGGCATTGTTCCTCGCCCTCAAAGTTGGCAATATGAATGCAGTGTCCTTTGCGCCAACCTATACGATTTCTGCGCGCTTTGACAATATTGGCGGGCTAAAACCACGTGCACCGGTCAAAAGTGCTGGTGTAGTGGTAGGTCGCATCTCGAGCATTTCATTTGATGACAAAACCTATCAAGCCACTGTAGCAATGACTATAGAAGATGCATATCAGTTTCCTGTCGATTCATCAGCAAAAATTCTCACATCTGGATTGCTTGGTGAGCAATATATTGGGCTTGAAGCAGGTGGGTCTGACACGATGCTCGCCAATGGGGGTAAGCTGACTCAAACACAATCAGCGATTGTTCTGGAGAACCTGATTAGTCAATTTTTGTATAACAAGGCAGCCGATAGTGGACAAGAAAGGGCGGCAGCAAAATGAGTTTGTTGAGTGCAAAGCTGAAACAGCTAATTCTGCTTGGCTTAGCCTCTTTACTAGTTGCTTGCGCATCGATTCCCGCTGGGGTTGAACCATCCCCCAATGATCCATGGGAGCCCTTTAATAGATCAGTGTTTGAATTTAATGAAGGTTTAGATGCATATCTACTAAAGCCGGTTGTTGCTGGCTATCGCTTTGTCTTGCCTGAGTTTGTGCGCGAGGGGATTTATAACTTCTTTAGTAACTACAACGATATTTACACGGCCTTAAATAACCTCTTGCAGGGTAAGCCTGATTACGCTGCTAGCGATTTAATGCGCGTTGTCGTCAATACCACCTTTGGTTTGGGTGGATTGATTGATATGGCAACTCCAGGCGGCTTGGAAAAACATAAAGAAGACTGGGGTCAGACCTTTGGTGTGTGGGGTGTTCCTTCTGGACCTTACGTAGTCTTACCTTTCTTTGGCCCAAGTTCAGTGAGGGACACTTTTGGAACAGTTGCTGACCTAGAGTCCGACTATCTCTTTAAATATGTAAAAAATATTGGTGTGCGTAATAGCGTTACCGGCCTTCGCGTTGTAAATACTCGCAATACCTATTACGAGGCTGGTGATTTGCTAGATGGCGCAGCAATTGATAAATACAGCTTTATGCGAGATGCTTATATTCAGAGGCGTGAGTATCAGATTCATGAGGGACGCGAAGATGAAGGGCCTTTGATGCCCGTGTATGAAAATGGTTATGAATAATCAACCTTTAGGCATCTTAAAATGAATCTGACATCACAATTAGCTGGAACTTGAACATATGAAAACGAGAATACTCAAAGCGTGGTTTTCCGTATTTGCTGCCGGCTTATTCTTGGTGGGCACCAGCTTATTTGCCCAGACGCCGGATCAATCTACTCCAGATGGTCTGATTAAATCGGTGGTCTCGGATGTCATGACTTCTGTGAAGTCTGATCCTGAGATACAAAAAGGAAATATTCCCCGTGTGGTTGATTTGGTGGACAAGAAAATTGTTCCGTACACCGACATGCGCCGCACTACTGAGATGGCAATGGGCCCAAACTGGAAAAAAGCAACCCCTGAACAGCAGACCCAATTGGTATCCGAATTCCGAACATTGCTGATTCGCACATACTCGGGTGCATTAAGCCAATTACGTGATCAGACAGTTCAATATAAGGCATTGCGCGCCAGCCCCGATGATCAAGAGGTGGTTGTAAAGACGGTAGTGCTGGGGCGTGGCGATCCAGTACCTTTGGACTATCGCATGGAAAAAACACCTACTGGGTGGAAAGTCTATGATATGAACATTATGGGCGTCTGGTTGGTTGAGGCATATCGCAATCAGTTTGCAAATCAAATTAGCCAGAATGGTATTGAAGGGCTCATCAAATTTTTGCAAGAGCGCAATAAGCAATTGGCAACAGCTAAGCCAAGCAATTAATCCGAAATCTTCAATCATGCCTTTTCTTTTGCCTTCTACGGTTACTCATGAAACTGCTCTTCATTTAGAGAAAGAGGGCTTATTGAATTTGCCGGCACTGGCAACGGTGGATTGTTCTCATTTGAATAATTTTGATTCTTCAGTTTTAACCGTCTTAATCTCTTGGCAAACGAGATTGAGAGCCAAACATCAGCAGCTTCTTATTACTAATGTCCCGGAAAAATTGAGGGTGTTGGCTGGTGTATACGGCATTTCGACTTTGTTGGGTTTGTAAGTGATGCACGCTGCTATATCGGTTAAAAATATATCGAAGCGCTATGGTGCTCTGCAGGCCCTTGATAACGTATCGCTCACGATTGGACCAGGAGAATTTTTTGGTTTGCTTGGACCCAATGGTGCCGGCAAGACTACCCTGATTTCTATATTGGCCGGTTTGGTTAGTGCCGATTCGGGCAGTGCCGCAATCATGGGGGCGAACGTACAGGCTGACTTTCGTCAGGCACGTCGCATGCTGGGTGTTGTTCCCCAAGAGTTGGTGTTTGATCCTTTTTTCACGGTTCGTGAAACCTTGCAATTTCAATCGGGTTATTTTGGGATTAAAAATAACGAGGCTTGGATCGACGAAATTATTGCCAACTTAGGACTCACCAATAAGGCTGACAGTAATATGCGCTCCTTATCAGGTGGTATGAAACGTCGAGTGTTAGTTGCTCAGGCTTTAGTGCATCGCCCGCCAGTGATCATTCTTGATGAGCCAACCGCAGGAGTAGATGTGGAATTGCGCCAATCTTTATGGCAATTTATTAGCAGGCTTAATCAAGATGGCCATACGATTGTGTTGACAACGCATTACCTTGAGGAAGCCGAGGCTTTGTGTCAGCGTATTGCCATGCTCAAGCAAGGAAAGATTGTGGCTTTAGATACCACTGCTAATCTATTAAGTCGCTATGGTTCGGTGAAAAAAGATGGCGAAGGAAAAACAGATCTTGAAGATGTGTTTCTCAACATCATGGCTGGGAATGCACTGTGAAGAATGTAAAAAATCCTCCACTGAAGTATGGCAGCGGCTTCCCCACTTTATTGCGCAAGGAAGTAAAGCGTTTTTATAAGGTAGCCTTTCAGACCGTAGCAGCACCTGTCCTAACGGCAATTCTTTATCTGATGATTTTCGGTCATGTACTAGAGGGTAAGGAAGTCTATGGCCGCATAAGTTATGCCGCTTTTCTGATACCTGGTTTGGTCATGATGAGTGTTTTGCAAAATGCTTTTGCTAATACCTCCTCTTCCTTGATTCAATCTAAGGTGACAGGTAATCTCGTGTTTGTTTTGCTCTCGCCCCTGAGTCATTTTGAATTCTATGGAGCTTATGTCTTAGCTGCTGTTTGTCGTGGTGTAGTCGTAGGCACTGGTGTTTTTCTGGCAACCGCATGGTATTTTTCCCCTGCGCTTGAGTATCCTTTATGGATTATGGTTTTTGCTTTTTTAGGGGCGGCCATTTTGGGTAGCATGGGTTTAATTGCCGGGATTTGGGCGGATAAGTATGACCAGCTGGCAGCATTCCAGAATTTCATCATCATGCCCGCCACAATGTTATCGGGTGTGTTTTATTCGATTCATTCCTTGCCACCAACATGGCAGGCCGTCTCCCATTTCAACCCATTCTTTTATATGATCGATGGATTCCGTTTTGGTTTCTTTGGGGTATCTGATATTTCCCCATGGAAGAGTCTGGCAATCGTGTTGTGCTTCTTTATTGTAGTTTCTACTATTGCATTGCGCTTACTACAAAAAGGCTATAAGTTACGGCATTAAAACTTGGTATGTATTTTTTTTACCTTTTTGTTACCCACTTCCCATTAGGAGATTGAGATGTTGCCAACCCCCGAGCAAATTGAGGGCTATATCAAGCAGGGTTTGCCTTGCACTCATATTCAGGTTGAGGGTGATGGACAGCATTTTTTTGCAACCATTGTGAGCCCAGATTTTGAGGGTAAACGTTTGGTTCAGCGTCACCAATTGGTTTATGGCGCCATGGGTGATCGCATGAAAGCAGAAGTGCATGCACTCTCTATCAAAGCTTTTACTCCCGATGAATTTGCTGCGCAGTCAGCTTCATAAAAAATTAATTCGCTATTACGAGATTGCTTGATGGATAAATTACGAATGGTCGGTGGCAGCCCTCTGCAGGGAGAGGTGATTATTGCCGGAGCTAAAAATGCGGCATTACCGATTTTGTGCGCATGCCTATTGACCGATCAAACGATTACCTTGCGTAACGTGCCTGATTTGCAGGATGTGCGCACTATGCTCAAGCTTTTGCAGGAGATTGGTGTTGAAGTGCGTTTTCCAGATGCAGCTGACCGAAGTTATGTGGCGCTAGATGCAGGAAATATAAAAAGCTCTGAAGCAACGTATGAGATGGTTAAAACCATGCGTGCTTCCATCTTGGTATTAGGCCCTTTGCTTGCCAGAATGCACAGTGCAAAAGTCTCTCTGCCTGGAGGTTGCGCAATTGGGGCCCGTCCTGTCGATCAACATATCAAAGGCCTCAAAGCGATGGGCGCCACCATCAAAATTGAGGGCGGCTATATTCAGGCAGAAACGCCATCTCCGCAGAATCGCTTAAAAGGCGCTTCGATTTTGACCGACATGATCACTGTGACTGGTACGGAAAATTTGCTGATGGCTGCAAGCTTGGCTAACGGTACGACCATTCTAGAAAATGCAGCACGCGAACCCGAGGTTGGTGACTTAGCAGAGCTGTTGGTCAAAATGGGTGCCAAAATCACAGGCATTGGTACTGATCGCTTGGTCATTGAGGGTGTAGACAAGTTGCACGGCGCAGAGCATTCGGTGATTCCGGATCGCATTGAAGCGGGAACCTTCTTATGTGCTGTTGCCGCTGCTGGAGGTGAGATCTTAGTAAAGCACTGTCGTCCGGGCACCTTAGATGCGGTGATTGTGAAATTACAGGAAGCAGGCTTGAAGATGGAGGTGGGCTCTGACTGGATTAAGGCATCGATGAGTGGGCGTCCAAAGGCAGTGAGCTTCCGTACCTCTGAGTATCCAGCCTTCCCAACAGATATGCAGGCGCAGTTAATGGCAGTCAATGCAATAGCCTCGGGTAATGCAACGATTACTGAAACTATCTTTGAAAACCGTTTCATGCACGTTCAAGAATTAAATCGCCTCGGTGCCGATATTGCTATTGAGGGCAATACCGCAATTGCCCAAGGGGTAGAAGCGCTTTCAGGGGCCATTGTGATGGCCACCGATTTAAGGGCATCAGCAAGCTTGGTGATTGCTGGTTTAGCAGCTCAAGGTGAGACACAGGTTGATCGGATTTATCACCTCGACCGCGGTTATGACCGTATGGAGCAGAAGTTGACCCTCTTGGGGGCCAACATTGTGCGCGTCAAGTAAGCCTGGTGGATAATTAGTCCATGAAGTTAACACTAGCCCTCTCGAAGGGGCGCATCTTCGAAGAAACTGCTGACATTCTGGCTAAGGTCGGAATTCGTCCCTTAGAGGATCCAGAGAAGTCACGCAAACTGATTATTGAGACCTCCAATCCAGAGGTGCGTCTCATTATTGTGCGTGCTTCGGATGTACCTAGCTATGTGCAATTCGGTGGCGCAGATTTTGGTGTGGCTGGACTAGATGTACTGATGGAAAAAGGAACTGACGGACTCTATGTTCCTTATGATTTAGGTATCGCCAAGTGCCGTATGTCTGTAGCGGTTCGCGAAGGTTTTGATTACGCAGCTGCAGTCAAGCAAGGCTCCCGTTTGAAGGTGGCCACCAAATATGTCAATTGTGCCCGTGAACATTTTGCAAACAAGGGCGTGCATGTCGATACCATCCAGCTCTATGGTTCGATGGAGCTTGCGCCTCTGGTTGGTATGGCCGATGCGATCGTAGACTTGGTTTCCACAGGCAACACTTTGCGCGCAAACGGTCTGGTTGAGGTCGAGCCGATGGCCGACATCAGCGCTCGTTTAGTGGTGAATCAAGCATCTTACAAACGCAAGCGTGCTCAACTCCAGCCCATTTTTGAACTACTCAAGTAAGACAAGCTAATTATTCATGTCCTCAGTACGCATTCCGATTAAATGCTTAACAAGCCAAGACCCCGGCTTTAGAGAAACCCTCTTATCAAGCCTCTCTTTGCCGATGGCAGATGATGAGGCAATTGATGCTGCGGTTGTGCGCATTTTGGCTGACGTGAAGTCGCGAGGCGATGAAGCGGTGATTGCACTGACACATCAATTTGATCGTTTAAATGTTACCAGTGTTGCGCAGTTAGAAATTTCTCGGCAAGAGCTTAAGCTTGCTTACGATACTTTATCTGCCGAGCAAAAGAGTGCATTAGATGTTGCGGCACAGCGCGTACGCGCTTATCACGAGCGGCAAAAAATAGAGGCAGGTTGCCACTCTTGGGAGTACGAGGAAGCCGATGGCACACGTCTAGGTCAAAAAGTAACACCACTTGATCGCGTTGGAATTTATGTCCCGGGCGGTAAAGCTGCTTACCCATCTTCTGTTTTGATGAATGCCATTCCTGCAAAAGTTGCTGGTGTTAAAGAAGTCATCATGGTTGTACCCACACCCGATGGTGCGCGCAATCCTCTAGTCCTGGCAGCGGCCCATTTATCAGGAGTGGATCGCGTATTTACTATCGGTGGTGCTCAGGCCGTAGGTGCTTTGGCATATGGCACGCAAACCATACCATCTGTAGACAAAATTGTAGGCCCAGGAAACGCCTTTGTAGCCGCAGCTAAAAGACGTGTATTTGGGCTTGTGGGGATCGATATGATTGCCGGCCCCTCAGAAATCTTGGTGATTGCTGATGGCACAAGCAATCCCGATTGGGTTGCGATGGATCTGTTCTCTCAAGCAGAGCATGATGAATTAGCGCAATCCATTTTGCTCTGTCCTGATGCTCAATTTATTGAGCAAGTTCAGGTCAGTATTAGTAAATTACTTCCTGAGATGCCGAGAAGAAAAGTCATCGAAACTTCTTTGACTAACCGTGCTTTATTGATTCAGGTTGAGGATATGTCCCAGGCCTGTGAGATAGCCAATGCCATTGCTGCAGAGCATTTGGAGATCTGCGCAGCAGAGCCACGTAAGTGGGCTGACATGATTCGCCATGCGGGTGCGATCTTTATGGGTCACTACACCAGTGAGTCACTAGGTGACTACTGCGCTGGCCCTAATCACGTTTTACCAACCGCCCGAACTGCCCGCTTCTCATCACCCTTGGGTGTGTATGACTTTATCAAGCGCTCAAGCATGATTGAAGTAAGTGAGGCTGGTGCTCAAACTTTAGGCGCTGTTGCTAGCACCTTGGCTCATGGTGAGGGTTTACAAGCCCATGCTCGTGCAGCGGAGATGAGGCTCAAGACAGTACTTTAGAGGTTCTTAAGCAGCTAGCCGTTCTAAGGATAGAGGCTGAATCTCATTAGCAATTTTCTTGGCGACAGCCTTTTCAGCTTTCTTCAGGTCATAAGCTTGTTGGAGATTTAGCCAAGATTGTGCATCGCCTCCAAAATAACGCGCTAAACGTAATGCCGTATCAGGCGTAATTCCCCTTAGCTCTCTTACGACATCATTAATTCTTGCGGGAGTTACATGTAAGGCTTTTGCCAGCGCATTCGCACTCATGCCTAAGGGTAATAGATAGTCTTCCCTTAATATTTCACCAGGGTGAATCGCTCTCATTCCATTCTTCATAACTTCTCCATTAGTGGTAGTCAACTATTTCCACATTTGCGGGCCCTAATTCAGTCCAAATAAAACAGATCCACCACTGCACATTAACGCGAATGCTATATTGATTAGAGTGCTTTCCACTCAAGCTCACAAGATGATTGCCCGGTGGCGATCTTAGGAAGCATAAAGTGACCGCGCTATCTAACTGCTGCAGCTTTCGCTCTGCAACTGACTTAATCGAAGAAAAATGCCTTGTTTTGCCAGTAATGAAAAGATTTTCCGTATCAGCACATTTGAACGATTGAATCATATGTGTATTTTATATCACTTATCGGTAAACAGTAAACTTTTGTACGAGACCAACCTTTTTACTTGGTAGGCCAATCAATATGGTGTGTTTGAGGTAAATCGAAGGTTTAAAAGTTATTGGTGATATCTTTTAGTGCCATTACCAATTCATTGCTTTGTTCGTCTGTCCCAATGGTGATGCGTAAGTAATCTGCGATCCGTGGTGATTTGAAGTGGCGGACGATGATGCCACGCTCGCGTAATGCTTGATAGAGATCTTCACCTGCCCGTTGTGGGTGGCGAGTCAAAATAAAGTTGGCACTTGAGGGGAGGGTTTCAAAGCCCAACGCTTTTAATTCTTCAACCAAGCATTTACGCGTTTGCATGACCTTGTTGGTGGTTTCAAGTAAATGCGCTTGATCCTCAATTGCGGCAATTGCACCTGCTTGTGCTAGCCGACCGAGTGGGTAGGAGTTGAAGCTATTCTTAACACGCTCAAGACCAGCAATCAGATCTGGATGGCCCACTGCAAATCCAACACGCAGGCCAGCTAGAGCCCGTGACTTTGAGAGTGTATGTACGACCAATAAGTTTTCGGGGCAAGCAGCCCCGTGCAGCAGAGGAATGCAGGATGCTGTCCCGTAATCGACATATGCCTCATCGATTACTACAACAGAATTTTTATTTTCAGAGAGGAGTGCTTCGATTTCAGAGCGAGGCAATGCTTTACCGGTTGGGGCATTCGGATTGGGGAAAATAATGCCCCCGTTGGGCTTTATGTAATCTGCTGTGCGGATTTCAAATTCTGGACCGAGCGGAATGGTTTGGTATTCGATACCAAAGAGTTTGCAGTACACGGGATAGAAACTGTAGGTGATGTCCGGAAAAAGAACGGCATCTTGGTGCTTTAGTAGGCCCAGGAAAACGTGGGCCAAGACTTCATCTGAGCCATTGCCCAAGAAAACTTGGTTTGGCTCCAGACCATGTAAATGAGCAATGGCTTTTTTCAACGCCAATCCTTCTGGATCAGGATAAAGACGCAAATCGGCATTGTTTTGGCTGTTAATAGCCGCTAATGCCTTAGGGGATGGTCCATAAGGACTCTCATTTGTATTGAGCTTTACCAAACGCTGCATCTGCGGTTGTTCCCCGGGCACGTATGGGGTTAAGTTTTGTACTGTAGGACTCCAAAAGCGGCTCATGAGGGTGCTCAAGTTAAAAATTGGGTAGAAAGTTAGGCAATTTGGATATTTGTACTGCCTTTAGGAATGATATTATGAGGCTTCAATCAACACTTCGCCTCGCGGCGCAATGAAGCATGCGGCAAGCCGACGTTACCCGAAACACTTCGGAAACCAAAATTCAAATTGCTATCAATTTAGATGGCACTGGTAAGGCAGAGCTCGCCTCTGGCGTACCTTTCTTAGATCATATGCTCGATCAAATTGCCCGTCACGGCATGATTGATTTAAAAGTGATCGCAAAGGGTGATACCCACATTGATGATCATCACACGGTTGAGGATGTGGGAATCACCTTGGGACAAGCTTTTGCAAAGGCGGTTGGTGATAAGGCGGGCATTACTCGCTATGGCCACTCCTACGTTCCTTTGGATGAAACGCTTTCCCGGGTTGTCATCGATTTTTCTGGCCGTCCAGGCTTAGAATTTAATGTGCCTTTTACCCGTGCGCGAGTAGGTGACTTCGATGTGGACTTGAGCATTGAATTTTTCCGCGGATTTGTGAACCATGCTGGAGTGACCCTTCACATTGACAATTTGCGCGGTATTAACGCGCATCATCAAATTGAAACGGTTTTCAAGGCCTTTGGCCGTGCTTTGCGCATGGCATTGGAGATTGATCCACGTGCATCCGGTGCTGTTCCATCCACCAAAGGCAGTCTGTAATTGATATTGCCCTAATTGTTTGGTGAAAATACAGCAGAAAATAGGTTATTAGTTAGTGCAAACAATTGCGATCGTAGACTATGGAATGGGCAACCTTCGTTCGGTCTATCAAGCCTTTCATCATGTAGCGCCAGATGCTAATGTACTCATTGCGCGCACTCCTGAGGAGATCATGACTGCCCAGCGCGTGGTACTGCCTGGTCAGGGAGCAATGCCTGATTGTATGAGGCATCTCAAAGAATCAGGCCTGCTTCATGCCCTTTTAGAGGCTGCCAAAAATAAACCCCTGTTAGGCGTTTGTGTTGGTGAACAAATGCTTTTTGATCAAAGTGCTGAGATTCGTTCTGGTGCGCATTCAGCATGGACAAAATGCCTGGGCTTAATACCGGGTGATGTATGGCGTTTTGAATTGGCTGGAAAGCTGCAGCCCGATGGTTCTGCCTATAAAGTTCCCCATATGGGCTGGAATCAAGTTCGGCAAGATAAAAAACACCCCCTCTGGGAAGGTATTCCAGATTTAAGCAGCTTTTACTTTGTGCATAGCTACTATGTGACACCACAGAATCAGGATGATATCGCTGGCTCAACTGAGTATGGCGATTGGTTTACCTCTGCAGTGGCACGGGATAATATTTTCGCGACACAATTTCATCCAGAAAAAAGTGCAGAATACGGATTAAAGCTGTATAAAAATTTTGTTTCTTGGCAACCTTAATAACTCTCTAACGCACTACTATGCTGCTGATTCCTGCAATTGATTTAAAAGACGGTCACTGTGTTCGACTCGAACAAGGTGATATGGATAGGGCTACTGTTTTCTCAGAAGACCCAGGGGCAATGGCCGCGCATTGGATTAGCAAAGGTGCCCGCCGTTTGCATTTGGTTGACTTGAACGGTGCTTTTGCGGGGAAGTTAAAGAATGAGTCAGCCATTAAATCGATCTTAAAAGCAGTGGGCGATGAGATTCCGGTTCAATTGGGTGGTGGTATTCGTGATTTAGATACGATCGAGCGTTTACTAGATGATGGAATTAGCACGGTCATCATTGGTACTGCAGCAGTCAAAAGCCCAGGGTTTGTGCAAGATGCCTGTACTGCATTTCCGGGGCACATCATGGTTGGCTTGGATGCACGTGATGGCAAAGTGGCTACCGATGGTTGGAGCAAGATCACAGGTCATGAAGTGATTGATTTGGCTAAAAAATTTGAAGATTATGGGGTCGAAGCCATTATCTATACGGACATTGGTCGCGACGGTATGCTCAAGGGTATCAACATGGATGCCACCATTAAATTGGCTCAGGCGATACGCATTCCAGTGATTGCTAGTGGCGGCCTATCAAACAATCAAGATATTGAAGCGCTGTGCAGAGCGGAAGAAGAGGGCATTATGGGTGTGATTGCTGGCCGCTCTATTTATGCTGGCGATCTAGATTTAACTGCTGCGCAAAAGTATGCGGATGAACTGACCCTTCAGTTCACCAAGAAAATTATTTAATGCTAGTGCGAGCGAACCGCAAGTGTTAACCAAACGTATCATCCCCTGTCTGGATGTGACGGCTGGCCGTGTTGTTAAAGGGGTGAATTTCGTTGGTCTGCGAGATGCAGGCGACCCAGTAGAAATTGCACGTCGCTATGATCTACAAGGTGCCGATGAATTAACCTTTTTAGATATCACGGCAACCTCGGATGGGCGTGATTTAATTCTTCATATCATTGAAGATGTGGCCTCACAAGTGTTTATTCCCCTGACTGTTGGCGGTGGAGTACGGGCTGTTGGTGATGTGCGTCGTTTACTCAATGCGGGCGCTGATAAAGTGAGCATGAATTCATCAGCAGTAGCCAACCCCGATTTAGTTTCAGATGCAGCAGCTTATTACGGCTCGCAGTGCATTGTGGTGGCTATAGATGCGAAAAAAACGGACTCTGGTAGCTGGGAGGTATTTACTCACGGCGGCAGAACAGCCACTGGAATGGATGTAGTGACTTGGGCTGGTGAGGTTGCAAAACGTGGTGCTGGCGAGATTCTCTTAACGAGCATGAACCGTGATGGCAGTAAAGATGGTTTTGATCTTGAATTAACTGCAGCCGTAAGCGATGCTGTGAGTGTGCCCGTGATTGCATCCGGTGGCGTTGGTAATCTCCAGCATTTAGTCGATGGCATTACAAAGGGCCATGCAGATGCAGTTTTAGCTGCAAGTATTTTTCATTATGGTGAGTTCACCGTAAAACAGGCAAAAGAATATATGGCTAGCCAAGGTATTCCCGTGCGGATCTAAGCGGACATTACGGATATTGATGAATATGCAAACAAAGACATTTGCCCCTGTTGAAAATTTGCAAGCCGGCACCTGGTTAGATGAAGTGACCTGGAATGAGCAAGGTTTGGTGCCGGTGATTGCACAAGAGTTAGGTAGTAAAGATATCTTAATGATGGCCTGGATGAATCGAGATGCCTTGTTGGCTACTCTACGTTTGGGTGAGGCGGTTTACTGGACTCGGTCAAGGCAAAAACTTTGGCATAAGGGCGAGGAATCAGGCCACACACAAAAGGTGAGAGAAATCCATCTTGATTGTGATGGCGATACGATTTTGCTGGTAGTGGAGCAAAAAGACGGTATTGCCTGTCATACGGGGGAGCATAGCTGCTTCTTTAAGCGGTGGGACTCTGACAGTGCCTGCTGGGTAGATGAGTCTCAATCCAAAAAATAGGGAAATGAGGCTCAATTCTCACTTAAAGCACTTCTTTTCCATAAAAGACATAAAATTGCTGCATGACTAGTTCGGCGAATTCTTCCAAAAACTTAGATTCTGCATTGGCGCATTTGGCTGACGTGGTTGATCAGCGACGTGATGCTTTTAAGTTGGGCATAGCTGATCCTAAGACTTCCTATACTGCTTTGCTCTTTTCGAAGGGTGATGACGGCATTTTGAAAAAAATAGGAGAAGAGGCTACCGAGACTGTGATGGCAGCCAAAGATGCCCGGCACGCTGGCTTGTCGATCCAACAGCAACAACTTCTCATCGGAGAGATGGCAGACCTTTGGTTTCATTGCCTCATTGCTTTATCCCAGTTTGAACTTCGTCCCGAAGACATCATCGCTGAGCTTGAGCGCAGGCTAGGTACTTCTGGAATTGAAGAAAAGGCTGCTAGAAAAGCAGCCGGTCAAGAGTAAAAAGAAAAAAAGTAAGGGCAAACGCATGACTCACGACCCCAATTGCTTGTTTTGCAAGATTTCTCAAGGATTAATACCTTCGGCAAAAGTGTACGAAGATGATGAGATTTGTGCCTTTAAAGACATTCATCCGGCAGCGCCAGTGCATTTCTTGATGATTCCTAAAAAGCATATCCCCATGTTGGAGGCTGCAGAAGCCAGCGATGCGCCTTTGCTAGGTAGAATGATGGAATTAGCACCGCGTCTTGCCAAAGAGCAAGGATGTCGCCCAGGTAAAGAGGGTGGTTTCCGCGTGATGGTGAACAATGGTGTAGATGGAGGGCAGGAGGTGTATCACCTGCATTTGCATGTGATGGGCGGTCCACGCCCCTGGAAAAAATAATCCAAGGAGAGTAAAAATGGGTTCATTTAGCATTTGGCATTGGTTAATTGTGTTGGTCATTGTGATGATGGTGTTTGGCACCAAAAAATTACGCAACATTGGCCAAGATTTAGGCGGTGCCGTGAAGGGCTTCAAAGAAGGCATGCAATCTGGCACTGAGACCAAAGAGCAAATCAGTCAAAATGCGGCTCCTACAGATCACACTGTAGATGTGCATGCTAAAGACGTAAACAAATAAGTTGATAGGCGAGTGCGGCAATCTAAATGATTGATCTTGGCGTATCCAAACTCGCACTCATCGCAGTAGTCGCTTTGGTGGTAGTCGGCCCTGAGCGTCTACCTAAGGTTGCCCGGATGGCAGGCACTTTACTAGGGCGCGCACAGCGCTACATGGCTGAAGTGAAATCTGAAGTCAATCGCCAGATGGAAGTCGAAGAATTTAAGCAGCTACGCGAGGAGAGTGCCGCTGCCTTGAAGGAAGTTGAGAATAGTATTCACTCAACTGTGCAAGAGGCGAATGCCCATTTAAGCGATCAGGCCGATATCTATGAAAGTAATTTCACAAGACCTGTCTTGGATGAGGTCGAGGTTCTGCGTAAAACAAAACGTCAAGGCCGAAATAGTTGGGGTGTTAAAAGGGCGGCGCGTCCTACCTGGTACAAGCGCAGCTCTGGTATGCGCACACGCGTGCAATCTGGTGCAGCTAGAATGAAGCGCTTTCACCATAGCGCTCTCAAATAACACTGCTCATTAAAAGTAATTATTTATTCATGACGGAAAACCAGTCCACCGAAGATTCCGGTTTGCAAGAATCCTTTCTCTCGCATCTCTTTGAGTTGCGCGATCGGATTATTAAAGCCTCTGCAGCAATTCTGCTTGCCTTCGTTTGTTTGGTTTATTGGGCGCCTGATATTTTCCATTTGTTTGCCCAGCCTTTGCTGGAGGCTTTACCCGCCGGCGGTAAGATGATTGTGACTGATGTGACTGGATCCTTCTTTGTGCCGATGAAGGTCACCATGCTAGTCGCCTTCTTAATTGCATTGCCAGTGGTGATGTATCAACTTTGGGCATTTATTGCGCCTGGCCTTTATCTGCATGAGCGTAGACTCATTTTGCCCTTGGTGATTAGTAGCTACGCTTTATTCATAGTAGGCATGTCATTTGCCTACTTCTTGGTATTCCCAACAGTCTTTCGCTTTATGGCCCACTACAACGCTCCACTGGGTGCGGAAATGTCTACTGACATTGATAATTACCTCAGTTTTGCGATGACCACCTTTTTAGCCTTTGGTATTACCTTTGAGGTGCCGGTAGTAGTGGTTGTACTGGTTCGTATGGGCATGGTCTCTCTGGCAAAGCTCAAAGAGATTCGTCCCTATGTGGTAGTTGGGGCTTTCATTGTGGCTGCCGTGGTGACGCCACCAGATGTGCTCTCACAATTGCTCTTGGCTGTCCCGATGGTTCTTCTTTATGAATTGGGTATCTTGGTAGCGCGTTTTTATGCACCTAAGCCATCAGATGAAGAAGAAATACCAGGCGCCAATAGCTAATATTTAGAGCTTAGGCAACAGCAAAAGTTTCGTTTAACCAGGCGCATACTCGATCAAAGCGATAACGGCGTTGGCGCAGATTCCCCTCTTCTGATTCCGTTCCAGCAAACGCTTTGCCAGCGGCGAGCAAAGAACGACGCTGTTTAATAGTGTCTATCTGAATCAAGCGCGGCAAAATTTTAGGTAGCTCATAGCGAATATCAACCACAACACAATGCTCGTGCTGCAGTTGACCAACTTCGCAAAGTAATAACTCTGCTTTGCTTAAATTAAATTGATTGGCAATGATGAGGCGATGGCACAACAATCCCCATTCCTCCTCAATTTTATGTTCAGCATGATTTTCTAGAGCTTGCTCTGCAAAGGAGGCTAAGGCGTACCAGTCATTCTTTTTGGGGTGGGGGGTACTCTCTAAAATTTTGCCAAGTAATTCACCTGCTTCAGGAACGCCTTGCTGGTGTGCTTGCCATACCCAATAAGATGCTTGGAGTCCACGTACGTTTTCTTGCAGCTTTTCACGTTTGCGCCATAAGTTGGCACCCCTTCTAAATTGTGCTTGTGGATGACCAAGGTCAGCTGCATTCTCAAAGCAACGATCACTCTCCTTGGCGTTATATCCAGAAAACTGGGGGCGACGGTAAATTTCTCCTAAGGCATACCAAGCGTCTCGATCTCCATCTTTGGCGGCAAGCTCTAACCAATGAGCCGCTTTTTTAAGTGAGGCGTTTGATTTATTGCCAGTAATATTTTTGGATGCTGGCGATTCATCCAATTGTGCAAGCTGTAAACCAAGTGTGAGTTTGGCAGCTGTTAGACCTAATTCGGCAGCTTGGATCAAGGCATCTTCATTCTTATCGGCAAGCCAAGCAGACCACAGTGAGGAGAGGGCCTCATTTTTTGGTTGCAATTTAATTAATAGCTCTTTTGCTTGGGGGGTAAAAACCGAATCAGACTGAGCTAATGCAAACAGATAATTTTTGGCCTTCTCTTGACGCTCTGAAAATCCAATATTGGGTTGATGTAGTTCAAGCCAGCGTGCAAGTTCAATTTGCAGTGTTTTCTTTAGGGGATTTAATAGCAAGTCAGCAAGTTGCCATTGAGCAGCAGCGCTAAAGGGGGTATTGGCCTCTGCTATCTCCCAAAAAGTCCGCCAGCCAAAGCCAAATGCAGGCGAATGAAAGGTATCTGCCAGTGGAATAGCGGAGACTTGGTCAAGAAATAAAGAATTGTTTGTATTACTTGAGCTTGAATTGCTAAGTACCTGATTTGCAATTGAAATAGTTGATTTCTCTAGCCAAATCAAGGCGTTAGCCGGCTGAATTGGCGTATTAAAAGCGCCAGTCAGATAGGCTGAGGCTAATTGTTGTTGCGCGGAAACATCACCTAAGCGGGCTGATTTAAGGATTTTTAAGAATTCACGGCTTGCCATATGACAATTTTGACATCCCAGGCCCTAAAACACACAAAAACAGAGCTCTTGTTGCAGTGATACAACGAAGAAAGCCAAAAAACTGCCTTTTGACAAGCAAAAATAACTCCTAAATACCCTGACCCTCAGTCTAGCTGGGCAAACCAAGCAAAATTCGTAGGTCCCAGTTTATTTGGGCATTACTTTCAATTTATGGAGATTTAAAGAATGAAAAAATCGCTATTAGCAGTTGCAGCAATCGGCGCATTTGCGTCTGCTGCTCAAGCTCAGTCCAGCGTAACCGTTTACGGTATTTTGGACGTTGGTTATATCGGTGGTAACACTAGTGTTCAAGACTCTTCTAAGGGCAACACTGCTGGTTACAACCAAGGTACAGCTAAATCAACAGTTAGCCAATTTGGCCAATCTGCTGAGCAAACATCACGTTTAGGTTTCAAAGGTAGCGAAGATTTGGGCAACGGTAAGTCTGCTTTCTTCACTGCTGAGTTCTACCTCTACCCAGCTGACCAAACTTTGTCTGGTAATACAGCAGGTGGTTTGAACAACCGTCAAACATTTGTTGGTTTGAAAGATAACAAGATTGGTCAAGTTGCTGTTGGTTTACAGTACACACCAGTATTTAACGCTGCCGCTGCAACCGATGTTGGTCAGTTGAACAATATGACTGGTAACGTTATCTATGCTGGTTCTTCAGGTATTACTTCTGGCCAAGCTGGAACAAATAACTTAGGCTTTACTAACCGCACAGCTAACACATTGAGCTTCCAAACTGCTAACTTTAGCGGCTTCCAAGCAAGCGGTATCTACACATTGAACGACAAGAATCAAACTCAAACTACTGGTGCTACATTAACTACTGGTGGTAACACCAATGCTTCAGGTTGGGGTTTAGAGGCTGATTACACATACAACAAGCTCTACATTACTGCTGCTTACCAAGCTCTGAAGCAACAAACCATTGCTAACGACTTGACAGCAATCTGGGCTAACCAACAGGCTAACGGCGCAACTACTGCCCCTGTGGCCCCTGCTGCTGCTTCAATTACTGGCACAGCTTCTAACGTGCAAGACAACCAACTCTATGCTGCTGCAACATATGATTTCGGTATCTTGAAGGCCTATGCTCAGTACGTAACACGTAAAGCAACTGACACTGATAACACTAACTACTACGGTAAGCGTTCTGCTGAGCAGATCGGTGTTCGTAGCTACATCACTCCAACTGTTGAAGCTTGGGCATCTGCTGGTTTAGGCCGTTACACAACTTTTGGTACTACACAACCAACAGCTAACTTCAATGGCTGGCAGTTAGGTTCTAACTACTGGTTGAGCAAGCGTACAAACTTGTACGCTATCTACGGTTCAACAGTAACATCTACAGCTGCTACAGCTTCAGGTACAACTGTTGGTGGTAGCATGAACAACTACGGTATTGGCGTACGTCACACTTTCTAATTTAACGCTAGCGTAAGCTAGTTGATGATTAGTTTGGTATTAAATTAACCCACTGTGGAAACACGGTGGGTTTTTTCTTTATGACTTCCTTTTCTTGAGCTGGCAAATATCCTGATAAATCCCACTTGACCGAAGAATGTATTGTGTAGATCATATGGAATGGAGATTTAGTGAATACTCATTATTAATAAGGGCAATATGACATCCAATAAGCCAGTGCGAGCGCTTTTAGCCTCTCTTTTATTCATTGCTTGCGGTCTATCCGTTTCTCAGGCGGCTTTGGCAGCAAGTGCCACTCTAGATAAGATTAAATCTTCTGGAGCCGTAACGATGGGGGTACGTGAGTCCTCCATTCCGATGTCTTACACCACTGGTGATAATCGCTTTGATGGCTATCATGTTGAAATTTGCCGCATGATTTTGGCCGATATTAAAGATAAGCTTGGCATGAAGACGATCCAGATTAACTATCAGCCAGTCACCTCTCAAAATCGCGTACCCTTGGTCCAAAACGGCACAGTAGATATCGAGTGTGGTACCACGACCAATAACGTTGCGCGTGCGAAAGACGTTAATTTTGCGTATACCTTGTATGTTGAGGAGGTGCGTATTGCTGTAAAAGCAAATTCAGGCATTACTTCAATTGCTCAGTTATCTGGTAAAAAAGTGGCCACAACAACAGGCACCACTTCAGTGAAGTTGCTACGTCAACATGAAAAGGCTAATGGTGTAAATTTTGAAGAGGTATATGGTAAAGATCATGCCGATAGCTTCTTGTTGCTGGAGTCTGGGCGTGCTGATGCATTTGTGATGGATGGTTCTATTTTGGCGGGGAATATTGCTAACTCCAAAAATCCAAAAGACTACAAAATCGTTGGTGAAGTACTCAGCACTGAGCCAATTGCTATCATGACTCGAAAAGATGATCCCGAGTTTTTAGCTGCTGTGGATGCTGCAATTGCAAAAATTGTTGCTAGTGGTGCAATGCCTAAACTGTGGAATAAATGGTTTTTATCGCCGATTCCACCAAAAAATATTGTTGTAGGGCTTGAGTTATCTCCCGCGACAAAAAATGCCTGGGCTAATTTGAATAACAAGCCTGCTGAAGATTACTTAAAGAAATAAGTCGCTTCTTTTTTAATTTAGGCAGGCTAATATGGCTTTAGATTTTGGTGTCTTTTGTAAAAACACCTTAGATGGAGAAGTGGTTGATCACTGCTTATCCTCTTTGCTTGGGCTTGGTCAAAATGCCGACCCAAGTTATTTGGATTGGCTCATGAAAGCTTGGGGTTGGACTTTAGCGGTATCTGGCTTGAGTTTAATGATTGCCTTGCTTCTAGGTGCTGTTATGGGATCATTGCGGACTCTTCCTGATAATGGGCGTCTCAGTAGGTTATTGGTGCGAGCTTCAACTGCTTGGGTTGAGTTATTTAGAAATATTCCAATCTTGGTGCAGGTATTTCTTTGGTATCACGTCATCCCAGCATTTATTCTGCCCTTAAAAGCATTGCCTGCTTATTGGCTGGTGAGTCTAGCTCTCGGCTTTTTTACCTCAGCACGAATTGCCGAGCAGGTGAGGGCAGGCATTCAATCTCTGCCAAGTGGGCAGCGTGCCGCAGCTACAGCTTTGGGTTTAACCACTGTGCAAAGTTATCGCTACGTTATTTTGCCAATGGCTCTACGTATTGTTATTCCACCCTTAACTTCAGAGAGCATGAATCTCATTAAGAACTCTTCTGTAGCATTTGCAGTTTCAGTGCCAGAGCTCACATTATTTGCGATGCAGTCCCAAGAAGAAACTTCTCGTGGGGTTGAGATTTATTTGGCGGTGACAATCTTGTATGCCCTATCTGCTTTTGCGGTAAATCGCGTAATGGCTTTGATAGAGAAGCGAAGTCGTATTCCTGGGTTTATTTCTCCAGTCAATAGCGCTGGTGCACACTAGATGGTGGCGATATGTTAAGTCTAGACATCAGTTTCTATAACTGGGATTTATTCACTAACTACATTCTTAAGGGGCTGGTATTTAGTGCCCAATTAACCGTCCTGGCAACCATTGGTGGAATAGTTTTTGGGACCTTTTTGGCATTAATGCGCCTTTCGGGAAAGCCCCTTTTGGTTTATCCCGCAACGTTCTATGTCAATACCATGCGAGCAATTCCATTGGTAATGGTTATTTTGTGGTTCTTTCTCTTGATGCCCATGTTGATCGGTCGACCAATTGGCGCTGACTTATCTGCAATCATTACATTTATTGCATTTGAAGCTGCTTTTTTCTCTGAAATTGTTAGGGCTGGAATACAGTCAATTCCAAGGGGACAAATTTACGCTGGGGAAGCATTGGGAATGACATACGGCCAAAATATGCGCCTTGTTATATTGCCGCAAGCCTTCAGAAACATGCTGCCAATTTTTATGACACAAACGATTGTTTTGTTTCAAGACACCTCCTTAGTCTATGCAATTGGTGCCTATGATTTATTGAAAGGTTTTGAAATTGCAGGTAAAAACTTTGGTCGACCAATCGAAACTTATATTTTGGCGGCCTTAACGTATTTCATCATTTGCTTTTCACTTTCTAAAGCCGTTCGTTTGATTCAAGCCAAAGTGGCCATCATTCGTTAGTTAATTCTGCTTCTTACTAAATAGATCATCATGATTGAACTTAAAAATGTTTCAAAGTGGTATGGCTCTTTTCAGGTCCTTACGGATTGCAGTACATCCATTAAAAAGGGAGAAGTAGTGGTTATTTGCGGGCCTTCTGGGTCAGGCAAATCAACGCTGATTAAAACAATTAATGCTTTGGAGCCATTTCAAAAAGGCGAGATCAATGTTGATGGAGTTGAGCTGCATGATCCTAAAACCAATTTACCGAAGTTACGTGCTCGCGTAGGAATGGTTTTTCAGCATTTTGAATTATTTCCACATCTCAGCATTACTGAAAACTTAACCCTTGCCCAGGTTAAGGTACTCGGACGTTCTGTCGATGAAGCGAAACAGCATGGCTTAAAGTACCTGGAGCGTGTGGGTTTAATTGCTCAAAAAGATAAATTTCCTGGACAACTTTCGGGCGGTCAGCAGCAGCGCGTTGCAATTGCTCGCGCCCTGAGTATGGATCCGATTGTGATGTTGTTTGATGAGCCTACATCTGCTTTGGATCCAGAGATGGTGGGTGAGGTATTGGATGTCATGGTCAAGCTTGCTAATGAGGGTATGACAATGTGCTGCGTTACCCATGAAATGGGCTTTGCCCGCAAAGTAAGTAATCGTGTGATATTTATGGATCAAGGTCGCATCATAGAGGATTGCAGTAAAGAAGAATTCTTTTCTCGTCCTGAAGAGCGCTCACCAAGAGCTAAAGATTTCTTATCAAAAATATTGGCTAACTAGCCTGCTTTACTAGAAATTCTTCGAGACAATGAACAGGTTGTAGATCTCTAAAAAGAATTTCTTTTTTTTGCTCTATCTGCTGACGGATTTCTGAGGCCTTTGTTTGATTGGTAATGAGTTCTACTGCCAGTAAAACATAGTCAGCATTTGTTTTTGCCACAAGAGAACCAAGACCAAGTCGCTTGAGAATACCGCTTGCAAGTCGACCGCGCATAAATTTTCCGTCTTTTGTGACGATGGGCAGATTACATTCAATAGCCTGCATTGCGGTATTAAAGCCTGAAAAACCTATCGTGTCTAAATACAAGTCAGATTGTTTCATTAGCCCGTAAAAATTTTCCTTACTTAAAAAAGGAATAAATCTCACATAATCAGTAAAAATCAAATTATTTGCTTCAAATATTTTTTCTAGACGACCCCTAAGAATCTGGGTCAATTTACTTTCAAAGTTGAAAAATATGAGTTGGCATTGACCTAATTTTTTTGCAATTTCCACAAAAACCAAATCATTTTCTGGATTGTATTTTGAGGGTGAGCCAGGACATAGAATTAATGGTATGTCATCAGTCAGCCCAAGATTTTCTAGTTTCAAGCCCCTAGGAAGATTGGTCGATGGCAAAAAATAAGCACCTAAATTCGGGAGTAAAAAAATCTTTTCGGAGTAATTTTCTTCTGCATTTTCAGGTTCAAGATCTTCTGCCGAGATGAAGTAATCGATGGTTTCGATGCCAGTCGTTTCTGGGTGTCCCCATGAGGCCAGTTGAAGTGGTGCCAGCCTGAGTGAGGCCAACTCCAAGGTCAATGGATCCATGCCTATTTCTGGGTAAAGCAATACATCAATATTTTTATCTAGAATCGTGCAACACCATTTGGAAAGATCTTGTTTGACCTTTGTATAGCTAGCACTATTTTTTTCGGCTAACTCGGTTTCTTCGTCCATTGCCATTCCAAGGTCGAAGAGGTGAATCTGAAATTGACTTTTATCTAAATTTAATAAGACTCCCTTTGTAATCGCATGCCAAACGGGGTGATTTGAGAAATGCGCGCTCACTATACCCAGTCGAATTTTGCTTGATGATATTCCTCTTGATTTGGTGAGTAATAATCCATTGGCCTGCTGCCAAGATTGCAGAATAAGCGATCTCATTTTTGCGTAACGACTTAATAATTTTTTATTATTGCTCTCTTGATAGGCTAGGTAAAAAAGCGAGCGCGACCCACAATTGATTAACTCTCCACTCGACCTTGAACTTTTTAACCATGCCTCAAGAGTGCCCAATTCCTTTTCAAGCTGAGTTCTCGATAACGCCATTTGATTTGAATCTACTGCTACCTTTGGAATTTGTGCCACGGTTAGGGCAAATCGTGCATTGGCATCATTGGGATTAAGGTCCAAAGTAGCTTGATAATTTTTTTGAGCCTCCAAAGAATCGCCTTGGTCATAAAAAATTTCGCCAAGTAGGTAAGTGGCTCGTGGATTTTGTGGATTTAATTCAAGCGCTTTTTTGGCGTAATCACATGCATCATCAAATTCTTTTAGTGATTTATAAGTATTTGCGCAATTAATGTAGGCATCTAGATACCCTGGACTGATGTGAATGGCCTGCTTATAGTAATTTAATGCTGTCCGATAGTTGCCGACATTGTGATGCACATTGCCAAGATTATTGAATGCCTCGGAAAAATGAGGGTTTAGGTGAATCGCTCTTTCAAGGCTGGCGATTGCATTCTGATATTGGCCAGTTTCATTCAAGCAAACGCCTAAATTGCTGTAAGCCTCTGGATAATTAGATCTTAGCGTAATTGCATTCTGATAGGCAATGATTGCCGCATCTAATTGTTTTAGGTTTCTTAAGGCATTTGCAAGGTTATTGTGAATTTCTGGGATGCTATCTTGAAGGCTTATTGCGAGATTAAACTCCTCAAGCGCCTCTGTAAATTGACCTAGATTTTGATAGATCAGTCCAAGTGTGTTGTGCGTGTAGGGCGATTCATTGTTAATGGCCAGGGCATTTTTCAAGAAATTCAAAGCTTGTGTGTATTCACACTTTTGATAGGCGCAAATCCCAGCAAGATTGAGAGCATCAAAATTATTGGGATCAATTCTTATGGCGTTTAAGAATTTTTTTTCTGCCTCTGTAACCTTACCCGCCTGAAATAAAGTGAGGCCTTCTGAAAAGAGGGTCTGAGATTGCAGTCTCAGATCTTGGACATTGTTCATTAATTCCCGCTTAATTTTTTTGGCGGTCGCAGGGCTGGGCTATTTATTTTTCAAGCTATCCCGAATCTCACGTAGCAAAACGATATCTTCAGGCGTTGGTGGTGCGGGTGCGGGCGTAGGCGCATCCATAATCCGCACCTTATTAACGACTTTCACCATTTGAAATATTACAAACGCCAGTAAAAGGAAGTTAATAGCAATAGTGATGAAGTTGCCGTAGGCAAAAATGGGAACCCCGGCTTTTTTGAGGGCCTCATAAGTGTGTGGAATGTTGTCAGGAGCCGTTCCTAAGACAATAAAAAGGTTGGAAAAGTCAATATGGCCACCTAAAAGAGTCGAAATTAATGGCATCACGATGTCATTTACGAGGGAATCAACAATTTTCCCAAATGCGCCACCAATAATGACGCCGACTGCTAAGTCAATGACATTGCCTTTCACCGCAAAGTCCCGAAATTCTCTTAAAACACCCATAAATGCTTTCCTTTTAGATTTAATCGAGATTAACTCAAAATTACCCTATAACTTTCTTGCATACCCATCTTTTTACTTTAAAATCCTACCTTTAAGCAATTTCCACCCATAAATGCTCTTTTTAGGAATTTTGTAAATGAGTGACAAGCCCTGTATGGACAAGGATCGCCGTAATTGGTTGATCGCTACTTCTGCTGTTGGAGGCGTAGGCGCAGCCGCTGCTCTCTACCCATTTGTTGACAGTTTTGAGCCTTCTGAGCGCGCTAAGGCCGCTGGTGCTGCTGTTGAGATTGATATTACAGGTATGAAGCCTGATGAGATGCGGGTTGTAGAGTGGCGTGGAAAGCCGGTTTGGGTAGTGCGTCGTACTCCTGAGCAGGTTGCTGAGCTTTCTAAGATTGATGGCGAATTGGCTGATCCAGACTCATTGCGTGATCCAGCTCAATTTACCCCACCCTATGCCCAGAACCAATGGCGTTCTATCAAGCCTGAATATCTTGTTGTTGTTGGCATCTGTACTCACTTAGGTTGCTCCCCAAATGCTAAATTTGAGGCGGGCCCACAACCATCTTTACCAAACACTTGGCCGGGCGGCTTCCTTTGCCCATGCCATGGCTCCACATTTGATATGGCAGGCCGCGTATTTAAAAACAAACCAGCCCCAGATAACCTTGAAGTCCCTCCGCACATGTACTTGAGCGACACCAAGATTCTGATTGGCGATGATAAGAAGGCCTAAGGAGAGATAAATGGCATTTCACGAAAAAGAAGTCCCGGCAAACGCTCCAGCCGCTCAGAAATTAATGGCTTGGATTGACTCACGCCTGCCTGTAACTGAGGCCTTTAAAAGGCATATGAGTGAGTATTACGCTCCAAAGAATTTGAATTTCTTCTATATTTTTGGCGCCTTAGCAATTGTTGTTTTAGTCATTCAGATTCTCACTGGTATTTTTTTGGTGATGAACTACAAGCCTGATGCAGCAAAAGCATTTGAGTCCGTTGAATACATCATGCGAGAAGTTCCATGGGGCTGGTTGATTCGCTACATGCATTCCACTGGCGCTTCTATGTTCTTTGTGGTGGTTTATATGCATATGTTCCGCGGCTTGATCTACGGGTCATATCGCAAACCACGTGAATTAATCTGGATTTTTGGTTGCGCAATCTTCTTGTGCTTGATGGGTGAAGCATTCTTTGGCTACTTGCTGCCATGGGGCCAAATGTCCTATTGGGGCGCTCAAGTGATTGTGAACTTGTTTTCCGCCATTCCATTTATTGGGCCAGACCTCTCTTTGTGGTTACGTGGCGACTATGTTGTAGGCGACGCAACGCTAAATCGCTTCTTTGCATTCCACGTCATTGCTATTCCATTGGTATTAATTGGTTTGGTCGCAGCACACATTCTTGCTTTGCATGAAGTTGGCTCGAATAACCCAGATGGCGTTGAAATCAAAGATACATTGGATTCACAAGGCCATCCAGTGGACGGCATTCCTTTCCACCCCTTCTACAGTGTGCATGATGTGATGTATTTGGGCGGCTTCTTGATGATTTTTGCTCTTATCGTATTCTTTGCTCCAGAGATGGGCGGTTACTTTTTAGAGGCCAATAACTTTATTCCAGCTAACCCTTTCCAAACCCCTCCGCATATTGCTCCAGTTTGGTATTTCACGCCTTTCTATTCGATGTTGCGTGCAACAACGACCAGCTTTTTATTGCCTTTGTGGATTTTCTTGGCCTTAATCTTGGCGATGTTTGCTAAGAGTGCTAAGCAGTGGAAAACAAAAGGCCTCTGTCTAGCAATCGCACTGGTATTGGCTGCCGGTTTCCATTTCTTTGATGCTAAGTTCTGGGGCGTGGTGATTATGGGTGGTTCAGTGGTAATCATGTTCTTCTTGCCATGGCTTGATCACTCACCAGTGAAATCTATTCGTTACCGTCCACAATTCCATAAATATATCTATGGCATCTTTGTGGTCTGTTTTGTGATTTTGGGCTATCTTGGCATTCAACCACCATCACCTATGTTTGAGAAGCTTTCTCAGGTTTGTACTATTTACTATCTGGGCTTCTTCTTGGGAATGCCGTTTTGGAGCAAGCTTGGTACATTCAAGCCAGTTCCAACGCGCGTTACTTTTAAGTCACATTAATTCAGACACCAAAGAGATATTAGGAACTAGTATGAAACGAATTCTGCAAACTTGGATGGGCGTCTGCCAAGCAACGGTTTTGGTTGCTGCCCTGGGTTTTGGTGTTACTGCAAATGCAAATGAAGGCGGCTTCCCATTGGATGCTGCACCGAATCGCGTGAGCAGTAATGCCTCATTACAAAATGGCGCAAAGTTGTTTGTGAACTATTGCTTAAATTGTCACGCGGCAGCAAGCTTGCGTTACAACCGCTTGCGTGACATTGGTTTGACTGATGAAGAAATCAAAGATAACTTGATTTTGAATGACGCCAAGGTGGGTGATTTGATGACCATCTCCATGACGCCAAAAGAAGGCAAATTGTTCTTCGGCAAAAATCCTCCAGATCTATCGGTCGAGGCGCGTGCTAGAGGTACTGATTGGTTGTATACCTACTTCCGCACCTTCTACAAAGACGACAACACACAAACTGGTTGGAATAATTTAGTTTATCCAAACGTTGGTATGCCACATGTTTTATGGCAACTTCAGGGTATTCGTGCTGCGAAATTTGAGGAGAAACCTGATCCTCATGAAGAGGGCAGAACTGAGAAAGTATTTGTTGGCTTTGAGCAATTAACTCCAGGCACCATGAAGCCACAAGAGTATGACGACAATATTGCCGATTTGGTTTCTTTCATGTCCTGGATGGCTGAGCCTGCACAATTAGAGCGCAAGCGCCTAGGCGTTATTGTTCTATTGTTTTTGGCGATCTTCACTCTATTCGCTTGGCGTTTGAATAAGTCCTACTGGAAAGATGTCCACTAAGAATAAGTGGACATCTTTTAAGAGCAGATTTAAAGCAGTAATTTGTAGTATTGATTAAGGAAATATATTTATGATGGTGTTGTACTCGGGCACAAATTGCCCATTCTCGCAACGCTGCCGTCTTGTGCTTTTTGAAAAAGGCATGGACTTTGAGATCCGCGATGTTGACTTGTTTAATAAACCAGAAGACATCTCGGTGATGAACCCATACGGCCAAGTGCCAATCTTGGTTGAGCGTGATTTAATTTTGTATGAGTCAAATATCATCAATGAATACATTGATGAACGTTTTCCGCATCCACAGTTAATGCCGCCCGATCCAGTGGCACGTGCTCGTGCACGATTGTTCCTCTTCAATTTTGAGAAAGAGCTATTCGTACACGTTGCCGCCTTGGAAAATGAAAAAGGCAAGGCTGCTGAAAAAGTTCATGAAAAAGCGCGTTTAGCTATTCGTGATCGCTTAACTCAGTTGGCACCTATTTTTGTAAAAAATAAGTACATGCTCGGTGATGAGTTCTCTATGCTCGATGTTGCGATTGCCCCTTTGTTGTGGCGCCTTGAGCACTATGGCATTGATCTCTCACGCAATGCAGCACCCCTCTTAAAGTACGCAGAGCGTATTTTTAGTAGACCTGCCTACATTGAAGCATTAACACCTTCAGAGAAGGTAATGCGCCGCTAAGCGGTTCATTCGCAGTCTGTATGCTTGAGGTCCCAAGCAATAAACCCTACCTAATCCGTGCGCTACATCAGTGGTGTACGGATTTTGGTTTTACGCCCTTTATTGCCGTCTTTGTTGATTCAAGTGTAGAAGTTCCCATGGAGTTCGTTAAGAATGACGAAATCGTTCTTAATCTCTCGGTAGAGGCCTGCCATCAGCTACAGATGGAGAATGATTGGATCAGCTTTCAGGCTCGATTTGGAGGTGTTCCAAGAAAGATCATGGTCCCCGTGAGCCATGTTTTAGCTATCTATGCCAGAGAAAATGGGCAGGGCATGTCTTTCCCATTTGACCCAAAATCAGTCTCAAAAGATATAAAACCTGAGGTCGACACGGCAAAAACTGCCAGACCTAAGTTTACGATCGTGAAGTAGGTTAAAATATTATCCGTTGCCCCTTTAGCTCATCTGGTAGAGCAACTGATTTGTAATCAGTAGGTGGTCTGTTCGAGTCGGACAAGGGGCACCACCACTTCTCTAGCCTTACCACTGGCGCCCTCAATTTCTTTTTTACTTATCTTTTGGCCTTCCTGGGATTTGGAAAATTTATGAGTCTTGAAGTACAAATTCTTCTAAGAAATTCTTTAGAGCATATTCAGGCTAAGGAATATGGCGTTGCTAAAGAGCTGCTCCTAAAGGCAAAAAGTTTAGATCCACTCAATCCAGATGTTCTGCGATTTTTGAGTGTAGTGGCCGCACTGCAGTATGACCATGAAAATGCTCTGATATTGATTGATCAATGCATAGTAATAGCACCTAGCAATGGAATTGCGCATAGCAATAGGGGGAATATACTTAAAGAACTTGAGCGTTATGATGAGGCCCTTATCGCATTGGATAAGAGCCTTGCGCTCTCACCAAATTATGCTGAAGCCTACAATAATAAAGGTAATGTATTGCAGGCATTACATCGTTACGAGAATGCTTTGCCTTGGTATGACAAGGCTATTTCATTGGCTCCAGCTTATGCAGAAGCATATAGCAATAAGGGAAACTGTTTCGGACAGCTTCGGAGATATAAAGATGCAATGGAGTGTTATTACGCAGCCATATCAATCAACCCTCAATTTGCGGAGTGTTATTGGAGTATGGCCGCTCTACAACTAGCACAGGGCGAACTTGAACTCGGGTGGAAAAATTATGAGGCTCGATGGTTTATTGATCACCCGATTGCTTATCTATATGCAAATGTAGCTAGATTGGAAAATACTGAAGATGTCGCAGGAAAAAAAATCTTAATTTGGTCTGAGCAAGGTCTAGGAGATACAATTCAATTTTGTCGATATATAAAAAAGTTATCTGATCTTGGCGCTCAACTTACATTTAAGGTGCAAGAGCCTTTATTGAATGTTTTGGGGAAATTGAGCAAATATTGTAGGCTTGTTCCAAATGGTGAGGTATTTGAAGAATCTCAGTTTGATTCTCAGTCACCATTATTAAGTTTGCCATTGGTTTTTGGCACTACCCTAGAGACAATCCCGGCGCAAATACCTTATCTTGATTTTGATCATGACAAGAAGAATCTTTTTCTTAGAGAGATTGGGGCTTCACAAAAGCTAAAAGTGGGTGTTATATGGAATGGCGGGTTTAGAGCAGATTCTCCGGAGCTATGGGCTATTAATAAGCGCCGCAATATAGAGCTTGATTTGATCTGCAGGCTTAAGGATGTGTCTGGTGTTGATTTCTATAGCTTGCAAAAAGGCGACCCCGCGGAGTCCGAGTTGCGAGCTAGAAAAGAGGAGCTTTGGCCAGACCTAATTAACTATGCAGACCTTTTGAACGATTTTTCAGATACTGCAGCCCTGATGGAATGCCTGGATTTAATCATCTCCGTTGATACCTCCTCAGCCCATCTTGCCGGAGCGCTTGGGAGGCCGGTTTGGATTTTGAATCGCTATGATTCATGCTGGCGCTGGTTGCGAGGTCGGTCAGATAGCCCATGGTACCCAACTGCAAAAATCTATCAACAAAATACACCGGGTGATTGGATTGGTGTCATAGAGGATGTCAAAGTAGATCTTGCATCCTTAGCTGCGGCACATTCAAAACGCTAGCTTTTTGTATCTATAAGCCTAATGATTTAAGTTCTTCCCTTTTGTCTCGGGCAAGAAAATGGCTGCAATGATTGCTGCGGTACCCAAAAAAAGTGTTGGATACCATAGACCAGCCAAAGAGTCGGGCCATTGTTGATTGAGCCAGGTGACGATTAAAGGTAGAAGCCCTCCTATCCAACCTGCTGCGAGATTATGCGGAAGGGCGGCTGCACTGCTTCTTGATTTGGCTGGAAAGAGTTCTGCAAGTAGGGCTGTTTGAGGTCCAACGACAAGCGCTAAGATTCCTGATAAGCCAATCAGAATGGCAATAATATAAATCGTCCCCGGGTTGCCCCGGATGATATGAAATGCAGGGATGATACATAGTGCCCCTAGAATCAACCCACCGAGTACCACCGGCTTTCTTCCAACCTTGTCTGATAACCACCCAGAAAAAATAGTGAGGGGCATGAGCGATAGGGTCGCATAAATGCTAATGTTATCCGCGAGATATGCAGGTAGTTGTGTAGAAGTTTTTAGGAAGATTGTTGTGTAAACCTGGGTGCAGAAGAACAATATTGCGCCACCCGATGAAACGCAGAAAAAAAGTACAAACATTTTTTTTAGTGTTGCTCGGTCTTTCAGATTCTCACGAAGAGGATTGTTTATTTGGTTTCCATCTTTGATGAGATTAAGAAAGACGGGCGTTTCTTCAAGTGCCAGTCTGGCTTTAAATCCAAGGAGTAAAAGTACTAAGGAGATCCAAAAGGGTACACGCCATCCCCAAGATTGGAATTCTTCTGGGCTTAGCCAATGTTGGAGTAAGGCGATTTGCAAAGTGGAGGCAAGAATACCTAATGGCCCCATCAACTGTAAGAAACTTGTCTGAAAGCCTCGATGTTTCTCCCCCGCATGCTCGGTCAAATACACTGCACTGCCACCGATTTCACCTCCAGCTGAGAGTCCTTGCAATAGCCTGAGTGAAACAAGCAGTATGGGAGCCCAGATTCCGATCTGACTATGTGTTGGTAAAAAGCCAACACACACAGTAGCGACACCCATGAGCACAATAGTGATCATAAAGACCGGCCTGCGACCAATACGATCGCCCAAGCTACCAAAGATAGCAGCCCCTACAGGGCGTACGATCATGCCTACTCCAAAGGTTGCTAGACTTGCTAGCAGGCCTGAAGCAGGATCATGGGAGGGGAAGAATAGGGGTCCAAATGTCACTGCTAGAGTGGCAAATGTCAGAAAATCGTACCATTCTAAAAAGGTGCCAAAGCAGGCAGCAATCGCCACTTTTCTGTAGGTCTGCGCCGCTTTATTTGATGCAGAGATAGTTTTCGTTATCACCAGCTAAGTGAGCAAGAAATTGTTAGTCTGTATCGGATTCCGAGGAATCTAACAGGGGGGTAGAGATGGATTTGCTGGGTTTGACGCCGAGCTCTCGTACTCTTTCTGCAGTTCGAATCAAGTTTCCTTTGCCAGACTTGAGTTTATTGAAGGCATCGTGATAGCTGGTTTGAGCCTGATCCAAACGTTGCCCTAGTTTTTCTAAATCATCTACAAAGCCGACAAATTTATCGTATAGCGTGCCGCATTGCTTGGCGATTTCAAGGGCATTACGGTTTTGATGATCCTGTCTCCACAGATGTGCCACGGTTCTGAGGGTGGCCATCAAGGTGCTAGGGCAAACCAAAACAATATTTTTGGCCAAAGCTTCTTGATAAAGGTTTGGTGCGGTTTTGAGAGCTAGTAAAAAAGCGGGTTCGATCGGCACAAACATCAATACAAAGTCTACCGAGCCTACGCCATAGAGGGCGCTATAGTTTTTATTTGAAAGACCCTGAATATGCTGACGTAAAGACTGAATATGGGCCCCAAGTTCTTGCTCTGCTACCGTTGGATCAGTTGTCTGTGCATATCGGGCATAGGCTGTGATGGAGACTTTGCTGTCAACCACTAGACTTCTGCCTTCAGGTAGTTTGACTACAACGTCTGGTTGTAAGCGTGAACCGTCAGTCAGAGTGTGGCTATCTTGTACTACGTACTCTTCACCTTTGCGCAGGCCTGAGGACTCGAGAATCGACTCCAGAACTAGTTCGCCCCAATTTCCCTGAACCTTAGAGTCTCCTTTGAGTGCTTGGGTAAGCGAGCGAGTCTCATCAGACATGCGTAAATTTAAATTAGCCAAGCGTTCAATTTCACTCTTGAGGGCAAAGCGTTCGCGCGCTTCATTTCCATAAGAATTACTAACCTGCTCTTTAAATTCTGTGAGCTTAGTTTGCAGGGGCTTTAATAGAGCGTCTAGATTGGCAGCATTCTGCTCGGTAAAGCGCTTGGATTTATCTTCCAAGATTTCATTAGCTAAATTCTTAAACTGACTCGTTAACGCTTCCTTAGCTTCATTGAGGGACTCCAATCTACCAAGGCCTTGTTTGCGCTCTGAATCGAGTGCTGCCTCTAAACGAATTGCATTTTGAATAGCCTGGTCTCGCTCATCTCGAAGCAGGGTGGACTTCTCTGATTGTGCTTGCACTTCTTGCTTGCTCAGAGCAAGTGCTGAGCGTAAGCTCAAGGCATAAAAAAGAAGGCCTACACAAAGGCCAAATGGCAGACTAAAAAGCACTAGCGAGCCGAGATCGAAAGTCACTAGAGGTCGACTTTTTAAATTAAGACTTTACTAATTTTTGTAATTCGCCACTCTCAAACATTTCGGTCATGATGTCAGATCCGCCAATGAATTCGCCATTAATGTATAGTTGCGGAATCGTTGGCCAGTTAGCATATTGCTTAATGCCTTGGCGGATGCCTTCGTCATCAAAGACGTTAACAGTGTGCAGATTGTCGGCACCACATGCGTGCAGAATATTAATAGCATTGCCAGAAAATCCACATTGTGGAAATTGCGCCGTACCCTTCATAAATAGGACAACTGGGTGACTAGTGACGATTTCTTTAATTTTTGCTTGGGTATCCATCAATTTTTCCTTAAGTTAAAGCTGCTTGACTATATGACAGCCTATTTTGAATATCTCAATTTTAAGACTTTATGCAGAAAAAGGTTATTTGCTAATACTTTTTCTAGCCGATGCGCAACGGGCATGACCAGATAAGTCCTTGTGCACTTGCGCGCCTTCAAGGTTGGCATTTTTCATGAGGGTAATCACTGCTTCTGATTGGTCAAAACCGTGCTCAACGGCAAGTAAGCCCCCAGGCTTCAAATAATGACCCGCTTGCGAGATGATGGTTTCTAGACAGCTTAATCCAGTAGAGCCATCTGTCAGTGCGGATACAGGTTCAAATCTCAGATCCCCTTGGCTCAAATGAGGATTCTTATTCGCAATGTAAGGAGGGTTGCTCAAGATAATGTCAAATGACGTCTGGTCAGCGAGGGCTTCATACCAACTGCCCTGTCTAAATTCGACCCGATCGATCAGTCCTAGGGTGGCTGCATTTTGCTTGGCAATCATTAATGCTTCGTCAGATTGGTCCGTAGCCGTTATTTGAGCTTTTGGCGCATTGTGTGCCACGGCAAGAGCAATTGCTCCTGAGCCCGTTCCCAGGTCCAAGATACGGGGTTGATCACTTAATTTTGCAAGCTGAGTAAGCGCAATTTCAACTAAAAGTTCAGTTTCTGGGCGCGGAATAAGGACGCCGGGACCTACCTTCAGCTCAATGTTGTAGAACCCCTTTTCCCCTAACAAGTAGGCAATGGGCTCCCCACTCATCCGTCTAGATTGAAGATACATCCAGTCCTCTAGTGCCGCTGGACTTAACTCCAAATCATCTTTGGAAAGGAGGGCTGAGCGTGGTAATTGATAGTGCTTTTCTAAAATAAAAGCGAGGAGTATTTTGGCCTCATTGCTAGGAAGCGTTGATTTTCCCAGCAATGCACGCAGCGAGTTACTTGAGCTCATTGCCAACTGAAATCAGTTGTCGCCTAAAGCAGCAAGCAATTCAGCTTGATGCTCGGATGCAAGGGCATTGCAAAGGTCATCGATATCGCCATCCATCATGGCATCAATTTTGTAGAGCGTCAGATTGATGCGATGATCAGTAATGCGCCCCTGGGGAAAGTTATAGGTACGAATCCGATCACTGCGGTCGCCTGAACCTACTAAAGACTTGCGGGTTTGTGCTTCTAGTTGGTGTTTCTCACGTTCACGGGCATCCATAATGCGTGACACTAGAACCTTCATAGCTTGTTCTTTATTGCGATGTTGACTACGATCATCCTGACATTCCACTACGGTTCCCGTAGGCAAATGGGTAATACGAACAGCCGAATCTGTTTTATTAATATGTTGTCCACCGGCACCCGATGCCCTGAAGGTATCAATGCGTAACTCCGCTGGATTAATTTTGACGGCCTCTAACTCATCCGCTTCAGGCATGACTGCAACCGTACATGCCGACGTATGAATACGACCCTGAGTTTCAGTCTGGGGCACCCGTTGCACGCGATGGCCACCGGATTCAAATTTAAGACGTGAATACACTGACTGTCCAACTAGGCGTAATACCACCTCTTTGTATCCACCTAAATCCGATTCAGCAGAACTGACCACTTCAACCTTCCATCCTTGGCGCTCTGCAAATCTGGTGTACATCCGCAAGAGATCGCCTGCAAACAAAGCGCTCTCATCGCCGCCTGTACCAGCCCGAATTTCTAGGAAGACATTGCGATCATCGTTCTCATCTTTAGGAAGCAGGAGTTTTTGTAAAACACCCTCCAGCGCTTCCATGGTGGCAAGAGCCTGTTTTTGTTCTTCGTCGGCAAAGTCCTTCATTTCTGGATCTTTACGCATCTCTTCGGCCGCTTGTGCATCTGCTTCAGCCTGTTTATAGAGTGCAAATTGTTCAACGACCGTAGCAATATCAGAATGCTCGCGCGTGAGTTTCCGATACGCATCCATATCTTTGGTTGCTTCTTCGGTGGTTAAAAGGGAATTTAGTTCGGCTAAGCGTGTGTCTAGATGATCTAGCTTAGCCCGCATGCTGGGCTTCATCTATTGGTCTTCTGATTTTGTATGGGATGAGAAAAGCTTGGGTAAGAGTTTGATGAGGGCATCGCGCTCAGTACCATTTGAGTGTTGTAGGGCATGCAAAGAGCCATGTAGAAATTTATTTGTTAGGCCTTGTGCCATCGCATTGAGTACCTCTTGGGGATCATCGCCACGCATCAGTCGCTTCATGGCGCGCTCTAGCTCAAGTTGTCTTAGACGTTCACCTTGCTGTTGAATATCTTGAATAAGTGGCACGGTCTTCCGTCCACTCATCCAGTGCATGAAGTTGCCAACACGATCTTCAATGATGGCTTCTGCCTGACTCACCGCGGCTTGACGCAACGAGGCACCGGTTTGAATCATGACCCCTAGGTCGTCTACGGTATACAAATAAATATCGTTGAGGCGCGCAATTTCAGGTTCAAAATCACGTGGAACAGCCAAGTCAATCATGACCATCGGCTTATGACGCCGTTGTTTAAGTGCGCTCTCCACCATGCCTAAACCAATGATGGGAAGAGAAGATGCCGTACTGGAAACGATGATGTCAAATTCATGTAAGCGACTTGGCAACTCAGAAAGCTTGAAGGACTCAGACTGCACCTCTTGGGCTGCGATAGTGTCGGCTAATTCTTGGCCACGCTCTACGGTGCGATTAGCAACTGCAACACTTTTTGGTTTATGTGCCACAAAATGAGTGGCACATAAAGAGATCATGTCACCCGCACCAATGAAAAGCACACGTTGATCAGCAATACTTCCAAAGATTCGCTCTGCCAAACGGACCGATGCCGCCGCCATAGAAATCGAGTGAGCACCAATTTCAGTGGAACCGCGTACTTCTTTTGCCACTGCAAATGTTTTTTGGAATAGTTGATTCAGGTAGGTCCCGAGCACACCTGCATCGTTTGCGGTGCGTACAGCGTCTTTCATCTGTCCCAGAATTTGCGTTTCCCCAATCACCATTGAATCAAGGCCGCAGGCAACTCTGAATGCATGCCGCACAGCATCCGATTGAGGGAGGGAGTAAATGTGGGGCTGAAGACTGCTTGGAGCGAGTCGCTGGGTTTTTGCTAGCCAGTCAAACGTGGCTTCGTGAAGTATGGATGCGGCATCATCGTTAGCGGCACAGTAAACCTCGGTACGATTGCAGGTTGACAAAATAGTGGCTTCTGGCAGGCCGGCCTGATTCGCGCCAACTAAGTGATGGCGAAGATCGTGTAGGGCTTCCTGAAGAAATTCAGGGTCAAAGGCGACCTTTTCCCGAATGGCGACCGGCGCTGTGTGATGATTGATGCCGAGTGTCAACAACTTCATAATGGCGATTATAGATTTGAAGATGGTATTAATGGGGGCATCAATGGGGTTTTTGGCTTTTCTGGTAATTGGCGCCTTATCGGGCGCGTGTGCTTGGGCTTGCTATCCTGGCCAAAAACTGCCTGGACGACCGTGGCAGAAATTATTGATTTGCGCCCTTGGAGGCTTTGGCGCATGTATTGCAAGCGCTTATTTGGGGCAGTTTGCTGGGTATTTCCAGTCTGGCCAGATGATCGAGTGGATCGTCGTTACTCTAGTTTCTGGTCTTGTAAGCGCTCTAATCGCGGTTTTAATCAAATAAATTGTCTTGGCTGACGCTTGGTGGCGCGTTTTCTACCCATCGAATAGGTTCAAGATTGTGCTTTAAAAGCCACGCATTGGCCTTAGTGAAGTGCTGGCAGCTGGCAGCTGCACCAGGATACAAAAAGGGTTGATTGGTTTTGTGGACCCCTAGGCCAGAGGGGTGGGAGGATTGCAAAATCAGCTGATCAGAGGCTAATTCAATTAAGGGGAGTTTGGACTGGGCGTGACCGCCCCAAAGCATCCAAATCAAGTTTGGCTTCTGAATGGCTAAGGAAGTAATTAAACGATCAACGAGGGCTTTCCAGCCGATATGGCTGTGGCTGGCGGCTTCCCCAAGTCTGACGCTCAAAGCGGTATTGAGAAGAAGTACACCTTGTTCTGCCCAAGGATGCAGGTCACCATTAGCTAGGGTGCCAAAACCCTCCAAAGATAGTGCTTTATTGATATTGCGCAGAGAGCTAGGAAATGCCCGTGAATGTATTGGAATGTGCGACGGAATAGAAAACGCCAGGCCTTGCGCTAGTCCTGGGGAGTGATAGGGATCCTGGCCAAGAATAACCACCCGAACCCGATTGAGTGGTGTCAGTTTGAGCGCTTTGAAGAAATTCTCCGGGCTAGGACAAACAAGATTGGCCCCAAGCGCAAATTCTTTTTGTAGATTGGCCTGTAAATTTCCCCAATCTTCCGTTTGAAAATAATCACCCAGCAGTAGGCGCCAATCCTCTGGAATATCTTTTTCAGAAAAGGCAGCCATTAAGCGGGGGTAAGTGCAAACTGCTGTGGGGCCTGAGAAGAATGTAGAACAGCCATAGACTCATGCTCTAAGTCATCGCGGTAGAAAGAGAAAGCAATTGGCATATCTTCTTGTAGGCTGCCGAGTAATTGATCTAGGCGAGCGCTGGTGACGCGCTGACCGTTTATGTTGGCAAGTAAATCGCCTGCAGCAAGGCCTGCTGATTGAGCCGCTCCGCCATCCAAAACAGCAGTGATTTTCAGCCAGCCATTGATTTCCGTGTAGCGTATGCCCAGTTGCAGTTTGATGCGCTCGAGCTGAGTTTGCTTCTTTGGGCTTACTAAAATGGCTTTAGGATCAAACCACTTTTGCAGTGGAATATCTTTTACGCCAAAAATGTAATCTGATTTAAAGCGACTCCATATTTTAGTAAAGCCATCCCCTAGTAAATTAAATATCAGCGGGTCCAAGCCATCTTCAGCGATCCCTACTTGATTGACCCCGTGTGTTTGCCAGATGAGGCGCATGAGGTCATCAAGCGATTTGCCGTGATTGGTAAATTGGCGAATGCTTAAATCTAGTCCCAATGCTAAAAGCGCACCTTTGCCGTAATAACTGACAACCTTGTTGGCCGTGTTTTCGTCGACCTGATAGTACTTTGTCCAAGCATCAAAAGAGCTATCGGCTAAGCTTTGTTTTGTTCTTCCTGGTCCACGCAACACGCTATTCCAGTTCTCAGCAAGCAAATTTAAATAGGTTTTTAGATCAATCCGCTTGCTGCGAAACAGTTGCAAATCATCGTAGTAGCTTGTGAAGCCCTCAAACAGCCAGAGTAAGCGCGTATGGTTGCGACGGTCTAGCTGATAGGGTTGAAATGATTTAGGCTGAATTCTTTTTACTAACCATGCATGGAAATACTCATGACTGCATAGGCCCAAGAATTCACGATAGCCCGCCTCATCAAGAGGCACCGCATTTTGTGGGAGTTGATCCCGCCGGCACAATAATGCAGTGCTGTTACGATGCTCAAGTCCACCATAACCAGCGAGCACAGCATTTACCAAAAAGAGGTAACTATTAAATGGTGCTTGCTTTGCTTTTGGCTCAAAGAGCCCGATGGTAGATGAGCAGATTGCCTGAAGATCGGTCGCAAGATGCGCCGCATCAACTTCATGAAGGCATCCCTGAATCGCCATTGCATGTGGTGTGCCATTGCTCTGCCAATGGATCATCTGAAATTCACCAAAAGCAATTGGGTGATCTAGTAAATCATCATAATTTTTGGCTAAGTAAAAACCGTAGCCCTTTGGATCAGTTTTAACAGCGCGCAAGCTCGTTTGAATTGTCCAGTGCGCTGTTGCGGCAGACTCACTAGGAACAAGGGCGAGTGCGCAGGGTAAATGCTCTTGGCCCTTGACAGCAAAACATAAACTGCTTGGATTGAAAAACCCGCGTTCATGATCTAGATAGGCTGCGCGTACAGAAGAATCGAAGGCATACACCGTAGTCAAAATTTCAACTGGACTATTGACCTTGGGAAGACGCCATTGATCGTTATCTATTCTTTCTAGCGTCAGCGGTTTAGTTCTATCACCCTCTAGATAGGCATCTATCGTTTCAATTTGTTTGCTGAAATCACGGATTAAATAGCTACCCGGAATCCAGGAAGGCATTTGAATGATTTGCCCATGCGGATCTGGGCGTGCAATGCGTAATTTAACTGCAAAGCGATGGCCGTGAAGATCTGCAGGCCAAACTGTATAAACAATTTCAGGTAAATCAGAACTCAAGCTAGTGCTCATTGTGTATGTCGTCGCTAGTGATTTTGGGCGGTTATTTCTGTGCGTTCAATTTCTTTTCGATATCTGCAATTTGTGCTGCCCCAGGTATGCGACTGCCATCAACAAAAAAGAGAGTGGGGGTGCCTGTAATTCCATACGTTTTGGCGAGAAGCAGATTTTTATCTAATGGCGTGGTGCAATCTGTTTTACCGCTTAAGGGCGTGCCATTAATCATCCAATCGGTATACGCTTTTGATGGGTCAGCGGAGCACCAAATTTGTTTAGCTTTCACTGTTGAGTCGGCGGAGAGTATCGGAATGAGATAGGTGTAGATGGTGACATTCTCTAGTTGCTGCATTGATTTTTCTAAACGCTTGCAGTAGCCACAATTCGGATCGGCAAACACTGCTAGTTGGCGCGAGCCATTGCCATGAATAGTTTTAAATGCGTTTGCTTGTGGTAGGTCAGACCATTTGATGCGATTTAAATCAGACTGCCTTAGTTCGGTAATATTTTTTCCGGTAGCGACTTCGATAATGTCACCCTGAATTAAATACTTACTATCTTTATCAGTGTAGAAGACATCGCTTCCAACAAGCACTTCATATACTCCAGCGATTGGTGATGGGCTAACGCTTTTAATCTTTGCGCTAGTGCCGAGCTTTTTCTGAAGATCGATCTTAATTTGCTGTTCAGATTGTGCATAGCTTACTGTTGCAAAAAACACAGTAGTGTAGATGAGTATTAAAGCGGCTACAAATTTATTCAAAATCAATATCTCCTAATGCGCGTTCAATCAGGCGCTGTTTAATAAAGTGGCTTTTATTGACCAGACCCAGCCCCCAGTTGCGAATTTGGCGCTCAGCACTACTCGAGCCTGAAAATAATTTTTTGAGCTTGTCTGTAACCCATAGTAAGGCGTCAGTATCGCCTTGGCGCTGACGCTCATAACGACGTAAAAGCACCAGATCACTGAGCGATCTAAATGCTTCACGCTGATTCAAAATGTGAAGTAGCGAAGCCACATCGCGCATACCTAGGTTTAGTCCTTGCCCTGCCAAAGGGTGCATCACGTGGGCAGCATCGCCAATCAGCACAACCTTGGGGAATTGTGCGGGACCAATAAAACGTTTGGCACGAATTTTTCTTAATGGAAAAGCGGCAACTTCAGAATTCAGTGTGAGATTACCCAGCTGTTTGCAAATCGCACCGCCAGCAATCTCTTCAAATTGCTTTACCCAAGCAGTTTGATCCAGTTTGAGAAGTTCAGCAGCTTTTTCTGGCGAAGTTGACCACACCATGGAGGCTTGCTGATGAGGAAGTGGGAGCATTGCAATGATATCGCCATCCGGTAAGAACCATTGATAGGCCGTTTCCAAATGGGGGTGAGTACAAATCCAGTTGGCAACTACAGCGCTTTGCGAATAACTTTCTTCGCTGGCTTCAATGCCAATCGCAGAGCGAATTTGCGAATGAGCACCGTCTGCTGCAATGACAATTTGGGCGCGTATAGACTCACTCTTTGCCAAGTGAAGGGTGGTACCATCTTGATCCACATCGATGGTTTGCAAGCTATCACTGCAGCGTTCTAATTTATTTTGGAAGCGACTCGCTTGATCTAAAGTGTGTTCAATTAAATTGGACTCACCAATCCAGGCCAGTTGAGGTGTGCCAGATTCGAAGGCTGATAAATGCAGTTGATCGGTTTTCTGGGCGCGATCCCCATAAATACGCATGTCGCGCACTGGCTGCATGCGGCCGTGATCCAAGGCATCCCAAATTTGTAAGCGACGGAGTATTTTTTGCGTGCCGGGTGAAAAGGCATAGATTCGTTGTCCCCACTGAGGGCCTTGAGGGCTAGGGCATGGGTTTGCTAAATCAGGTGCAATTTGGACGGTTTGTAGACCCATTTGGGCTAAACCGAGCGCACAAGCCTTACCAACAATGCCTCCGCCAACAACGGCGACATCAAAAGTGCGTGTTTGGGCCAGTTTATTTGGGTTATTTTGGTGTGCATCAGACATAACTCGATGATATCGAAACCGAGCCCTTTACAATACGTTCATGTCTTTGAAATGTGGCATCGTCGGCCTGCCTAATGTCGGCAAATCTACCCTCTTTAACGCGCTTACCAAAGCTGGAATCGCTGCAGAAAACTATCCCTTCTGCACGATTGAGCCCAATGTAGGTGTTGTTGAGGTTCCTGACCCCCGTTTAGCGGCTTTGGCTGAGATCGTCAAGCCAGAGCGGATACTTCCTGCCACAGTCGAGTTTGTCGATATTGCTGGTTTAGTGGCGGGCGCCTCCAAAGGAGAGGGTCTTGGTAATCAGTTTTTGGCGAATATTCGCGAAACCGATGCCATTACCCATGTGGTGCGTTGTTTTGATGATCCCAACATCATTCACGTTGCCGGGAAAATTGATCCAATTGCAGATATTGGCGTAATTGATACTGAGCTGGCCTTATCTGATCTCACTACGGTGGAGAAAACATTAAATCGCTCCTCTAAGGCCGCCAAATCAGGAAATGACAAAGAAGCTGCCGCATTAGTAGCTGTGTTGACTAAAGTGCAAGCCCACCTAGATCAGGCTTTACCGGTGCGCAGCATGCAGTTAACGGAAGAGGAAAATCTTGTTTTAAAGCCACTGTGCTTGATTACAGCCAAACCAGCGATGTATGTTGCCAATGTGAAAGAAGATGGATTTAGTAACAATCCACACTTAGATGCTGTAATTGCGCATGCCGCTAAAGAGGGTGCTCCAGTTGTGGCGGTCTGCGCCGCAATTGAGGCAGAAATCGCTGATTTGGATGATGCTGATAAGGTCGAGTTCTTGTCAGATCTAGGTATGGATGAGCCGGGCTTGGACCGCGTTATTCGTGCTGGCTACCGTCTTTTGGGCCTGCAAACCTACTTTACGGCTGGTGTTAAAGAAGTGCGTGCATGGACGATTCATCAGGGTGATACAGCCCCACAAGCTGCTGGCGTGATCCATACTGATTTCGAGCGCGGCTTTATTCGCGCGCAGACGATTGCCTACGATGATTTCATTCAATTTAAAGGTGAAGCCGGATCCAAAGAGGCTGGAAAAATGCGCGCAGAGGGCAAGGAATATGTCGTCAAAGATGGCGATGTGCTCAATTTTCTGTTTAATGTGTAGCTGCTCAAAACAGCTTAGCTAGCCTTGCAAAAAAGCCCTTACATTTCTGTAGGAGCTTTTTGTTGCTAGCTTGGAAGTGGTCTAGTTCGCCTTAACGGCCTTCTCTAGACATTTTGAAATCTCTTCATAGCGTTTTAAGGCCAATTGTGTTGGCAATACCTCTTTTTTACGACCATCATCATTTGCAACCATTTTGATATAGCCCATAGCGCTCAAATTTTTGAGGCGGCCATGTAAAGTCGCTTGAGAACCCAGGTCAGCAAGAGAGATTAGATCGCCTACTAAGGTAGATTCATTAGCTTGGTATGACAATACGATTTTATTAAGCAAGCCTTCTTCGATGTTGTCCAGTTTTTTCCCTGGATTAATGCGATCTAAGACATCGATCAGATTTAAAAATCGTAGATAGGATGAGGGTTTATTACTTGGCATGTTTTGGATGATTTGCTTAGATGCTTTTATAAGTATATTCCCTTAAAGTACAAAAATAATCAAGAAGCTACTACTTAAATCAAATTATATTGCTTGCAATGACTAAGTACACAACAGAAGGTCTCATTGGCATTGCAATTAGCGCGATTACTTACGCGCTACTTTTTTATCTAAATGACTGGTTAACGCAGTATGTAGTCTATGGTTTGGGTGTGAGCTGGATTTATTTACCCGCTGGCTTACGTTTATTTTTAACCCTCATCTTTGGATTTCCTGGTGCGCTTGGTATTGCATTAGCCACTTTTTTAATTAGCTACTTGGGCGTCTTCTCGCAAGACCTCGTCACTTGCATTGGTATTGCAATCATTTCAGGCTTTGCGCCCTATCTTGCGAGAGTGTTTGTTTTAATGAATATCAAGATTGCACCAGATTTAAGCGATCTTAATTTCCCCAAGCTCTTATTTTGCATGGTGATTTATGCCTTATTCAGCTCTGGTTTGCATCAATGGTGGTTTGCCACTAGAGGCCTTGCAAATACTGGGGGTATTAATTACTTTATTGCGATGTTTACGGGCGACGTAATGGGCACAGTTTTGTTGGTGACCAGTATTAAGTATGGTCTAGATTATTTAAAGGATTTCAGAAAAATAAGGCCTTAAGTCCTTCGCCTGGGTCGTTTGCGCGCATAAAGGCTTCCCCCACCAAAAATGCATTCACATTATGCTCACGCATCAGTTCAACGTCATTGCGACCCATGATTCCTGATTCAGTCACCAAGGTTTTATCCTGCGGCACCATAGAGAGTAGGGATAGGGTTGTTTGGAGAGTTACTTCAAATGTTTTGAGGTTGCGATTATTAATCCCAAGTAGAGGTGTTTTGAGTTCGAGAGCGCGCTCGAGTTCTGCGGCATCATGCACTTCTACTAGAACATCAAGGCCTAACTCGTGAGCACACACCTCAAGCTCTTTCATCTGATGAAGTCCAAGGCAAGCAACAATCAATAGAATCGCATCAGCCCCAATGGCACGAGCTTCATAGATTTGATAGGGGTCAATCGTAAAATCTTTTCTTAAGACTGGAATCTGACATGCTGCACGCGCCGCTTGGAGATAGGCATTGCTGCCTTGAAAGTAGTCTGTATCAGTTAAAACCGATAAACAGGCTGCACCATTTTTTTCATACGTTTTTGCAATTTCTGCTGGAACAAAGTGCTCACGCAGAATGCCTTTGCTGGGGCTAGCTTTCTTGATTTCAGCAATCACCCCAGGCATTCCTGCGGCAATCTTTTGATGGATAGCATGAATGAAGCCACGTGTTTTCAGCAAGGGATCATGTTGATTGGCCTCTGCTTGTTCACGCTGATTTGCCAGCGAGATTTTTTTTGAGTGTGCCGCAACCTCTATTTTTTTGGTCGCAACAATTTTATCGAGAATATCGCTCATGAATTCAGTAATTAGTTAATTTGGCTGGCGCTTACAAATTGATTGAGTTTTTGACGGGCTGCTCCTGAGGCAATTGCGACTTTTGCCATTGCAATACCTTGGGTGATATCTTTTGCAATACCTGCAACATACAAGGTAGCTCCAGCATTGAAGCAAACGATATCACTTGCTGGCCCAGCTTTGCCATCCAATACATCAAGCACTATTTTTTTCGATTCTTCTGCATTGGCGACTTGAAAGCTATTGGTCAATGCCGTACTGAAACCAAATTGACTTGGATGAATTTCGTATTCGCGCACTAAACCATCTTTAAGTTCGCCAACAAGAGTGGGGCCCTCAAGAGAAATCTCATCCAGTCCATCACGGCCATATACAACCAAAGCATGTGTCATTCCAAGAGCATGCAAGACCCTTGCCTGGATACCCACCAGATCTGGATGAAAGACGCCCATCAAGATGCGTTTTGCATCTGCTGGATTAGTTAGTGGTCCGAGGATATTAAAAATCGTGCGCACACCCAATTCCTTGCGGATGGGGGCTACATTTTTCATGGCAGGGTGATGGTTAGGCGCAAACATGAAGCCTGCCCCCACCTCCGTGATGCAATGAGCAACTTGGTCGGCTGATAGGTCGAGTCTGACGCCGAGAGATTCTAAAACATCAGCACTGCCAGATTTACTACTCACACTGCGATTGCCGTGTTTAGCAATTTTTGCTCCTGCGGCTGCCGCAACAAACATCGCTGCAGTAGAGATATTGAAGGTGTGCGCCCCGTCGCCCCCTGTGCCAACTACATCGACCAAATGACTGCGGTCAGTGACTTCTACGGGTGTGGCAAATTCGCGCATGACTTGTGCTGCTGCTGCAATTTCACCAACAGTTTCTTTTTTAGTCCGCAGTGCAATTAAGAGGCCTGCAACCAAAGTGGGGTGCATTTCTCCGCTCATAATGAGGCGCATCATTGCTGTCATTTCATCATGAAACAATTCTCGATGTTCAATGCAGCGCTGTAATGCTTCTTGGGGGGTAATGGGCATAAGCTGGTTTGCTGAATTAATTATTTTTCAGAAAATTCTGAAGCAGCGCATGGCCATACTCTGAAAGAATGGATTCAGGGTGAAATTGCACGCCTTCAACTGCCAGCTGGCGATGACGCACACCCATAATTTCACCATCAGAAGATGTAGCGGTAATTTCCAGTTCTGCTGGAATAGAGCTTTTCTCAATTGCAAGCGAGTGATACCGAGTCACCTTAAATGGATTAGGGAGATCTTTAAAGACGCCCTCACCAGTGTGTGAGATCAAATCAGTCTTGCCGTGCATGACTTTTTGGGCGCGAATAATTTTTCCACCAAATGCTTCACCAATCGCCTGATGACCCAAGCACACTCCAAGAATGGGAATCTGACCTGCATAGCGTTTAATTGTGTCCACTGAAATTCCAGCCTCTGCTGGACTACAGGGTCCCGGTGAAATACAAATACGCGCAGGATTTAAGGCGGCAATTGCATCAACAGTAATCTCGTCATTACGAACTACCTTTACCTCTTCACCCAATTCTGCAAAATATTGCACGAGGTTGTAGGTAAAAGAATCATAGTTATCAATCATTAGGAGCATCAAGTCCTCCTTGTACTAAATCGGCGGCCATTAAGACGGCGCGCGCCTTGGCTTCGGTTTCTTTCCATTCGGCAGTTGGATCAGAGTCTGCCACTACCCCAGCACCCGCTTGAGAGTGAAGCATGCCATCGTGAATGACGCCGGTACGAATTGCAATGGCTACATCCATATCGCCCGAGTAAGAGAGATAGCCAACCGCGCCGCCATAAACGCCCCGTTTGACAATCTCCATCTCATCAATGATTTCCATTGCTCTTATTTTTGGTGCACCAGATAAGGTTCCGGCAGGAAAGGTAGCGCGTAATACATCCATATTGCTCATATTGTCGAGCAATTCTCCCTCTACAGAGCTGACGATATGTTGCACGTGAGAATATTTCTCAATCGACATCGAGTCAGTCACTTTGACAGAACCGGTTTTAGCAATGCGCCCAACATCATTACGCGCAAGATCAATCAACATCACATGCTCAGCAATTTCTTTTGGATCAGCCAATAGTTCTGTGGCTAGACGTTCATCTTCTTCGGGAGTGGCGCCACGCGGACGAGTTCCAGCCAACGGACGAATAGTCACCATCTTTGCCGATCCCCGCTTTTCTTGGCGTACCAAAATCTCTGGGGAGGAACCTACCACTTGTAAATCCCCAAAGTCGTAGTAGTACATATAAGGCGATGGGTTTAAGGAGCGCAATGCTCTATAGAGTGACAGGGGTGAATCTGTGAATGGTTTGCTAATGCGCTGCCCAATCACAACCTGCATGCAATCGCCTGCCAAGATATATTCTTTGGTTTTGCGAACTGCATTTTCAAAATCTTCAGTTTTAAATCGACGAATTAACTCTGTTTTTTTGCTGGCTCTAGAAGTAGGCATGCTCACCGGTTTGCTTAAGCAAGCAAGTAACTCTTTAAGTCTGGCATGAGCCCTTTCGTAGCCATCAGGCAAGCTTGGGTCGGCGTACACGATGAAATAGATTCGTCCAGCTACGTTATCCACCACTGCAAGTTCTTCAGTGAGCATTAACTGAATATCGGGAACGCCTAATTCATCGGGAAGGCTATGCCTTGCCAAGCGAGATTCAATATACCGAACGGTGTCATATCCAAAGTAACCAGCCAAGCCACCGCAAAAGCGAGGGAGGCCAGGTTGTAGTGCAACCTTAAAACGCTTGAAATAAGCATCCACAAAATCGAGCGGATTATCGCGATTGGTTTCAACTACTTTGCCATCAGTAAGAACCTCAGTAAGCGGCTCAATTGGGGTACCAACGGTTCTTAAAACAGTTTTGGCTGGTAAGCCGATAAAAGAAAAACGCCCAAAGCGCTCGCCACCTAAAACGGATTCGAGTAGGTAGGTATTTTTTTTACCAAAGGCCTGTGTCAGCTTTACATAAAGCGATAAGGGGGTTTCTAGATCAGCCAAAACCTCTTTTACGAGAGGGATGCGATTAAACCCCTGTTTAGCTAGGGCACTAAATTCTTCACGTTGCATTAGATGTTTCCTAGCTCAGTGCGCATCGCCTCAATCACTGCCGTGTAATTTTCTTTGCCAAAAATAGCAGAGCCAGCCACAAAAGTATCGGCACCCGCTTTTGCAACTTGAGCAATATTGTCAACTTTGATACCGCCATCTACTTCAAGGCGAATATGGCGACCAGTTTCTTGTTGATACCGGTCTAGGCGAGCACGTACATCAGCAATTTTCTGCAGCGTGCTCGGAATAAATGATTGCCCACCAAACCCTGGATTGACTGACATGAGTAAAACAAGGTCAACTAATTCAAGGGTGTGATCTAAATAGGCAAGCGAAGTTGCTGGATTTAAGACAATACCGGCTTGGCAACCTTGATCTCGAATGAGATTGAGCGTGCGGTTTACATGGGGGCTCGCTTCTGGATGAAAGCTAATAAGGTCTGCTCCAGCCTTGGCAAAATCCGGAACAATCCGGTCAACTGGCTCAACCATTAAATGGACATCGATCAGGGCAGGTTTGCCGTTTTTCATGGCGTGCGGACGGATTGCCTCACAGACCAGGGGGCCAATAGTGAGGTTGGGGACATAATGATTGTCCATCACGTCAAAGTGAATCCAGTCGGCACCCGCAACTAATACGTCTTGAACTTCCTTGCCTAGACAGGCAAAGTCAGCCGACAAAATAGAGGGGGCAATGACAAATTGGGTGTCTGAAGTTGATTTCTGGCTATCCATCCCTAGATTCTAGCTTGCAGTTGGCTTCTGGATGGAGCAGAATTCCTCCATGAACCCTCACGAAATCAGCATTATGGTCAGAACTCAGTATTTATCAGAGCAATCTGACCCAGATAATCACCAATTTGCCTTTGCTTACACCGTCACTATCCGCAACACGGGACAGTCTAGTGTTCAGTTGATTGCCCGTCATTGGCTCATTACGGATGGAGATAACGACGTTCAGGAGGTTCGGGGTTTGGGTGTGGTCGGTCAGCAACCCTTATTGCGCTCTGGAGAGCATTTTGAGTACACCAGTTGGGCTACTTTACCCACCCCAGCGGGAACCATGCGTGGCGAATATTTTTGCGTTACTGAGGATGCCCAGTTCTTCCAAGCCCCCATCCCTGAGTTTGCGCTGGTAATGCCTAGAACCCTACATTAAAGCTTGATAGAGCTATTTTTTCCCTTTGCCGGTCCAAAGGACAATGAACAAGAGCAGCGCCAGTGCCAGACCTGCTTCAAAGACAAACATCAGCATTGGGTATTCATCAAGTAAATTGGCAATCATGATTTCTATGTTCAGATTAAAAGCGATGCAGTGTGTTGGGGTAAAAAAGACTGTCCTAAGTGTATTCCTTCTCGCGGTAGCAGCGTTGATTTTGGGGTGCACTACCCCACCAACCCGTGGCCCCGCAAGCCGCCCCTCAAGCGCCAATGGCAGCGCCTACAGCTCTTCAAAAGCAAGCTTTACTCTGGCATCGTGGCAGGATTTACCAGGCTGGCAAGATGATGACTTATCCCAGGCATGGCCCGCATGGCTAAAGAGTTGTGACGCGCTGCGAAAACGAAGTAGTGAGGTCAACTGGCGCACGGTATGTTCGCAAGTCGACTCAGTCAACGGTAATAGTACGACTGCCATTCGTCGATATTTTGAAGCGCACTTTCAGGTGTATGAAGTACGCAATTCCTCTGGCAGCAATACTGGCTTAATCACCGGCTATTACGAACCCGTGATGAATGGCTCTCTTGTGCGCACTGCAAGTTATACCGTTCCTCTCTATCGCTACCCCAGCGCCTGGAAAAATACTAAGCCTAATCCAGGACCTACTCGTGCACAATTGATCAGCTCAGGAATGCTGACGGGCTCTGAGATTGCTTGGGTTCAAGACCCTGTAGCGGCAGCATTCATGCAAATACAGGGCTCAGGAAAAATTCGTCTTGAGGATGGCCGCGTTCTTCGTCTCGGATTTGCCGGTACAAATGACCAACCATTTAAGTCATTTGCACAGTGGCTGTTAGATCGTAAGGAAATTACTCGTGGTGAAGCTACGATGCAGGGTATTTCAAATTGGGCAAAACAACATCCTAGTCGCGTCGATGAAATGCTCAATGCCAATCCCCGCTTTGTCTTTTTCAAAGAGCTGCCGGGCAATGTCAGTGCTGAGCTAGGGCCCAATGGCGCGCTGGGCGTGCCTTTAACGGCGGAAAGAAGTATTGCAATTGATCTTCAGGCAATGCCTTTAGGCGCCCCAGTATTTATACTAACTACTAAACCATTAAGCAGTCAGCCATTACAAAAATTAGTCATGGCGCAAGATACGGGTAAGGCAATTGTAGGTGGTGTCAGGGCCGACTATTACTGGGGTTCTGGTGAGTCTGCCGCAGAAATGGCTGGCCGTATGAAACAAAATGGAAGGATGTGGCTATTACTTCCTCGCTAGACCTGACTAAAAAAGAGTTAACTTTTTTCTAGAAAGCGCTGAGCGAGATTGACCCAGTAGTTCACACCAACCGGAATCAAAGCGTCATTAAAGTCATATGAGGGATTATGAAGATGGCATGGTCCCATACCATGGCCAACAGAGCGGTGATCGCCATCCCCATTACCCAGAAAAACATAGCAGCCAGGTTTCTGGAGCAGCATGAATGCAAAATCTTCGGCGCCCATAGTTGGATCAATGCGGTTGTCTACATTTTTATCTCCCACCAAATCTCTCATGACTTCGGTGGCAAATTGAACCTCTGCATCGTGATTGATAAGTGGTGGGTAATTACGGCTGAATTTAATTTCTGCTTGGCACTCGAAAGCGCTGGCAATGTTATGTGAAAGTTCACGTAGGCGACTTTCAATTAAATCGAGTACCTCTAGGGTAAAGGTGCGAACAGTGCCCCCAATAAATGCGCTCTCAGGAATGACATTACTGGTTTCCCCAGCATGAAATTGGGTGATGGATAAGACTGCAGCATCTATTGGGCGCTTATTGCGGGTGATGATGCTCTGTAGGGCTTGGGCAATTTGTACTCCAGTCAGCACGGGGTCAGCGCTGTTATGGGGCAAGGCTGCATGACCGCCTTTACCGGTGATCATGATTTCAAAGCTATTGCTAGAAGCCATCATTGGACCGCTTGTCACACCGAAGTGGCCTTCCGGTAAGCCGGGCCAGTTATGCAATCCAAACACTGCATCACATGGAAATTGTTCAAAAAGGCCGTCGTTAATCATTTCTTGAGCACCAGCACCACCCTCCTCTGCGGGCTGAAAAATGAATATGACAGTCCCTTTAAAGTTGCGGTGATTTGATAGATATTCGGCGGCGCCCAAGAGCATGGCTGTATGACCATCATGACCGCAAGCATGCATTTTTCCTGGATTTTGCGAAGTATGCGCAAAAGAGTTGTGTTCTTGTAGGGGTAGTGCATCCATATCGGCGCGCAAGCCAATCATCTTGCCTGGACCGAGATCGCCCTCTAATTTGCCAACGACCCCTGTTTTTCCCAAACCACGAAAAACGGTAATACCCCAGCTTGAAAGTGCTTGGGCAACCAGATCTGATGTGCGATTCTCTTCAAAACGCAATTCTGGATGGGCATGAATATTGCGCCTTATTTCTTGAATTGCTTGAGCGGAATCGACGATTTCAGGTAGTAATCGCATAGCTTCATCTTATCCGAAACTGATCCTCAATGCACTTAGTGTCAGCCTCTAGAGTCAGTTGATAGGTTCAGGGGGTATTTATATGCTGTGCAGCAAATTGCAATGCGTCTAAAGAATAGGGCATATCGCTTGCCTTTCCCAAGTCTTTTGGCAACGAGGGGATTAGCCCCAAATAGGGTGCTGCAATACGTTCTTTGAGTGTTTGGATATTTTCATGAAGTAGTGGCATCGCATTAGCAAGGGTATTAGCAACCCATCCTGCAATTGGTAGATTGCGAGTTTTTAATGCTTCACAACTTAACAAAGCATGGTTAATACATCCCAAACGCATGCCAACGACCAGAATCACCGGTAGATTCATTGATTGGGCTATGTCACCTAAATTCTCATCCTGGTTAAGGGGCACCAAAAATCCACCTGCACCCTCTACGATTACTGCATCAAAATTCCTGGAAATTTCATGAAAAGCCTTGAGAATGACATCACTTTCTAAATGAATGCCTTTGGCTTTTGCGCTCAAATGTGGCGCTGCTGGTTGATCCAAAATATAGGGACATAAGTGATTCACTTGATCGGCAGGGAGCTTGGATGCGATACGCAATGTTTCGAGATCTTCATTCAGACTTTGCCCATTGTGATCAAGGTAAGTACCCGCAACCACTGGCTTGAAACCAACGGTATTGATCCCAGTTTCTCGCAGTTTCACAATGAGCGCACCGCTCACCAATGTTTTGCCAACTTCGGTATCGGTGCCAGTAATAAAGAATCCCGGCGTTCTCTTCATGATGTAGATTCCAACACTTTTTTCTCGATTACTTGCAATGTTTTAATCAGCTCCCGTACATCTTCTTCGCTATGGTTGGCGGAAAAAGTAATGCGTAAACGCGAGCTACCTACGGGTACGGTTGGAGGACGAATTGCTGGAATCCAGTACCCCGCCTCATCTAATAACTTTGCAGCTTGCAATGCATTTGCATTACTCCCCAACACAATAGGTTGAATAGGCGTTGGTGAATTTAACTTCTGCCATTTTGAGAAGATCATTTCAGTCTGCCAAATAGAAATCAGTCTAACTAGTTGGGCGCGACGTAATTGTCCTTCATCCCCCTCTATGAGCTCTAAGCTCTTTTGCACGGTATAGCCAATAGCAGGAGGTGTAGCGGTACTGTAAATGTACGGACGACCTTTTTGAATAAGCCATTGAATCAATGACTCCTGCGCACAAATGAAAGCGCCACTCACGCCAGCCGCTTTCCCAAGAGTGCCGATATAGACGAGCCTATCAGAGGCAATATTGAGTTGCTCTAAGAGGCCATGACCATGCGCACCAAGCACGCCAAAGCCATGGGCATCATCCACTATGAGCAATGCATCTTCTTTGGTTGCAAGTCTCAGTAATTCTTGAAGTGGGGCAATGTTCCCATCCATGCTGAAGACGCCATCGACCACAATCATTTTTAGGGGAGAGGAATCTTTTTCTATTAACTGAGCCAGAGTATCTAAGTGGGTATGATCAAACAAATGTACTGTTGCTTTGGTTTGTGCTTTTGCTAAGCGGACCCCATCAATCAGGGAGGCATGATTTAAAGATGCCGAATAAATACTAGCTTGGCCTTCTGGCGCTAATCTTGCGAACCCAGTCAGCGCAGCAATATTAGCCATGTATCCAGTGCTAAAAAAAAGTGCTTTTACATCTGGTATGTGCTTATCTTGAAACTGCGCCAATTTTTTTTCTAGCAAGTCATGAGCAATGCTGTGGCCACTAATTAAGTGTGATGCCCCGCTCCCAACGCCAAATTTGACAACCCCTTCTCGGAGCGCCTCTACTAAGACTGGATGATTGGCAAGGCCCAAATAGTCATTACTACAAAAGGCCTTCAAGCTTTTTTGCTCTACATGTACATGCGTATCGCAAGGTGATTGAGTAATGCGTAATTTTCTGAGTAATAACTCTGAATTCAATTGCGCAAGTTGCTGCTGTGCCAAATCAATTGCATAAACATGTTTTTTATCTGTCATGCTAATACCTGCTCAAGTGCACGTTGTACTGCCTGACCTAGTTCGATAGTTTCATTGGTTGATAGAACATAAGGAGGCATGACATAAATAGTATTGCCAATGGGTCTGATAAGCACTCCCTCGTGCAGACTGGCAGAAAACATTTCTCGTGGAAAGGTATTTGGATTTTTCAAATACCCAGTACGTACATCAAAAGCAAGAATCATGCCCTGCTGGCGCCAGTGCTCTATGCGAGGATTAATTTTTGCCCATGCAAATGCATTCGCTAAATCCTTTGATCGCTCAATATTTTTCTCAAGCACATTATCAGTTTCGAATATTTCTAAACAAGCCAAGGCGGCCGCGCAGGCGAGGGGATTGCCGGTGTAGGAATGGGAATGTAAAAAGCCGTGTTTAGTTTGGTCTTGATAAAAGGCGCGATAGATGGTGTCTGTTGTGAGGCAGATAGATAGTGGTAGATAACCGCCGCTAATACCTTTTGATAAGGTTAAAAAATCAGGCCAAATACCCGCATGCTCGCAGGCAAAAAATTTACCTGTACGGCCACAACCGACAGCAATTTCATCGGCTATCAAATGGATTTCATAGCGATCACATAAGACTCTTAGTTGGCGAAGATATGCAGGCGAATACATCGCCATCTGCCCTGCGCACTGAATCAGTGGCTCCACAATGATTGCCGCAATGTTTTGATGCTCTTTAGAAAGAATGGTTTCCAAATCTGTTGCTGCTCGCTTGGCGACATCCTCTGCCGTTTCTCCATCTTGGGCTAAGCGTGCGTCTGGTGATGGTGCAGTCAATACTTCCTGAAGGAGCGATCCATAAGCTTCGCGAAAAATCGCCACATCAGTAACGGCAAGTGCCCCCAAGGTTTCACCATGGTAGCCATTATGCAAGCAGACAAATTTTTTCTTTGCAGGTTTATTTTGATGTCGCCAATAATGGTGACTCATCTTTAAAGCAATTTCCACTGCCGAGGCGCCATCAGATGCATAAAAAGCATGCCCTAAATTCCCTTGGGTTAATGCGGATAGTTTTTCCGATAGCTGCACAACCGGTGGATGTGTGAAGCCTGCAAGCATCACGTGCTCAATTTTTTCTAATTGCTCGCAAATTGCCTGATTAATGCGTGGGTTTGCATGACCAAATAAATTAGTCCACCAAGAGCTAATGCCATCGAGTATCACTCGTCCTTGATCATCGTAGAGCCATGCTCCCTTACCTTTTGTAATGGCAATTAAGGGCAAGGACTCGTGCTGCTTCATTTGGGTGCAGGGATGCCAAACTGCAGATAAGCTCCTTGAAACCCAGTTCATTTGATTTAGATTAGAACTCATGGTGTTTTTCATTCCTTATATTTGACCATTAGTTTTTGCTCGTATAGGCTTCTTTCTGTTATGTTTATGCCTTGATTTAATCTAATTTCTGGAATTCGACCATGCTGGACGCTCAAACCACTAAAAAACCCCTTACCCATATCAAATCAAGGGCTGGCTTGCGCAAAGAGCTTGACGCAGCTGGAAATTGGACGGTCGCTCAAATCGAGGCCTTATTTGCGCTGCCTTTTAATGAGCTAATGCGCCAGGCTCAGGAAACGCATAAAGCCAGTTTTCCGGAGGGCGATATTGAATTGGCCACCCTCTTATCCATTAAGACGGGCGGCTGCCCTGAGGACTGTGGGTACTGTCCTCAAGCGGCTCGATATGACACAGACGTCAAAGCGGATAAGCTGATGGATCTAGACCAAGTGCTGGAGGCTGCTAAAGCTGCCAAGGCCGCTGGGTCAAATCGTTTCTGTATGGGTGCAGCATGGCGCGAACCCAAAGACCGCGATATTGAAAAAGTGACTGCCATGATTAAGGGCGTAAAAGCCCTGGGATTAGAGACTTGCGCCACCCTCGGAATGTTAGAGGCAGGCCAGGCTCAAGCCCTTCAGGAGGCTGGTTTGGACTTCTATAACCATAATTTGGATACCAGCGAAGATTTTTACCGCTCGGTAATTTCAACTCGCGGCTACCAAGACCGTTTAGATACGATTTCAAATGTGCGCGCTGCAGGCATGTCTGTTTGCTGTGGTGGTATTGTCGGAATGGGCGAGTCACGGGAGCAGCGTGCTGCATTCTTGACTCAATTGGCTAATTTGAGTCCTTACCCTGAATCAGTGCCAATTAATCATTTGGTACCCGTTGCGGGAACACCATTGGCAGATCAAAAGCCGCTCGATCCCCTTGAATTCGTTAGAACCATTGCCGTCGCTCGCATTACTATGCCCCGTGCAAGAGTGCGTTTATCTGCCGGACGCCAAGAGCTGGGCAGGGCCGTCCAGGCTATGTGTTTTATGGCTGGCGCCAACTCGATTTTTTATGGTGAGCAACTACTTACTACCGGTAATCCCGAGGCAGAACAAGACCGAGAGCTGCTGGCTGAGCTAGGCTTAAAGACCAAACAAAGCTGCAAAACTGAAGTTTTGGTCTAATTTTCTAATGACCCCCATTGATCGCCTCATTATTGAATTTGATACCGCCCTGCGATCGGTCGTGGGGGGTGCAAATTCTCAGCGCCCAACGCCTGGCTCAGAACACACAAGCAATTCGTTTTTAGATGCGAGTGAACGCGAGCATGCTGCTGGCCTGATGCGCGTCAATCATGTGGGCGAGGTATGCGCCCAAGCCCTATACCAGTCCCAAAAGTTGGTGGCCCGTAAGAAAGAAATTCAGCAGATGTTGGATCACTCTGGCCAAGAGGAGATGGATCACTTGGCTTGGTGTGAAATGCGCCTGCAAGAGCTTGGTTCTCATACCAGCTACCTCAACCCTTTTTGGTATGCCGGCTCCTTTGCGATCGGCCTAGTAGCAGGCTTAGCGGGTGATAAGTGGAGTTTAGGTTTTGTAGCTGAGACAGAAAAACAAGTTGAAAATCATCTGGAGAGCCATCTCAAAAAATTGCCCGCAGAAGATCGCCGATCCAGAGCGATTGTTGAGCAAATGCGTGTGGATGAATTTGCGCATGGGCAGGCTGCCTTGAAAGCTGGTGGGGTGGATTTACCTCGTCCAATCAAGACAATCATGCAGCTGATGTCAAAAGTAATGACAAGTAGCGCTTACCGAATTTAATTCGATAATTTATTTGTACTTTTTTATTGAATATACTGTTCTTAAATACAGTATATTTTGGCAATACATGGGTAAATAGCTAAGAACTACTCTTAAGTATATTTTCCAAGGCCTTGTTTCAAGTAGTAATTTTAATATCTGTATTTTATCAAGACATGACGCTAAGTGTTTGTAAACACTAGAGAAATTCCCAAAAAATTACCCAAAAACACTTGACCCTAGTATGTTGATCCTCTAAAGTGGGAGGAAGTGTGAAAAAGTGGGGTAAAAGTGTTTCAAGGTGCGTCAGCTCTCAATTTGGATGCAAAAGGCCGCATGTCTGTGCCGGCAAAGCATCGTGACGCCTTGTTGGTGCAGGGTGAGGGTCGCATTACCCTTACAAAACACCCTGATGGATGCCTTTTATTGTTCCCACGCCCTGAATGGGAAGCCTTTCGTGCAAGAGTGGCTCAGTTGCCAATGGATGCACATTGGTGGCGCCGAATTTTCCTAGGAAATGCTGCTGAAGTTGATTTGGATAGTGCCGGCAGAATTTTAGTGAGCCCAGAATTACGCTCAGCGGCGGGCATTGAAAAAGAAGTGATGTTGCTTGGTATGGGCAGTCACTTGGAGTTGTGGGATGCAGCCTCATATGCTGCAAAAGAGCAAGCCGCGATTGCGCAAGGCATGCCTGAAGCACTCAAGCAATTTAATTTTTGATGACATGGCACCATGAACATAACTCATCGCCCAGTATTACTGGCCGAGGCGGTGACGGCGCTAGTCGACGGTCCACTCATTCAAAAACAAACATCAGTCACTCCGCTTTTGGTGATCGATGGAACGTTTGGTCGTGGAGGTCACACGCAAGCATTGCTGGGGCAATTGCCTACCCATGCACGCATGATTTCCTTCGACAAGGATCTCGATGCGATAGCGGTTGCCAAAAAAATAAACGATCCACGCTTGACAATCATTCACGACAGTTTTGCGCAGATGGATCAATATGCACGCCCAGAATCAGTCGATGGCATTTTGTTGGATTTGGGAATCAGCTCTCCCCAGGTGGACGAGGCACATCGCGGTTTTTCTTTTCGTCGCAATGGCCCACTCGATATGCGCATGGATACCGAGCATGGCTTCACTGCCGCACAATGGTTAGAGCAAGCGCCGCAGGAGGAAATTGCGCGCGTGATTAAGACATATGGTGAAGAGCGTTTTGCATTTCAAATCGCTAAAGCAATTGTTGCTAAGCGAGAGGAGGGCCTTGCTCCAAAGACTACTTTCGAATTGGCTGCTTTAGTTGCAGGCGTTGTGCGCACTAGAGAGGCAGGACAAGATCCGGCAACTAGAACATTTCAGGCTTTGCGAATTTTTATTAATCGTGAATTAGAAGATTTAGAGCAAGGCTTAAAAGCAGTCTTGCAATTATTGAAACCTGGTGCACGGTTAGCGGTGATTAGTTTTCATTCTTTAGAAGATCGCATCGTGAAGCAATTCATGCAAGCGCATGCGAAAGTAGAGGTGCCTCGAGGCTTGCCTCTAAGAGAAATAGATTTGCCACAAAGTGCATTAGAAATCATCGCACGAGTGAAACCGAGCGAGCAGGAGGTGCAAGAAAATCCTCGTGCACGATCAGCAATCATGCGGGTTGCTCAAAAGCGGATGGGGTTGCCAGCATGAATCGCGCAACCTTGACTCTACTTTCGCTCTTATTAGGTTGCGCTTTGTCTTTGGTGGCTGCCCAACAGCATGCAAGAAGATTATTTGTTTCTTTAGAGCAAGCCCAAATTGAAGAGCGTCGCTTAAATCAAGATTGGTTGCGTCTGGAGTATGAGCAGCGTAATTTATCTAAGTCAGCTCGTATACGGGATGTAGCGCGTAATCAGTTAAACATGGTGCCTATTTCTCCTGATAGAACGGTCTATCTGAAGGAGGCCAAATGAGGCCGGTAGGTTTTTCTACTACACCCAATTTAGTGTTGCGTTTGCCGATGTGGCGCTCGCGCCTGATGTTATTCCTTTTGTTTTTTGTATTTATGATGCTTTTGCTGCGGGCTTTCTGGATTCAGGGCCCGGGTAATGCTTTTTACGAAGCCAAGGGAGTGCGTGGTACACAGCGTGAACTTGAATTGCCAGCCTCGCGTGGAAAAATATTGGATCGCAATGGCAAAGTCATTGCTACGAGCCTAGAAGCAAAATCAATCATCGCATATATCGATACAGTTCCGGATGACTTATCGTCTGAAAAAATCCATAAGTTAGCAGCACTGTTGCAAATGAATGATGCTGATTTACGGAAAAAATTACGTGAAGAACGTAAGCAAGTATTTTTAAAGCGCCAGGTTGAGCCTGATATCGCTCAGCAAATTAAGCAATTAGAAATTCCTGGAATTGGACTGAACAACGAGTACCGACGCTTTTATCCCGAAGGTGAAGCAATGGCGCACGTGGTGGGCTTCACTAATGTGAATGACCAGGGCCAAGAGGGCATAGAGTATTCGAGGGAGGATGCGTTGGCTAGACATGCTGGGCAGCGTCGTGTAGTCATAGACCGTCTGGGGCGCGTGGTTGAGGAAGTGGGTATTGACCGGTTGCCGCAAAACGGCAAGGATTTACAGCTCTCCGTAGACAGCAAGATTCAATATATTGCTTATAACGCAGTTAAAAATGCTGTTGAGCAACATCATGCAAAAGCAGGCAGCGCTGTTGTTCTTGATACGCAAACCGGCGAAATTCTAGCGCTTGCAAATTATCCGAGCTACAACCCTAATGATCGGAGATATCTCACGGGTGAGCAACTGCGTAACCGGGCGTTAACAGATATGTTTGAGCCTGGATCAACTATTAAGCCGTTTACTGTTTCAACTGCTTTGGAAAAAGGGGTTATTACACCTAGCTCCACTATGGTAATCGGCGCAAGTTATTTGATTGGTAAAAAACCAATTACCGATACCCACCCCAATGGAACTTTGACAATCGCTCAAGTGATTCAGAAATCAAGCAATATTGGGGCTGCAAAAATTGCCATGAACTATCTCACACCAGAAGAGATGTGGGATATGTATTCTGCTGTTGGATTTGGTCAAGCACCCAAGATTGGTTTCCGTGGTGCAGTAGCGGGTACCTTACATCCCTATAAAAAATGGGCTGAAAGTGATCAAGCTCGTATCGCTTTTGGTTATGGCCTCTCTGGGTCATTATTTCAGATAGCGCGTGCATATACTATTTTCGCTCGTGATGGAGAGTTGGTTCCGATTACGATCGAACGCAGCCCGGAATTTAAACCTGGTACCAAAGTGATTTCCCCTAAGACTGCCCAGGAAATGCGTGCGATGCTTGAAACGGTAACGCTCCCTGGTGGCACTGCTGTGAAAGCTCAAGTGGATGGCTATCGCGTAGGTGGAAAAACTGGAACTGCACATAAGCTAGTTGGAAAAGGTTACGGCAATAAGTATCTCGCTTATTTTGCAGGAATTGCGCCGATCAGCGCACCCCGTATTTCAGTAGCAGTCATGATTGATGAGCCGACGGGCGGAAGCTATTACGGCGGCGATGTGGCAGCGCCAGTATTTTCGACCATTGTGAGTGAAACTCTGCGTACTTTGAACGTATTACCAGATATTACGACTAGGCAAGCCAGTATTGAAACTGTAGAGCCTGCAGAGGCTCATAGTGTGACACACAAAACATCACACGTGCTTGCTAAGAAATGAAGGTAGATATGATGATTGACCTTCCTCACCTTATTTCGCATTTGCAGAGCATCAGTTCAGCATCGGCTCGTATCAGTGCCGATAGCCGTCAAATCAAAGTAGGCGATATCTTTTTTGCGTATCCGGTAGGTCATGGCACAGCACTACGTGATGGGCGCCAATATATTTTTAGTGCCTTAGCTGCAGGAGCAGCTGCAGTGGTGTATGACCCTAAAGATATTGGCGCTAAATACGAAGGACAAGCAAACTGTTTCCCAGTAGAGGATTTAGCATCACATGCGGGCTATTTGTGCGCTCAGTGGTATGGCAATCCAAGTCAAGATTTAGATGTGATTGGTGTAACTGGCACAAATGGCAAAACAACTATCACTCAGTGGTTGGCACAAGCACTAGATACTTCTGAGCATCGCGTGGCTGTATTAGGAACATTGGGAAGTGGTTTTCTTGAATCCTTAGAGCAAACTGGATATACAACTCCTGATGCACCCCGTCTACAAACTCAATTACGAGATTTTCTAAATCGTGGCGCTAAACAAGTGGCAATGGAAGTGTCATCTCATTCCTTAGATCAGGAACGGGTTGCAGGAGTGACATTCAAATGCGCTGTCTTTACAAATTTGACCCAAGATCATTTGGACTACCACTGCACTATGGCTGACTATGCGGAAGCGAAAGCAAAGCTATTTCAGCAACCAGGCTTAGAAGATGCGGTTTTAAATTTAGATGATCCTTTTGGGCGTGAGCTAGCGATTCAATTGCTGACGAAAAATACCAGCAAAGTATGGGGATATGCTTTAAGTGAAGTTGCTTTTAAAGGTTTTGAGAAATTTGGAAGCCGTTTGCTGCGGACTTATGTCAAGGATTACAAGTTAAGTCATCTTGGGTATGAGGCGGTATTTTGCTGTGAAGGACTTGCTTCTGATTTGATTCACCTTTCCGTTCTTGGGCAATTCAATTTAAGTAATTGTTTGGCTGTGTGGACGGTCCTCCTTTCCCAGGGTTTGACTAGCACAGAAGCTAGCTTGCGACTATCTAAGCTGCGTCCTGTTGCAGGACGTATGGAAATAGTGCCATTAAATAAGAATCACCCGATGGTAGTGGTTGATTATGCGCATACACCGGATGCTTTAGAAAAAGCCCTGTTAGCTTTGCGTCCTGTAGCACAGGAGCGTGGCGGAAAAATCTGGTGTGTCTTTGGATGCGGCGGAGACCGTGATGTTGCGAAGCGCCCTCAAATGGGTGCAATTGCGCAGCAATATGCTGACCATGTCATTTTGACTAGTGACAATCCCCGCTCAGAAGAGCCAGAAAGTATTATTCAGATGATTCGCTCTGAGATGAGGGTAGATGCTCAGAATGTCCAAGTGATTACTGATCGTGCTGCAGCCATTATGTCTGCAGTTCGTCATGCCCATCCGCACGATCTCGTGCTGGTTGCTGGCAAGGGGCATGAGTCAACACAAGAGATCAATGGCAAGAAGTTCGACTTCTCTGACCAGCAACATATTCAGTTGTCTGCCGGAGTGGGAGTGTGATGCCAGTCATGACAACCCTTGCGGATATTTGCGCTATGCTGCCCGGCAGTCAGTTAATCAATATTTCTGAAGCGGAAGCGCGAAATTTTATGTTGAGTACAGTGGGTACTGACAGTCGACAGGTGGAGCCAGCAGAATTATTTATCGCTTTAGCGGGCGATCGATTTGATGCCCATGATTATTTGGTCGATGTTGCGAAAGCAGGGGCAGGTGCTGCACTGATTAGCAAAAAAGAAGCTTGCCCAGCACACCTTCCAGCGGTATGTATTGCAGATACCCGTCTCGGATTAAGCGTTTTAGCCAAAGCTTGGCGAGCAAAATTTTCCCTGCCTTTGGTTTTGGTGACTGGTAGCAATGGAAAGACTACCGTAAAGGAAATGATTGCCTCAATATTTAAGGCGGCAGTTGGTGAATCACATGCTCTGGTTACAAAGGGAAACCTGAATAACGATATTGGCTTGCCATTAACACTTTTATGCCTAAGACCAGCTCATCACTTGGCAGTCATTGAGCTGGGAATGAATCATCCTGGTGAAACCGCGCAACTGGCTCATATTGCTGCTGCAAATATTGCGCTCATTAACAATGCGCAACGTGAGCATCAAGAGTTTATGGCTACAGTGGCTGCTGTAGCGCAAGAGCATGCTGATGTCTTGCGAGCCTTACCCAAGGATGGCATTGCAATCTTCCCTGCAGATTCTGAGTTTGATAGCGTTTGGCGAACTGCCGCGCACGGCCGCCAGATTATTGATTTTGCTTTGCTCTCTAATGGCGCGATGTCGCAAGCAGCGGTCACTGGAAGACTGCTTAGTAATGGTCAGGTACAAATTGAAACAAAGCAGGGCTCTATTGAAGTTCAATTAAAAACCATGGGCAATCACAACGTCCGCAATGCCCTGGCTGCAACTGCGGTTGCTTTGGGTGCAGGCGTCAGTCTTGAGAATATTAAAGTGGGGCTAGAAACATTTATACCTGTTACTGGCCGCATGCAGGCAAAGAACTTAGATGCCAACCATCTTCTGGTTGATGACAGTTACAACGCTAATCCTGATTCTGTGCGAGCTGCCATTGATGCTTTGAAGCAAACGACTGATTTCTCCTGGTTGGTTTTGGGTGATATGGGCGAGGTGGGTGACCAAGGGCCTGCATTCCATCATGAGGTGGGTTCATATGCTGCTGCTCAAGGTGTTGCCCGACTGTTTGCGCTAGGTGAGCAATCGCAAAAAGCGGTTGAGGGTTTTAAGCAAACGACGAAAAAATTCAATCTTTCGTCTAAGGCTGAGCATTTTGCAGATGTAGAGAAATTAAATGCGGCCCTGCTTGAAGTATTACAGGCAGAGGGCGGCAATACTAAGTTAACAATTTTGGTTAAAGGTTCACGTTTTATGCGTATGGAGCGTGTGGCAAAAGCCTTATTAGGGGAGGCTAACACATGCTCTTGATCTTGGCGCAATGGTTGCAAGACGATTATGGATTTTTCCGCGTCTTTAATTACATCACTTTTAGAGCGGTAATGGCAACGGTAACTGCCTTATTAATTGGTTTGGCAGCGGGTCCATGGGTGATTCGTAAATTGACTGCATTAAAAATGGGTCAAGCAGTACGGACGGATGGACCTCAAACCCATTTGGTGAAATCCGGCACGCCCACCATGGGTGGCGTATTGATATTGCTATCCATTTTTGTCTCTTGCATGCTTTGGGCGGATATCAGCAATCGTTTTATTTGGATTGTGATGATTGTCACTTTTGGTTTCGGTTTGGTTGGTTGGGTTGATGACTATCGGAAGGTGGTTTACAAAGATCCTAAAGGCATGGCTTCAAGAGAAAAATTCTTTTGGCAAACCTTAATTGGCCTATTTGCTGCGATCTATTTGGCCTTCTCGGTTTCAGAAGTGAATAACTTAAGGGTGCTCCAGTTATTTTTTGATTGGCTAAGAAGTGGTTTTGCACTTGATTTACCAGCCAAGTCAAATTTATTAATTCCATTCATGAAGGAGATTAGTTATCCCTTAGGTGTAATGGGATTCATTATTTTGAGCTACCTCGTCATCGTTGGTAGTAGCAATGCAGTTAATCTGACCGATGGCCTTGATGGCTTGGTCATCATGCCAGTGATATTGGTAGGGGCTGCATTAGGTGCCTTTGCTTATGTAATGGGTAATGCAATTTATGCGAAATATCTCTTGTTTCCATATATTCCAGGCGCTGGTGAACTGATGATTTTTTGCGGCGCCATGGGCGGCGCTGGTTTAGCGTTTCTTTGGTACAACACCCATCCCGCTCAAGTTTTCATGGGTGATGTTGGAGCGCTGGCATTGGGTGGGGCTTTAGGCACGATTGCCGTAATCGTGCGACAAGAGATAGTTCTCTTTGTAATGGGCGGCATTTTTGTTGCAGAGACATTTTCAGTGATGCTGCAAGTTTTTTGGTTCAAGGTAACTAAAAAGCATTATGGAGTTGGTCGTCGAATTTTCCGGATGGCCCCGCTGCACCATCACTTTGAATTGGGCGGCTGGAAAGAAACCCAAGTAGTAGTGCGTTTTTGGATTATTACGATTCTTTTAGTTTTGATTGGCTTATCCAGTCTCAAATTACGGTAAGCCCGATAGAAAAATGCATAACTTAGAAAACACTTTTGCTAATCCAATCATGCTAAATGATGAGGGTTATCAGGCTCCTAACAATTTCCTCATACTGGGATTGGGTGAGTCGGGTGTTGCTATGGCAAAGTGGTGCTTACGCAATGGCGCGAAAGTTTCATTGGTTGATACCCGTGCTCGCGAGCAGTTAAGCCCCCGTCAGTTAGCCTGGCTTGGTGAACTTGAATTTGCTGGATTGCAAGCTGCGCATTTTGGTGTATTCAATGAGTCTCTTTTGGCTAATGTTGAGGTAATTGGTATTAGTCCAGGTTTATCGCCTATTCAAGAGCCTACCCAATCTTTCTTGGCCCAAGCGCAAAAAGAAGTCATTGATATTTGGAGTGAGATTGAATTTTTTGCGAGAGCAATTGCGGCCATGGGCCGGACTGCCCAGGCCCATGACAGCAAATATGAACCAGCTATTTTGGCTGTTACTGGTACGAATGGTAAGACTACAACTACCGCTTTAACAGGGCGCCTATGTGAGCGTGCTGGCAAGAAGGTTGCAGTTGCTGGCAATATTAGTCCGGCCGCATTAGATAGATTGATGTCCGCCTTGGATGGTGCGGATCAAATAGAAGATATGCCAGATGTATGGGTGCTTGAGCTTTCTAGTTTTCAGCTACTTCATACCCATTCGCTCAATGCGACTGCAGCCACAATTTTGAATCTCACTCAGGATCATTTGGATTGGCATGGGGATATGCAGGCATATGCCAACGCTAAAGCAAATATATTTGGTCCGAATACCATTTGCATTCTGAATCGCAATGACCCATTAGTAATGGGTTTAATTTCAGAGGCTCAAAAGACCGATAGATCCATCGTGACTTTTGGATCTAGTCGTCCCGATGAGCAGGGCGCTTTTGGCATTGAACATGATCTGCGTGCTGGCGGAATTGATTGGCTGGTATGGGCTGAAGTGGATGAGGAATTAGAACCTCAACCCAAAAGACGCCGCAAGAGTGCCATTGTTGAAGATGAACCTTTGCGTTTAAAAAGATTAATTCCTGCAGATGCATTACGTATTCGAGGTCGACACAATGCTTTGAATGCTTTAGCAGCGCTTGCATTAGCAAGAGCAGCTAGGCTACCGATGAATATGCTCTTGCATGGTTTACGTGACTACCAAGGTGAACCACATCGTGTTCAGAGTATTGCCATCATCGAAGGCGTGGAATATGTTGATGACAGTAAGGGAACTAATGTGGGTGCCACTGTTGCAGCGCTAAATGGCTTAGGCAATAGCGAAGCAGGTAAGCGTATTTGGTTAATTGCTGGTGGCGATGGCAAAGGTCAGGATTTCAGTCCACTGCGTGATCCGGCAATGCGTTTTGTAAAAGGCACTTTTCTCATTGGTAAAGATGGCGCTGCCATTGGTGGCGCTCTGGGTGAGGCTATACCTTGCGTAATGAGCGGTACATTGCCAGAGGCTGTCAAAGCAGCAGCCTTGCAGGCCCAGTCTGGAGATATTGTGCTGCTATCACCTGCATGCGCAAGCTTGGATCAGTTTCGTGATTATGTTGAACGTGCTGAAGTATTCGCATCTGAAGTGCAGGAATTAGCAATGCGATTTGATGGGGTACATGCATGAGTCTAAAAGATAAGCTATTCCCTGAAAACCGTTTGGGTCTCGGACGCTTCTGGAATTTCTCTAGAGGCGGTATCGATAATTTCCGCAGCGGTTTACGCGATGCTGTGTCTGGAGTGGAGCAAACACGTTCACGCATGATGGAGTACGACCAGTTATTGGTATGGGCGGTCTTGTCTCTGACACTCATTGGCTTGGTCATGGTGTATTCCGCCTCTATTACTTTAGCTGATGGTCCCAAATACGCAAACTACAGTAGTAATTTCTTCCTGATTCGACACGTTGTTTCTTTAGTGATCGCTATTGGCGTGGGTATTTGGACATTTAAGATTCCATCAAAAGTATGGGATCGCTATTCCCCGATTATTTTTGGTTTTACCGTGTTGCTCTTGATTGCCGTTTTAGTTCCCGGTTTGGGCAAAGGTGTCAATGGTGCAAAGCGTTGGATCCCTTTGGGCATTATGAATTTTCAGCCATCTGAGCTGATGAAATTTGCTGCCGTTATCTTTGCTGCTACTTACACAGTTCAGCGCCAAGAGTATTTGCATTCCTTTGTTAAGGGCATGTTACCAATGGGTATTGCGGTGGCATTGGTGGGTGGTCTATTAATGGCAGAGCCCGATATGGGTGCCTTTGTGGTGGTTGCTTTAATTGCCTTTGGCATCTTGTTCTTGGGCGGCATTGATGCCAAATTATTTGGTGGTTTATTAGTCGTTGGCCTGATGAGTGGCGCAACGATGATTGCCTTGTCACCTTTCCGTAGGGGTCGGATGTTAGCCTTTATGGATCCCTGGGAAGTAAATAATGCAGCTAATAAGGGATACCAACTAACCCATTCCTTGATGGCCTTTGGCCGAGGTGAATGGTTTGGCACTGGCTTGGGTGGAAGTGTGGAGAAACTGCATTACCTTCCTGAGGCCCATACTGATTTCATCATGGCCGTGATAGGTGAAGAGTTGGGATTTGTTGGTGTAGTTGTCATCATTTTCTTGTTCTACTGGATTGTGCGTCGCGCCTTCTTAATTGGTCGCACCGCCTTGCAGTTAGATCGTAGTTTTGCTGGTTTAGCTGCGAAGGGCGTTGCGATTTGGATTGGTTGGCAAGCTTTTATCAACATGGGCGTGAACTTAGGCCTTTTACCAACTAAGGGGTTAACTTTGCCTTTGGTGAGTTATGGCGGCTCTGGCATTGTGATGAATGCAGTAGCTATTGCAATGTTGCTACGTATTGATTATGAGAACCGTATATTGATGCGTGGAGGGAAGTTATGACTCAACCCTCTATATTGGTAATGGCTGGTGGAACTGGCGGACATATTTTTCCCGGCTTAGCAGTTGCAAGCTATTTGCGCACATGTGGCTGGAAAGTGTCTTGGCTTGGTAATCCAAGCGGTATGGAGTATCGCCTGGTGAGTGCGCACCATATTCCATTTGAAGCGGTAGACTTCGGTGGTTTGCGTGGTAAGGGCTTAAAAACCAAGTTGATGTTGCCCATAAATTTATTCCGTGCGGCTGTGCAAAGTTGGAAAATTATGCGTCGCTTAAAGCCAAATGTGGTTTTGGGTATGGGTGGTTACATTACCTTCCCAGGGGGCTTAGTTTCTAAAATATTGAAGCGTCCTCTAGTGCTGCATGAGGCCAATTCTGTGGCTGGCAGCGCCAATCGTGTTTTGGCAAAAATAGCAACTTGCACATTGACAGGCTTCCCTAATACGATGGAAAACGCTGAGTGGGTTGGTAATCCAATACGAGAAGTATTTGATGTATTAGCTACACCTACAGTGCGCTATGAGCAACGTCAAGGAAGATTGGCACTCTTGGTGGTAGGTGGCAGCTTAGGTGCAGCCGCATTAAATGAGACGATTCCAGCCGCCTTAGCTTTAATACCTTTCGAGTCACGTCCCGTCGTCATTCATCAGGCTGGAGAAAAACATTTGGCAGAGCTTCAGGAGCGCTACATAAGCTTGGGTGTTCAGGCTGATGTACGTGCATTTATAGATGACATGCCAGCAGCATATGGCCAAGCAGATTTAGTTATTTGCCGCTCTGGGGCGATGACTGTTTCAGAGTTAGCTGCTTGTGGCGTTGCTTCTTGTTTGATTCCATTTCCATTTGCAATTGATGACCATCAAACTGCTAATGCACGATTTTTATCAGATGCAAAAGCAGCCATTTTATTGCCCCAAAACAATCTCAATCCAACAGATCTGGCTTTAATGATTCAACATTTTGATCGCAGTGCTCTCAAACAGATGGCTCAATATGCTCATGCATTAGCAAAGCCTCATGCCACAAAGCGAGTTGCAGAAGTATGTGCACAATGCGCCGGAGTCAGTCTATGAAGCACATAGTTCAGCAAATTCATTTTGTAGGAATTGGTGGCGCCGGCATGAGCGGTATTGCTGAAGTCTTGCTAAATTTAGGGTATCAAGTTTCCGGCTCCGACTTATCTGAGGGTATCTCCACTAAACGTTTGCGTGAGCTTGGTGCCGTAATTTATATTGGCCATGACGCTAAAAATATTGGCACTGCAGAGGCTGTTGTGATTTCTACTGCTGTCGCAGGAAATAATCCCGAGGTTCTGGCGGCTCGCGCAGCCAAGGTGCCGGTCATTCAGCGCGCTGTCATGCTGGGTGAGTTGATGCGCTTAAAGCAAGGGATTGCAATTGCGGGGACTCACGGCAAGACAACTACCACTAGTTTGGTTGCATCTGTATTAGCAGAAGGCGGCCTAGATCCTACTTTTGTGATTGGTGGAAAACTGAATTCTGCCGGAGCAAATGCACGTTTAGGGCAGGGCGATTTCATTGTGGTTGAAGCCGACGAGTCAGATGCTTCATTCTTGCAGTTATTTCCTGCGATGGAGGTAGTGACGAATATCGATGCCGATCATATGGATACCTATCAGCATGATATGGCTCGGTTAAAGCAGGCCTTCGTCCAATTTATTCAGCGGATGCCCTTTTATGGCATTGCAGTTTTGTGTATTGATGATGCCAATGTCAAAGATATTATTCCATTTGTATCGCAGTCCATTCTGAGCTATGGGTTATCTGAAAACGCTGATATTCGTGCTTCGAATGTGAGAGCAGACGGCACCACGATGCATTTCACGGTTGATCGTCGCACTATTCGTAGACATGGAAATCAGCCAGGCCGCTTAGAAATTCAACTCAATCTGCCTGGCCTACATAATGTACGAAATGCACTAGCTGCAATTGCTATTGCTACTGAATTAGGTGTAGGTGATGAGGCCATTATCAAGGCTTTATCCCAGTTCGATGGTGTAGGGCGTCGCTTCCAACGCTATGGTGATATTCCTCTGGCATCTGGTGGTAGTTACACCTTGATCGATGACTATGGCCATCATCCTGTAGAAATGGCTGCCACTTTAGCGGCTGCCCGGGGGGCATATCCTGAACGCAGATTGGTTTTGGCCTTCCAGCCACATCGATATACACGCACGCGCGATTGCTTCGGTGAGTTCGTTCAAGTCTTGCGCAATTTTGATGCTTTGGTTTTGACAGAGGTTTATCCAGCAGGCGAAGCACAGATTACTGGAGCAGATGGCAAGAGCTTGATGAAAGCCGCTCTCACAACTGATAAGAATGCAAAGTCATTATTGGATTCCCAAGCAGTTGCATTTGCTCCTTCTGTTGCTGAGATGCCAGAAAAGTTACATGCAATTTTGCAAAATGGTGATGTTGTGATTACGATGGGGGCGGGTTCTATTTCTGCTTTGCCCCATACACTGTCGGAGGCTAAAAATGTCTAATTTGCCTAGTTCGATGAAATCTTGGGGTGAGCGCGTCAAAGAGGATTTAGCCAAGCTAGATATTCAAGCCTTAGGTAGGGTGGGTGTTTTATTGGGCGGTCGCTCTGGCGAGAGAGAAATTTCTTTAATGTCTGGCAACGGTGTTTTAGAGGCGCTACTTTCAAAGGGTGTCAATGCTCATGCCTTCGATACGGGTCTTCGTTGCCCCACTGAGTTAAGCCAAGAAAAATTTGATCGTGTCTTTATTTCTTTGCATGGCCGTTATGGTGAGGATGGGACGATTCAGGGTTTGTTGGAGCTCCTTAATCTTCCCTATACCGGCAGTGGGGTGCTCGCATCTGCTTTAGCAATTGACAAAATTGTTACAAAGCAAATTTGGCTCAGCAATCATTTATCTACCCCTCAGTACGAAGAGCTTACTGCCAAGAGTGACTGGAATGCGGTTGCTCAGCACTTGGGTTTACCTTTAATCGTGAAGCCTGCAAATGAGGGATCCTCATTGGGCTTAACAAAGGTTAGAACGGTAGAGGAATTACCAGCCGCATATCAATTGGCTGCTGGCTTAGATAAGAAGGTCATTGCCGAGACTTGCATTATTGGTGACGAGTTAACTTGTCCTATTGTGGGTGAAGGTGAGAATGCAGAAGCCTTGCCAGTCATCAAAATTGTTCCTCCAGAGGCAAATTACGACTTTCATCACAAGTATTTCTCAGATGAAACGAAATATTTATGCCCTACCGGCTTAGCTCCAGAAGTCAATTTGGCCGTTCAAGAGCTGGTTGTAGCAGCTTATCGCGCTCTGGGTTGTAGAACTTGGGGTCGGGCAGATGTGATGTTGGATCAAAAAACTGGTAAGCCTTATTTATTGGAAATGAATACTTCACCTGGAATGACATCACATTCATTGGTCCCAATGGCTGCAAAAGCATCGGGTGTGGAATATGCCGATCTCGTACTTTGGATATTGGGCACTACTTTGAAAAATAAGGTGGGTGCTAAGTAAATGAGTAGCTTCCTGAACCGCTCCGGAGAGGTATTTGCCTCGCTGATGTCGCCACTTTGGAATCATCCTGAGCGGATGCAAAAGCTCAGCCGTTTTTTATTGCGCTGTTTTGCAGTGATGCTTTGTATTGGTATTTTGGTTTGGCTGAGTCAGCGCCCCGTATTTGCTTTGCGTCAAGTTCAAATTGAGCCAGTAGCGGGACAAACTTTGCAACATATCAATCGTTCAGCAGTCAAACAAGAAGTCCTCGAGACAGTGCAAGGTAATTTCTTTAGTGTGAAATTAGAGGATGTAAAGCGTGGTTTTGAGTCTCTTCCTTGGGTGAGACACGCCAATGTAAGAAGGGTATGGCCAAACGGACTGATTATCAGTATTGAAGAGCAAAAACCATTTGGCACCTGGGGTGGTGTAAATGGAGACACGCTAATGAATACTCACGGTGAAATCTTTCCCGGGCATAGAAGCGAAGTGGCCAATGAGCTCACGCTAATTGATTTTTCTGGGCCTGATGATGCTAGCCAAGAAGTAATGCGTTTATATGAAAAAGCAAATGCTTGGTTTAAGCCATGGGGCGCTGAGGTAACTAGTTTGGCCTTGTCAGATCGCTATGCCTGGCACATTAAGTTATCCAATGGCATGAAGGTGGAATTTGGTAGGGATGAAGAGAGTTCTGATAAGTCGCTTACCGAAGAGCGGGTTGCACGTCTTTTTAAGTATTGGCCGCAGGTACAGGATAAATGGGCTAATCGTGTAGATGCAGTGGACTTGCGTTATGCAAATGGATTTGCAGTGCATTTAGTGGCTGCTAATTTAAAAAAGAACGATGTCGATAGTAAAAAAGTGAGCACAAGTAAATGAGTAAAGACAATCGCGATTTATTGGTTGGTTTAGATATCGGCACCTCAAAGGTGGTTGCCTTGGTTGCTGAATTGGGCCCAGATGGCCAATTTAATGTGGTCGGTGTTGGACAAACCGCCTCTAAGGGACTAAAAAAGGGGGTTGTCGTCAATATTGAAGCAACCGTGCAATCTATTCAGAAGGCATTAGAAGAAGCTGAGGTAATGGCTGATCGTCAAATTGTTCAGGTATTTACGGGGATTGCTGGAAACCATATTGTTAGTTTCAATTCCAGTGGCATGGTTGCTATTCGGGATAAAGAAGTAGGCCCTGGGGATGTTGAGCGTGTATTAGAGACTGCTAAAGCAATCAATATTCCTACTGATCAACAAATTCTGCATATTCTCGTTCAAGAATTCATTATTGATGGTCAGGAAGATGTCCGTGAACCGATTGGTATGAGTGGACTGCGTTTAGAAGTCAAGGTTCATATCGTCACTGGTGCAGTCAGTGCCGCCCAAAATATTGTGAAATGTGTGCGTCGTTGCGGCCTTGAAGTCAATGACTTAATTTTGCAGCCTTTAGCTTCGAGTTTGGCAGTTCTCACCGAAGATGAAAAAGAGCTCGGTGTTGTGTTGGTAGATATTGGGGGCGGTACAACTGATATTGCTATTTATTGTCAGGGCTCTATTCGTCATACAGCAGTCATTCCAATTGCTGGAGATCAAATCACCAATGACATTGCTATGGCTTTGCGCACTCCCACGATTGATGCGGAAGATTTGAAAATTCAGCATGGTATTGCTCGCCAAGATATGGCCGATCCAACCGCCATGATTGATGTTCCTGGAGTCGGAGACCGTGAGCCACGACCTATGTCCAAGCAAGCCTTAGCCGCTGTGATTGAGCCGCGCGTTGAAGAGTTATTTACCTTGGTCCGCGGTGTGGTGCGAGATGCAGGCTATGAAGATATGGTTTCTTCTGGAGTGGTCTTAACTGGCGGAACTACTTTAATGCCTGGCATGGTTGAGTTGGCTGAGCAAGTCTTCTTACGCCCCGCGCGTATTGGTACACCAGAGTATCGCGGGCATTTACATGAAGTATTACGCAGCCCAAGATTTGCTACCAGCATTGGTTTATTAATGGAAGGTCAGGCACAACTATTGCGTGGCCGTCGTGTTTCTCAGTCAGGCGCATTTCAGGAAGTGATCTCGCGCATGAAGGAATGGTTTGCAGGAAATTTTTAAGTTTTTTCGTCGTCGTCAATGTAGTAAATTTATTACCTAGGAGGGTATATGGAATTTGAAATGTTAGATCAAGAAACAGCTGGCAAAACCATTATCAAAGTGGTTGGAGTCGGAGGCGCTGGCGGCAATGCAGTCCAGCACATGATTCGTCGCGGTGTAAACGGCGTAGAGTTCATTTGCATGAACACCGATGCTGGCGCCTTAGTGCGTTCAGAGGCATCTGTGAATTTGCAACTGGGTTCTAGCGGACTGGGAGCTGGTGCTAAACCAGAAATCGGTGCGGCCTCCGCTGAAGAAGCGCGTGCTCGGATCGCAGATGCTCTGCAAGGTGCACACATGGTATTTATTACCGCTGGTATGGGTGGCGGTACGGGTACTGGTGCAGCCCCAATCGTAGCCCAAGTAGCAAAAGAGATGGGTATTTTGACGGTTGGTGTGATTAGTAAGCCATTTGACTTCGAAGGTGTTAGGCGTTTAAAAGTGGCAGAAAGAGGCGCTGCTGAATTAGAGAGCTATGTTGACTCGCTCATCGTTGTTCTCAATGAGAAACTCTTTGAAGTGATGGGTGAAGATGCTGAGTTTGATAAAGCATTTGCATGTGCTGATGATGTATTGCATAACGCTGTTTCAGGCATTGCGGAAATCATCAATGTTCAAGGTTTGATTAACGTCGACTTCGAAGACGTAAAAACCGTGATGGGCGAGCAAGGTAAAGCCATGATGGGTACTGCTACTGTTTCTGGCATGGATCGTGCGCGCTTGGCTGCAGAGGCTGCCGTTGCATCGCCATTGTTAGAAGGCGTCGACTTATCTGGTGCTCGCGGTGTGTTGGTCAACATTACTGCAAGTCGTTCCTTGAAGTTATCTGAAACACGTGAAGTAATGGCTGCGATCCGCGGCTATGCTGCTGATGATGCTACAGTTATTTTTGGTACCGTGTATGACGATAGCTTGGGTGATGCATTGCGCGTGACTGTAGTGGCAACTGGTTTAAACAATCCTCAAGCTAGGCAAAGCAATCAACCCGAAGTGGTTTGGAGGCAAGCGACTGGTACACATGATGCGATGCCAACCATGGCTGATTTGAACAGTTTTGCGCCTACCAGTGCAGCTGCTGCAATCGGTAGAGGTGTAAATGACTCAGCATTAGGTACTAGTGCTGGTTTAGCAATGACCGGATTTGGCGCTGCTCCAGCCGCTGCTCAACCAGCTTCTACTGGTGTTGATTACAGTCAATATGATTTGCCACGCGTATTCCGTAGTTCACGTGATACTGCAGCTGCTCCAACTCTAGGCGCTGATAGCTCACCTCAGGCAAAAACCATGTTGGATAAAGGGGCTGATTATTACGAGATTCCTGCCTTTTTACGTAAACAAGCAGATTAAGTAACAGCTCAATACAATAGATAGTTGCGAAATGCCAGCGCGGCGCCCCTCCGGACGACGAATCCCGCGCTTGCGTTGGCATACTTACGAACAACAACTATTTACTGGGAGATCCCATGATTGCAGTCGGACAAAAGTTACCAAATGCCACCCTCTATGAATTTTTGAATGAGCCAACTGAAGGCTGTTCTTTGGGGCCCAATGCATTTGAAGTTGAAAAGCTAGTAGCCGGTAAAAAAATTGTGATTTTTGCATTACCTGGTGCATTTACGCCAACTTGTTCTGCTCAGCATGTGCCTGGCTATCTTGAGCACTTTGACGCAATCAAGGCGAAAGGCGTTGATGAGATTTGGTGTATTTCTGTCAATGATCCATTTGTAATGGGTGCTTGGGGCCGTGATTTACACGTCGGCAATAAGATCCGTATGTTTGGTGATGGTAGTGCTGAGTTCACCAAAAAAATTGGTATGGAATTTGATTTGATTTCTCGCGGCTTGGGTGTGCGCTCACAGCGTTATGCCATGATCGTTGAAGATGGTGTTGTTAAAACACTAGATCTCGAAGCTCCGGGTAAGTTTGAAGTGAGTGATGCTGCTTCTGTATTGAAAAAGCTTTAATCAATCTCAACCACTTTAATATAAATGATGATGAAGCAACGCACAATCGCCACACCGGTGAAGACCGTGGGGATTGGCTTGCATTCAGGGCGCAAGGTAACCATTACAATTAAGCCTGCGCCCATTAATGCAGGGGTCTGTTTTGTGCGTGTTGATTTGCCAGATCAGCCCGTTGTTCCGGCAACCGCTTTAGCAGTGTGCGATACCCGTTTAGCATCCGTGATTCAAAGAGATGGGATACGTATTTCTACGGTAGAGCATTTGCTTTCAGCATGTGCTGGCTTAGGCCTTGATAATTTATTAATTGAGCTGGATGGTGAAGAAGTGCCCATCATGGATGGAAGTGCTGCCTCATTTCTATTCTTAATTGAGTCTGCTGGTATTGTCGAGCAAGATGCTCCCCGTCAATTTGTGGTGATTAAGAAAGCAGTAGAGGTGTGTGAGGGCGATAAACTTGCTCGTCTTGAGCCCTTCTTTGGATTTAAGCTCGATTTCACAATTGATTTCAAACACCCTGCAGTAGATAAGACGGGGCAGAGATTCATTGTCGATTTTGCAGAACATGCCTACCGAGTTGAAATTGGGCGTGCACGCACTTTTGGTTTTGCTCATGAAGTTGAAGCGCTCCGTGAGATGGGTTTAGCGCGTGGCGGAAGCTTGGATAACGCCATCGTTCTAGATGAACATCGCATCTTGAATAACGAAGAGCTGCGTTATGACGATGAGTTTGTAAGACATAAAATTCTCGATGCCATTGGCGATTTATATTTAATTGGGCACCCCATTGTGGGCGCATATACCGCCATCAAGTCGGGTCATGCCCTCAATAACGCTCTGTTACGCAAGCTTTTGGAAGATCCGAGCGCATACGAAATTAGCTCGTTTCCCGAAAATAAGGCGCCTGCCGCCTATGCCCAAGAGAGTCAACCCCTCTTTTTCTAATTATTTAGGTTTGCTCTGCAGTAAACGCTCAACTGCTTTGCGCAGCTCAGAATCTGGCTCAAGTTGATTTTTCAGGTTTTCCCAGGCTTTGCGCGCAATTTCATTAAAACCCTGTGGTTTTCTAGTTTGCTTTAGGCCTGAACCAGGTTTTACTTCCCAGGTTGCTGATGGAGGTTTCAGGCGCACCTTTATCGCCCGGCAGTTCACTCCATTTTTGGCTAACTCATTGATTAAGCTAGGTAAAATCTGCTGTAAACGATTGGCAATACTAGCATTCGAAACCAGCAAGAAAAGCTCATTTTCCCCGCTTGAGCGCCATCCAGCCTCAATTTTGGGGTTGAAATGCTCCAAATTAAATGTACTTAAGGCCCGACTCAAAGCAAACTTGAGCTTAGCTAAATCCTCTGTTTTGGCCAAAATACCCCCAAGACCCTCGGATTCTCGTAGGTAATCAAGCCATTCATGGGCTGCTTTGGTCTGCTTGGTCTTAGGGTGAAAGTTCATATAAAAAGAGGTTGCGAGTGATAAACTCAAGGACTTAATTTTCTTCAATATCCCATGGTAATCGGTCTTCTTAAAACCCTGGTCGGCAGTCGTAACGACCGCCTCTTAAAACAGTATCGCAAAGTTGTTGCTAAGGTTAGCTCTTTTGAGTCAAGCCTGCAATCACTGGATGATGCAGCACTTCAGGCAAAAACGGCTGAATTTAAGTCTCGCTTAAATTCTGGAGAAACGCTCGACGATATTGCCGCAGAAGCATTTGCAGTTGTGCGCGAAGCTAGTGTGCGCGTTATGAAAATGCGCCACTTCGATGCACAGATTCTTGGTGCCCTTGCTTTGCATCAAGGCAAGATTGCTGAAATGGGCACTGGTGAAGGTAAAACACTCACCGCTACATTAGCTGTCTATCTAAATGCTTTAACCGGCAAAGGCGTGCACGTAGTTACTGTGAATGATTACTTGGCGCAACGCGATGCTGAGTGGATGTCGACTTTATATAACTTCCTGGGCATGAAGGTTGGTGTCAATCTATCCCAGATGGAGCACACTGCCAAGCACAAGGCTTATGCGGCCGATATTACTTACGGCACCAATAATGAATTTGGATTTGATTACTTACGCGACAATATGGTCCAGGATGCGGGTCAACGTGTTCAGCGCGGCCTAGCCTACGCAATTGTCGATGAAGTTGATTCAATTTTGATTGATGAGGCTCGGACTCCTTTAATTATTTCTGGACAGGCTGACGACCACACCGATTTGTACGTAAAGATGAATGCTTTACCTGCTTATCTAGAGCGTCAAATTGGTGAGGAAAAAGCCGATGGTACTGGCGTTGAAAAGCCGGGTGACTATTGGGTGGATGAAAAATCCCAACAGGTTTACTTGACTGAACAAGGTCACGATAAAGCTGAAAAAGTGCTTGTTGAGTTAGGTGCATTAGCTGAGGGCGACTCATTGTATTCCCCTCAAAATATTAGCTTGATGCATCACTTATATGCAGCGCTACGCGCACACACTTTATATCATCGTGATCAGCAGTATGTGGTTCAAAATGGTGAAGTCATTATTGTTGATGAGTTCACAGGCCGCTTAATGCAAGGGCGTCGCTGGTCTGATGGCTTGCATCAAGCTGTTGAGGCTAAAGAGGGTGTTTCGATTCAGAACGAGAATCAAACGCTTGCCACCATTACTTTCCAGAATTACTTCAGGATGTATGGCAAGTTAGCTGGTATGACTGGTACGGCTGATACCGAGGCGTATGAGTTTAAGGAAATTTATAACTTAGAAACGGTTGTCATTCCCCCAAACCGTATTAGCCAAAGAAAAGATCGCCAAGACCAGATTTATAAGTCATCACGTGAACGTTACGATGCAGTAATCAAAGATATTGAGGATTGCTACAAGCGGGGTCAACCGGTTTTGGTTGGAACCACCTCAATTGAAAACTCTGAGTTGATTGCCAATCTATTGGATCAACGCAAATTACCTCATCAGGTACTGAATGCTAAGCAGCATCAACGCGAAGCAGAAATTATTGCTCAAGCAGGTCGCCCCAAGATGATCACCATTGCCACCAATATGGCAGGTCGTGGAACGGATATCGTTTTAGGTGGCAACGTTGGTAAGCAATCCTCTTTAATCGACGCGGATCCCAATTTATCTGACGCTGAAAAAGCATCCAAGATTAAAACCCTGCAAGATGAATGGCAGAGCTTGCATGATCAAGTATTGGCATCTGGCGGATTGCATATTATTGGTACTGAGCGCCATGAAAGTCGCCGTATTGATAACCAGCTGCGCGGCCGTTCCGGTCGTCAAGGCGATCCTGGTTCCTCGCGGTTTTACCTTTCGCTAGATGATTCTCTTTTGCGCATTTTTGCCGGTGATCGCTTACGTGCGGTCATGGAACGCCTAAAAATGCCCGATGGAGAGCCGATTGAGGCGGGCATGGTCACACGCTCGATTGAGTCCGCTCAGCGCAAAGTCGAAGGCCGTAACTTTGATATTCGTAAGCAGTTATTGGAGTATGACGACGTAGCGAATGATCAGCGTAAAGAGACTTATCGCCTGCGCAATGAAGTGCTTGAGAGCGAAGATATTGGCGATTTGATGGCCAACTTACGTGAAGACGTACTACGGACTCTTTGTGCCTTGTATGTGCCAGCAGATTCGATGGAAGAGCAGTGGGATTTGCTCGGTCTTGAAAATCTCTTGGCGAATGAATGGGGTCTGACTGTCGAATTACAAAAGTGGGTAGAAGATGCTCAAAGTGTGGATGATGAGCAAATAGTCGATCGTGTACTAGAAGCTGCTAAAGCGGCATATGACGCCAAGGTGGAATTATCTGGACGCCCATCATTCGCTGGATTTGAGCGCTCTGTTTTACTCTATAGCTTAGATAGTCATTGGCGTGAACATTTGGCTGCCTTGGATCATTTGCGTCAAGGTATTCATCTACGTGGCTATGCTCAGAAAGATCCAAAGCAGGAGTATCGTCGCGAAGCTTTTGAGTTGTATGGCGAGCTTTTAAATGTCATCAAAAATGATGTAGTGAAAAACATCATGACAGTACAAATTCGGAGTGCAAATGAGTTGGATCAAGCCTCTGAGTCAATGAATGAGGATTTGGCTAACCTAACAGATGTCCGTTATCAACATGCAGATCCTGAATTAGAAGTCGCTGGATCTACAGGCGATCGTGGTGCTGCCATTTCAGTTGCGCCAGCACCAGTGCGATCTGGTCCGAAGGTTGGACGAAATGACCCATGCACCTGTGGCAGCGGTAAGAAATATAAGAATTGCCATGGCGCCTTAAGTTAGTCTCAAATAATTGGTGCGCCGCATTAGATTAAAAATGGCCTAGATTTTTTCTAGGCCATTTACTTTGGTGAAATCCCTAGATGCAGGTTCATGCATATTTAATTTAAATCTGTCATTATCTAGAGCAAGATCAATATCAAGGAGTCAATATGACCGTGTCTTTTAATTTAAATGGCAATCCTGTGCAATTTGAAGGCGATCCTCAAACTCCGATTCTGTGGGTCTTGCGCGATCACTTGGATGTAACGAGCCCTAAATACGGGTGCGGTGCCGGTCTTTGTGGCGCCTGTACAGTTCACCTTGAGGGCAATGCAATTCGCTCATGCTCTACACCAGTCTCGGCGGCTGCTGGCAAAAAAGTGGTTACCCTGGAAGGATTGCCCCAGAAGATGGGTCAAGCACTTCAATCCTCTTGGATTGAGTTCGATGTTCCCCAATGCGGATACTGTCAGACTGGGCAGATGATGTCGGCAGCGGATTTGCTGGCAAAAAAGAAGCGGCCTAATCCAGAGGAAATTAAAAATGCGATGAGCGGGAATATTTGTCGCTGTGGTACGTATGCGCGAATTGAAAAAGCGATTGAACGCGCTGCAGATAAATTGGCATAAGGAGACGAATATGAAAAATCATTCTTTAAAGAACACCAGTCGTCGTCAATTTATGCAGCACAGTGCTGCTGTTAGTGGTGCATTTGTATTGGGGATGTATCTCCCATTAGCTAGCGATGCTGCTCTTGGAGCAGGAAGTGCCCCAGCCCTTGCAAATGCATGGGTTCGCATTACTCCAGATAATCAAATTACCTTAATATGTGCGCGCTCCGAGATGGGTCAGGACGTATATACCTCGATGCCTGCACTCATTGCTGAAGAGTTAAATTTGCCCTTATCGATGGTGAAGGTAGAGATTGCCGGTGTTGCGCCGGTTTATATCAATGCATTATTGGGTGGACAAATTACCGGTGGGTCTACCTCAGTGCGTGAGGCTTTTGACAAGCTCCGCACTGCTGGAGCGGCTACGCGTTCTGTTTTAGTACAAGCGGCCGCTAATCGTTGGAGCGTCTCTGTCGATCAATGTAAGGCGCTCAATGGCAAGGTAACTGGCCCTGCTGGCAAATCGGCAACTTTTGGTGAATTAGCTGCTGATGCAGCCAAGCTGCCACTGCCTGAGAAACCTGTGCTGAAATCACCAGCGAATTTCATGGTGATTGGTAAGCAAAGTATGCGTCGTTTAGATACCCCAGCCAAAGTAGCAGGCAAAGCAGTGTTTGGTATCGACGTCAAGATCCCTGGTATGGCAATTGCTTCGCTAGCGCAGTGCCCAGTGATTGGTGGCACCCCACTAACAGTTGATAGTTCTGAGGCAATTAAGGTATCCGGTGTGATCAAAGTGGTGCAAATTTCTGATGGCGTAGCGGTATTGGCAAAAGATTTCTATGCTGCGCGCAAAGGCCGTGATGCACTCAAAATTACTTGGAATGAGGGCCCTGGAGCAACCATTTCTAATGCAGGCATGCGTAAACAACTTGAGGCTGGTTTATCAAAGCCGGGTGCAGTTATTAAAGCGGTAGGTGATGCTAGTGCGAATATGGGCAAAGGCAACACTCTGAGTGCTCAATATTTCATGCCATACCTAGCGCACTCCACCATGGAGCCAGTCAATTGCTCGGCTGACTTTGCGAATGGCAAGTGCAGAATTATTGGGCCTGTTCAATTTCAGCAAGGCTCGCAAGCGGTTGCAGCTGCAGCAACTGGTTTAAAAACAGAAGACGTTACTGTTGAGACCACTTTCTTGGGTGGTGGATTTGGCCGAAAACTTGAGTTGGATTTCGTGCGCCAAGCTGCCGAAATCTCAAAAGCTGCTGGGATGCCAGTTAAATTGTTGTGGACTAAAGAAGATGATATTACCCATGACTTCTACCGTCCAATGAGCGTGCATCATATGGATGCGACCCTGACGGCTGATGGCAAATTAAGCACTCTAAAAGCCAAAATGGTTTCTCAATCCGTTACTGCCAGAGCTTTCCCAGTTTTTGTCAAAGACGGTAACGACCCTTTTATGACAGAGGGCTCGGCTAATTTAACGTATGACATTCCGAATCTTGAAGTTCGCAATGTGATTGAAGATGCTGGTATTCGAGTGGGTTATTGGCGCTCTGTTAGCAATACTCTTAATGCGTTTGCAGTGGAGAGTTTTATGGATGAAGCGGCAAAAGCTGCTGGTAAAGATCCAGTGGCTTTTAGATTGGCTGCCCTTAATAAAGAGCCCAGAGCTACAGCTGTTTTGAAATTAGCTGTGCAAAAGTCTGGATATAAATCCAATAGCAAGCATTTTGGGGTTGCGCAAATGGAGTGTTATGGCACTTATTCAGCATGCGTAATCGAGTTAGATCCGGTTGCTGCGAGTACCAAAGTCAAGAAAATTACTTTTGTCTCAGATTGCGGAATAGCAGTGCATCCAGATCAGGCAAAAGCGCAGCTGACGGGAGGCATCCTTTATGGCTTAGGTGCAGCTTTGTATGATGAAATCACTATTGAAGCTGGGCGAGTGCAGCAAAATAACTTCAACGATTACCCAAGTATTCGGATGAACCAAGCCCCAGTAGTTGAGGTGCATTTAGTTGCTAGCCAAGAGAAGCCGGGTGGCTTAGGTGAGGTTGGGGTTCCTTTGGTTGCTCCAGCATTGGTAAATGCAATTGCAGCCACTACTGGTCACCGTATCAGGGAGCTACCAATTAAGGTGTAATGGCCTTTTAGGCTGATCTATCCAGAAAAGCGCGCCCTAAGGGTGCGCTTTCTTTTTGTGCCTCATCTACAATTATCCAATCATGACAGTTAATTTACCTCTCCCCCAAAAAAACGATCTTAAGCCTGTAAAGGGTTTTGAGATGGGCATTGCCCAAGCTGGTATTAAAAAGGCAAACCGAAAAGACTTATTGGTGATGACCTTGGCCCCTGGCTCACAAGTTGCCGGTGTCTTTACTCTCAATCGATTCTGCGCGGCGCCTGTTCAAGTATGTCGTGAGCATTTAGCTCAAGATGGTCGTAATGGGGAAATACGTGCCCTAGTTGTGAACACTGGAAATGCGAACGCCGGTACTGGTGAGACCGGTATGAAACATGCTTTAGAAACATGCGCTGCACTAGCAAAAGATCTCAATTTAAACCCAGAGCAGGTCTTGCCGTTTTCAACGGGCGTGATCCTAGAGCCTTTGCCAATTGAGAAAATTGTGTCGGCATTACCAGCCGCAGTTGCAAACTTGGGTGAGGATCATTGGTTCGATGCGGCAGAAGCCATCATGACTACAGATACCCAGCCTAAGGCAGCATCAGTAGTGGTTCAAACATCTGCTGGTCCAGTGACCATAACAGGTATTTGTAAGGGCGCCGGGATGATTCATCCTAATATGGCGACGATGCTTGGTTTTATTGCTAGCGATGTTGGTTTTGCCCCTGGCCTGCTGACTAGTCTTACTCGTGAAGTGGCTGATCAATCTTTTAACGCCATTACCATTGATGGTGATACCTCTACTAATGATTCCTTCATCATTATGGCTACCGGTCAATCTAGTGTGCAGATTGCCTCAGTCACTGACCCAAATTACGGTGTAGTTAAAGATGCCTTGCTTGGATTGGCTCGTAAGTTGGCGCAAATGATTGTACGTGATGGCGAAGGAGCTACTAAATTCATGACGATTGAAGTCATTGGTGGCAAGACCCAGGAAGAATGTCGTTTAGTGGCTAAGGCTGTTTCCCATTCCCCTTTAGTTAAAACAGCCTTCTTTGCAAGTGATCCGAATCTGGGTCGTATATTAGCGGCCATTGGTTATGCTGGCATTGATGACTTGGATGTCAATCGGGTTCAAATGTGGCTTGGTGATGTTTGGGTTGCAAAAGATGGTGGCCGTAACCCGTCTTACCAAGAGGCTGATGGTCAAAGGGTGATGAAAGAGTCTGAAATTACGGTAAAGATTGATTTGGGGCGCGGAAATGCAACTCAAACGATGTGGACTTGTGATCTTTCGCATGACTATGTTTCGATTAACGCAGATTACCGTTCATAAGGAATGTATTAAACATGAACGAAAAATTAGAGCAACTCCTCACTCATTTAGAAACATTTTTACCTAAGCCGCTCACCGAAGAGCAATGGCAGTCATCCCCCGCATTTAGATGGCGCCGTCGCGATAGTATTTTTGGCAGCATCGGTTATTTGCAGGCAGTAAAACACGTCTCAGATATCACTTTTGATGATTTGCAGAATATTGATCGTCAGCGCGATGCCATTCGTGACAACACAAGAAATTTCATTAATAAGAAACCAGCTAATAATATTTTGTTAACTGGCGCTAGAGGCACTGGAAAATCTTCACTAATCAAGGCGAGCTTGCATGAATTCGCTTCTCAGGGCTTGCGTCTGGTTGAAGTGGAAAAAGAGCATTTGGCTGATTTGGCCGATATCACCGATCTTTTGGGGGATCGACCAGAGCGCTTTATTATTTTTTGCGATGACTTGTCTTTTGAAGATGGCGAATCTGGGTACAAGGCCATGAAGTCAGCGCTAGATGGCTCTGTATCAGCGCAATCGGATAACACCTTGATCTACGCTACATCCAATCGTCGCCATCTCTTGCCTGAGTATATGAAAGACAATCTGAGTTATGCGCATAGCGATGATGGTGAGATTCATCCAGGTGAAGTAGTGGAAGAAAAAATCTCTTTGTCGGAGCGTTTTGGTTTATGGCTTTCTTTTTATCCGCCAAAGCAAGACGAGTATTTAATGATTGTGGCGCATTGGCTAAAGCATTTTGGCTTGAATGATGCTCAAGTTGAAGCGGCTCGTCCTGAAGCTTTAGTATGGGCCTTAGAGCGAGGCTCACGTTCGGGTAGGGTTGCATGGCAGTTTGCGAAGCATTGGGCTGGTGCACAAGCCTAAGATAGTTCATGACAGCTTCCCCATCAAATCGCCCCGTCACCGAAGTAGCCGCTGGAATTCTCCTGGATTCTGAGGGTCGATATTTATTGGGGCAACGCCCTGAAGGTAAGCCTTATGCTGGCTATTGGGAAGTGCCTGGCGGGAAGATTGAAAAAGGGGAGACTGTTTTTGAGGCCCTCAAGCGAGAGTTAAAAGAAGAGCTCGGTATTGAAATTTTAGATAGCCAAGAACTTACTGTCCTAGAGCATGATTATCCCCATGCCTATGTTCGCCTTCACGTCAGTGTCATTCGCAATTGGTGTGGGACCCCAGCGGGTTGCGAGGGCCAGCAGTTATCTTGGCAACTACTATCCCAAGATCGCCCCAGTGTTGAGCCTATGTTGCCAGCCGCCTGGCCAATGCTTGAAAAACTAAAGTTGTTATTGGTTTAAAGCTGACAGAGTGTCAGTCTAAATGGCACATCGGTATTAACGAGTTGTGCCTTTTTATCACGATCCGATTTTAAGAAGCGAACAGAGAGCAGATATTTGTTTGCGCTAATTTCTGAGAACAGCGTGTCATCTTCAACCGCGATACGCATGAGTTGATAGACTTTTCCGGAGGGTGCTTGTTGAAAAGCACCTTGATGCGCCACCACTTCTTTAGCTTCACCTGACTGACGCACAAGACGTAAAAAGATTTGGCACGCCTCATGCCACGGCAAAAGTGGCGCTACATAAGATTCTAGTAATTCACGACGCTGATTGCTCGGACTATTTTTCCAAGCATGGTAGCTCGGTAAATCAATCGGACTGGTTCCACCTGGAATATTTAGGCGAGTACGAATGGCATTGAGCCATTCACTTTCAGTAATCGCCATATTGGGTTTGCCGAGCGATTGATTGATGTTAATTGCTGCCAACCCAATTTCTGATAATGTTTGAGACAGTGCCTCTTGGTCTACTTTTTGAGATGACTTTAATCCATTGAGCGCATATTTCTGGCGTTCAAATTCTTTAAGGAGCAGGGACTTAATATCGCCCCTTGAGCCGATGTCACCCAAGTCAAACAAAGTAGCAAGGGCATTGTGATGCAACTCTGGGTCGTCTGATCGCAGAAAGTGATTGAACCGCGCGAACAGATACTCGAGTCGAAGCATGCTTCGGACTAGTTCGTTAAAGGGGTATTCGTAGACGATCACAGTTTTATATTTTATGACGAAGTTGGTAAACCCTTCGCACTATCTAGTATTTTTTGGTGAAAAAGATGAACCTGATTGCTTAATTCTTCAAAATTGCCATTATTTTGAAGAATCGTATCAGCATGGGATAGACGCTCTTCTCTGGAAACTTGAGCATTTAAGATGCGTACAACTTCCGGGCGCGTCAAATTGCTGCGCTGCATCACTCTGCTAATTTGTATCTCTTCGGGACAGTCAACTACTACCAAATGGTCAATCAGTTCAAGCCAGGCCTTGGACTCAATTAATAAAGGAACGACAAAGACGATATATGCGCACCCATCTTTTGCAAGATTCCATGCCTGAGAAATAGTTTCTTCTCGAATGAGGGGGTGGGTAATGCGCTCCAAAATCTCCCTCGAGTGAGGATCTTCAAAAACCAGAGCACGCATTTTTGCTCTATCCAAAGCACCGTTCGGGTCAATAAAATGTGGGCCAAATTCCTTTTTAATCAAAGCGATTGCTTTGCCATGAGGGGCTGTAATCTGGTGGGCAATCAGATCGGTATCGACTATGCCAGCTCCTAATTGAGATAGTAGAGTGCTTACCGTGGTTTTTCCTGAGCCAATACCTCCTGTTAAGCCAATTAATGGCAATTGGCCTTTTAAGGCCTTCAGGTCGGTTGGATTTGCAGGAGTAACTGGAGGATTTGGGGCCATAACAATTGAATAATGCCAGCAATAGCAAGAAATGGGCCAAAAGGAAATGGCTGGTGATGACTTTGCCTATTCCAGGCTAACCATACCATCCCCCCAATTAACCCAAAGACGGAGGCGATGAAGAGAATTTGAGGAATTGCCAGCCAGCCAAACCATGCTCCCAGGGCTGCTAACAGCTTGGCATCCCCCATACCAATGCCATTTCGTTTCTTTATGCAGCGATATAGAAAATTGAGTACCCATAGGAAAAAATATCCCAATAGAGCGCCACCAATAGCTGCAATCGGTTTCACAAAGGCCATGTTGGTGAAACTGTTAAAAGCAATCCCAGATAAAAGAAGCGGAATGGTAATTGCATCAGGCAAGCGAAATGATTTCAAGTCTATGTAGGCAAGATACGCCAATATGCAGACCAGAAATACCTGAATTAATACATCCATATTGAAGGCCTCATTAGACTATCTGCCCTAAACTAAAAATAGGGAGATATAAGATTATCACTAGGCCACCAATTATTGAGCCCACAAAAATAATTAATAAGGGTTCTAAGCTCTGACTTAAGGTATTTAATTGATTACTCAATTGTGCCCCAAGCATCTTGGAGCGTTTGCGCAGCATCTGTGCAAGGGAACCGCTTTCTGCGCCAATTTCAAGGAGATGTAAGGTTTCAATATCAAAAAGTAGATGTTGCGGGTCTGCGCGTATCAAGGCTTTACCAAAAGGCCACCCGCGTGCTAAATGTTTAAAGATATCCGCGCTAATGTCATGGCTGAGCCAATGATTAGATGATTGTGCTGTGATTCTCAATGCATCTGGTAAGGGGAGTCCAGTGTCGAGTAAGTTTCCGAGGGTGCGGCACCAGTAAGTCAGCGTAGCCAGGCGAAATAGCTTGCCAATTACTGGAATAGAAAAGCTGAGGCGATCACACTGTCTCTGTAATCGATTTGATTTTCTCCAAAATAGAATCAATCCACTCAAGATAATGAATAGAGTGATCAATAGCTCTATAAAAGTATTTTGAATGAGGCCTGAGATGCCAATTAATGCGCGGGTAGGGGCTGGCAGGTCTGCTTTAAAGTGCTCAAAAACTTCTTTAAATACAGGCACTACCCAAACTATCATGACAAGCATTAAGAGTAGGGAGCTAGCTAATGTAATGGCAGGATAGCTCAGTGATTGGATAATCTTTCTGCGTAATTCAATCTGGGATTCTAGTTGTTCGCAAATTGTTTCTAGGGCTAAGGACAGTTGCCCAGATCGCTCGCTAACTTGTATGAGGTTGATAAATTCAATAGAACATTGAACATCCTGCGTCCTTAGGCAATCAGAGAGGCTATTGCCCTGTTGTAGTTTCTGATGGAGACCATCAATCCATTGAGACTGCTCCTTGGCAGATGAGCGCGATAGCAGCTTGATGGCGTTTAGAAGTGGCAGGCCAGCTTGTAAGAGTGCCAAAAGCTGTTGTGCAAATTGGAGTTGATCATGATGGTTTAATTTTTTGGATCGAAAATGAAGAATATTCAATGGCAGCTTCCTACCTCAAGCTCGAGCTCGGCTTGATCAATGATGCCTGCTTTGACGTAATGCATTCCGGCATCATGCATCTTTAAATAATGTGAGTGTGGATCTTTTAAGGTTTTTAAATTAAGCACCTCATGCACTCCTAGACGAGAAAAATAGCCTGTCCCTTTGCAGATTTTGCAGGGTGTGGTTTTTGGATGAACATGACAGAGGCAACGCTTGCGAATTAATCTTTGGGAACTAATGCATTGTAAGCAGGAATCCAGCGATTCTGAATGTACCCCTAGGCTCTGAAGTCGTGCAATGGCACCAATTGCATTGCGGGTATGTAAAGTGCTCAGAACAAGATGACCTGTTTGTGCCGCTTGTATCGCTAGTTCGGCAGTTGCACTATCGCGAATTTCTCCAATCATGATGACATCGGGATCTTGTCGTAAGAGGGCGCGAATAATGGTTGGAAAATCCAAGCCAGCTTTAGGGTGATAGGCTACCTGATTGACTCCGGGCAATCTAATTTCGATAGGATCTTCAACTGAACAAAGATTGCGATGTATTTGATTAAGTTCGCTGAGGCAGCTGTAAAGTGTGCGTGTTTTGCCGCTTCCTGTTGGGCCTGTTACTAAGATCAATCCATTGGTCTGATGAATAGCGCTTCTGAAGAGCTGGAGTTGCTCAGGTAAAAATCCAAGTTGATCAAGTGCCAATTCCTCTACCTTGTTTGGAAGAATGCGAATTACCGCTTTTTCACCATAAAGGGTCGGGAGTATCGAAACCCTGCAATCAATATCGGGGGCAGAGAAATCATGTCCAATCGAAAGCCGACCATCTTGCGGAAGCCGTTTTTCAGCAATATCTAACCGCGCCAACATTTTGATACGTGTGAGTAAGCGCTCATGAAGATGAATTGAGTAAGATGAGCCCAATACTAATTGGCCATCGATACGAACGCGCACAACTGTCTCTAAAGTGTGCGCCTCTATATGTATATCAGTTGCCCGAGAGCAAAGTGCGGATGCTGCAATGTCTTGCCAGGTCCGAATAATTAGTGAGTCATCTGGTGCATAGCTCAATCGAATTTTTTAGTATTAGGTGTGGGTTGATATAGTTTGACGGTTTTCACGCCATGCTCATCAAATTGAATGATCTCCATGACGATGCCAGCGATTCGCATGCTGACATCATGGTCCGGAATAGCCTCTAATTTTTCTAGGATCAGACCATTGAGTGTGCGAGGTCCATCCAATGGAAGGTCTAGATTAAGTAGGCGATTTAAGTCGCGCAATGAAGCCCCACCATTTGCTAAATACGTACCATCTGCTAGCCACCGAGGATCATTAGACAGGTTTGAAAAAGAGGTGGTGAATTCACCAATGAGCTCTTCAACAATATCCTCAAACGTGACTAGACCGAGCACCTCACCATACTCATTCACTACAAGACTTAAGCGTTGCTGATTGTCTTGAAAAAATTGCATTTGTTGCAATACAGGTGTTCCGCTAGGAATAAAGTAAGGCTCGCTCACTAAAGAGCGAAAGTCTTCATGTTTTAGCTCAGCGTTTCCAAGTAGGGAAAGGGTTTTCTTAACTGACAAAATACCAATGATGCGCTCAGAATCACCGTCACAGACTGGTAACTTATTGTGATAACAGGTTTCAAGCTGCTCTACTACTTCATTAATCGGTCGTGAGAGATCGAGTATTTCAATCTTCGATCTTGGGGTCATTACATCGTCTACCGAAATCGTTTCCAAATTAAATAGATTGAGCAAAATATTACGGTGATGCGTAGAGACGAAGCGATTGGATTCAAGCACTAAACTTCGTAACTCTTCCTTACTCATTGTTCTGTTTTCGGTGTTAGCTTGCAGGCCAGATACCTTCATGAGGCCCGACACAAAATTGTTAATAAACCAAAGTAAGGGTTTTAAGAAATAGGTAAGGGGAAGGATCAGCCAACCAACATTGGAGGCAATTTTTTCTGGAAATGCAGCGCCAATCACTTTTGGAGTAATTTCACTAAAAATAATAATGAGCAATGCGACAACTAAGGTAGCAACGGATAAAACGAGACCGCTATCTCCAAAAATATGAAGCGCGATACCTGTTACTAAAATTGGTAAAACGGTATTGATTAAATTGTTAGAAATTAAAAGGACTGATAAAAGGGAGTCAATTCTTTTTAATAACCTAGCTGCTAAAGCTGCACCAGCATTGCCGCTATTAGCCATTGCACGTAAGCGATGGCGATTGGACGAAAGCATGCTGGTTTCGGCCATTGAGAAGAAACCTGAAAGTGCCAGCAAAAAAATCACAAGGGCTACCTGTGCTGCAAAGGGCCAATCATGAAAAAACGTATCCATTCGGAATACCTGCAAAGAATGAGGAAGACTCAATATAGCAAAGCATGATTTCAGAGGCCATATATTTGGCTGAAAAAGGCCTCGTACTTACTCAATAAAGTGTGTCAGAATCTTCCTCATGAAGCTGCCTATGCGTCATTCTTCGTCAAAATCTGAGCAATATTGTGTTATCAGCGCGCCCTTTGGCAGACTTGGAATTGCCACGGACATGGTCGATGGTAGTTTGATGATTTCAAGAGTAGATTATTTGCCGGCAGATAAAGCACTCAGTGCACCCCAAAATGCCTTGGCAAAAGAATTGGCGCGCCAATGCAAGCTGTATTTTAAAAATCCTGCTCACCAATTTGATGTGCCTTTGAAGCCTAGAGGCACTATTTACCAGCAACAGGTTTGGCATTGCATTCGAGATATCCCTTCGGGTAAAACCAGGACTTATGGCGTGCTTGCAGGCGATATACGCAGTGGAGCACGTGCCGTAGGAGGTGCTTGCGGTGCCAATCCCTATCCCATCATTACCCCTTGCCATCGCGTAGTCTCTAGTGCTGGCCTTGGTGGGTTTATGAAAGAAGATAGCCCGGGTCTTTATCGCCAAATTAAGATCTGGCTTTTAAAGCATGAGGGGGCACTTTAAGCGGTGCTGGCTCTTTTTAGGCGTGCTCCTACCAGCCTAAAGAAGAGCTTCATGATGAGGTTGCTGTTGGCTGCGATGCTGGTAAAGCTATAAAAAGCGAGCACCATTTTTCGAGATAATTTCACTTCTTGAGTTTGTGAAAATGAATCTCTTTTGGTAATGAGATTGAGGGTCATCACAGCTAACCCAAAAGCGAGGAAGCAAAAGCGTCTTATGCCAAATTCTGGTTTAGGAATGAGCAATATGTAATTTAGAGACTCTACAAGCTTTTGATAGGCCACCTGAAGCAGTTCGGACTCACTCATATCGCGGGGCTTCCAAGATACTCCACGTGCTTGGTCTGCTTCTGAGTCCTTCAAGATATTAGTCATTTGCAGCGCTTGACCAAATGCAATTGCCAACGCTTCTTGACCTTTAATATTTTTCGCAAACTCTGGACAGTAGTTGCTAAAAATAGTCGTGAGCAACTCCCCTACAACCCCTGCAACAACATAGCAGTACTTTTCGAACTCATTTAAATCAGACAGGCCATTTTGAGATTGCTTGCTGTGAAAGTGTGACATGCCTTCTGACATGATCGATACGCATCGAGCTATCGCAAGCTGATCATTAGTAGGGCAAGTATGCAAAATTCTTAAAACAGTTGGCGTATGTGAAATGAGATCAAGTTCATCTTGATTCGGATAATTTTTGAGCGCTTCCAAGCAAGGACTGACAAAACTAGTAACAGGAATTTTTCCAAGTACGGCATCTAGAAATAACTTGGAAAGGTGATATTTAGCTTCTGGAGCAAGTTCAGCGGCATCCTCAATGGTGTCAATGATTCTGCATAGCAAATAGGTGTTTCCAACTACCTTCTCAATTGGTGGCGGTAGCAGTGGGATGGTTAACGCGAAAGTACGCGATACCGAGCCCAAGATGGTCTTTTGATATGCCAGATCGGCAGAGGGGTTTTCATCGTGGTAATTCACTGCTGAATTATGTCAGACCCATTTATTGAAATATTCGACCCTATCCATGGGGATTGTTTTTAGCACCGAATTGGTGAAAACCCGAGGTGCAGTGTTAATTTGTTGCGATGCAAAAAATTCTCATCTAGTATGGAAGTAATTAACTATTTTTTATTCTTATGGGGTTCTTATGAAAATCTGTGTAATTGGAGGTGGCGGCGCAATTGGCGGTTACTTAGCAGTCATGCTATCGCGCGCAGGAAATGATGTCACGGTAGTTGCAAGGGGGGCAACGCTTGCGGCAATTAAGGAGCGCGGTTTAACGCTCATTCACGATGAACATCCAGAGCCATTGGTTGCAAAAGTGAAGGCCGTTGAAAAAATAACTGATGTTGAAACGCCAGATGTTGTTATTTTGGCCGTAAAGGCCCATCAGGTAGATCCAATTATTCATGATTTGGCAGCGATAGTCGGCCCGGAAACCATTTTGATTCCAATGCAAAATGGCATTCCTTGGTGGTATTTCCAAAAACTCTCAGGCGAGTATCAAGATCACACTGTTGAGACGGTAGATGCTGGTGGTGTTGCTAAAAAGGCAATTAACCCAGATAACATTATTGGTTGCGTAGTTTATCCAGCCACTTTCTCTGAGGCGCCTGGTGTCATTCGCCTGGTCGAAGGTAATCGCTTCCCCTTGGGTGAGTTAAATGGTGAAGTGACTGAGCGAGTGCAAAAAATGTCAGAAATGATGACCCAGGCAGGTTTCAAGTCACCAGTGCTTGAGGATATTCGTTCCGAGATTTGGCTCAAACTATGGGGCAATATGACGTTTAATCCAATTAGTGCGCTCACGCATGGAACTTTAGAAGGCATTTGCCAATTTCCCTTAACGCGTGACTTGGCGCGCAATATGATGGCCGAAGCCCAAGCCATTGCGGGCAAATTAGGTGTGACCTTCCGGGTGGATATTGAGCGACGCATCGCAGGCGCTGAAAAAGTTGGTAAGCATAAAACCTCCATGCTGCAAGACTTGGAGGCGGGACGCAGTTTGGAGGTCGATGCTCTATTGGGCTCTGTGATTGAGCTAGGTAAGATTACCAATACCCCGACACCTTGTTTAAATACTGTTTTTGCTTTGACTAAATACCTTGATGAAAATATTCAAGCAACTGGCGGAAGTTTGGCTTTACCGCCGGTAGGTGATTGTTACGCTCTGAATTAATATTCATTCGGCAATAAAAAAGCCCTCACTGATTGTTGAGGGCTTTTTCTTTTTGAAGACTTGCGTTACTCAAATCGATTATCTAAACGTCCCACACCTTCAATAATGATGCTGACATTGCTGCCGGGTTTCATCGATCCAACGCCAACAGAGGTTCCACATGCAATGATGTCCCCAGGCTCTAGTGGCACATCTTGGGAGATGAGGCTGACTAGTTTTGCGGGTGGAAAAATCATATCAGCGATCGGATAATTTTGACGCTCTTGATCATTCAAGATCGTTTTAATGTAAAGCTTGCTTGGATCTACATCAGTCGTGATGTAGGGCCCAAACACACCAAAGGTGTTAAAGCTCTTTGAGCGTGTCCATTGAGCATAGCCTGGATCTCGATTCAAAATTTCAATCGCAGTAACGTCATTAATGCAGGTGTATCCAAAAATAGCAACAGCAGCAGTCTGCTCATCGACTTCATGGCAGTGCTTGCCAATCACAATCCCTAGCTCGCCCTCGTAGACTACTTTTCCTGAATAGGATTTTGGAGTGCGAATCACTTGGTTTGCTGCTAAGAAAGAATTATTACCTTTTAAAAAATACAGGGGCTCGGCTGGGACAGCGTGCTCTAACTTGGTAACGAGCGCATAAAAATTATCAACCATGGCAACCATCTTTGATGGAGTACATGGAATATCAATGGTTACTTCATTTAATTTGAGGAGCTTACCGCTAGCAATCGGCCCATTAAAAAGATCTCCCGTATAAACCGCAATCTGATCTCCTTGGACTTGGCCTAAACCAGATTTACCTTGGTGTTGAAAGCGTAGCCATTGAGTCATCTGTATTTCCTTCTTTAAGTTTGTCTTGCTAGCGAGTATTCACACAAGGCATGTAAAGCGCTTGTAGCCTCATTTTCTGGAAAGTCTTTAATGCATTCGAATGCGAGATCAGCCTCTCGTTTAGCGGCTGCATGGGTGTAATCGAGTGCGCCAGAAGTTTGAACGGCTTTGAGAATTTGTAAAAAGACATCTTGTGGTAGGTCTTGATTCTGCTCAATCGCAGCGCGTACGAGGAGGCGCTCCTCTGTACTGCCATTTTCTAAAAGATAAATCAGGGGTAGGGTTGGCTTCCCTTCACGCAGATCATCGCCTGCATTTTTACCCATTTGCTCAGCATTGGCGGTGTAGTCCAATAAATCATCCATTAATTGGAAGGCGGTGCCTATGTGTCTGCCAAAAGCGGCGGCTTGCTCTCGTTGAGCAACATTTGATTTTGCCAGGATGGCTCCAAGTTCGCTCGAAGCTTCAAATAGCTTGGCAGTTTTATAGCGAATGACTTGTAGGTAGCTCGCTTCATCCACTTCTGGGTCATTCATGTTCAATAACTGCAACACTTCACCCTCGGCAATCGTATTGGTTGCATCAGAGAGAATTTGCATGACCCTTAAGTCATTTGGGCCGATCATCATCTGAAAGGCGCGGGAGTACAAAAAGTCGCCAACTAGAACGCTAGCAGCGTTACCAAAGGCAGCATTTGCGGTCTCTCGACCCCTTCTCAGGGTGGATTCATCCACAACATCATCGTGCAGCAGAGTGGCTGTGTGGATAAATTCGACCACCGCGGCCAGTTCAAGTGCATGAGGGGTGGGTTGGCCATTGGCTAGTGCTTTAGCGACTAAGAGCAGTAGGGCTGGTCGTATACGCTTTCCACCCGCCTGGATGATATATGTAGAGATTTGGTCAATTAAGGCGACCTTAGAGGCCAGTCGCTGGCGAATAACCTCGTCTAAGTCCTTGAAATATAAGGAAATTGGGGCCAAAATCTGACTTAATTGATTGTTTTTGACAGTGCTCGTCATGCAAGATATAATAATGGGCTTAGCTTCTCCAGGGTGGATTAGCTTAAATGTAGATATTAATTGAGGTTTCAAACCATGTACGCGGTCATAAAAACCGGTGGCAAACAGTATAAAGTTGCTGCAGGCGAAAAATTGAAAATAGAACAGATACCAGCGGAAATCGGCAGCGAAATCACTCTTGACCAAGTCCTCGCCGTAGGCGAAGGCGCATCACTCAAACTGGGTGATCCATTGGTTAATGGTGCAGCTGTGATGGCCACTGTCGTCTCCCAGGGACGTCACGATAAAGTGACAATCTTTAAGATGCGCCGTCGCAAGCATTATCAAAAGCACCAAGGCCATCGTCAGAATTACACAGAAATTCTGATTAACACGATCAAAGCCTAAGAGCAGGAGAGAAATATGGCACAGAAAAAAGGCGGCGGCTCAACACGAAATGGCCGCGACTCAGAATCGAAACGCTTAGGCGTTAAGGTATTTGGTGGCGAGCACATTAATGCTGGCAGCATCATTATTCGTCAACGTGGCACACGAGTTCATCCTGGTGCAAACGTTGGTATTGGTAAGGATCACACTTTGTTTGCTTTAATTGACGGACAAGTGGAATTCGGCGTTAAGGGTGCTTTGAAGAAGGCCCAGGTTTCAGTTCTGCCGCGTTCATAAGGCGCCTGACTGAGACACGTTTGATTCAGATTTATTCCGAATTTAACCCTTAGGAACAGGCCTCGCTAGTGCGAGGCCTTTTTTATTCATGAAATTCATAGACGAAGCTCGTATTGAAGTCATAGCTGGCCAAGGTGGCGCCGGGAGCGCCTCCATGCGTCGCGAAAAGTTTATTGAATTCGGTGGCCCTGATGGTGGGGACGGCGGTAAAGGCGGTAGCGTTTGGGCTGTAGCCGATCGCAATATCAATACCTTGGTGGACTATCGTTACGCAAAAACACACACCGCTAAAAACGGTGAGCCTGGACGTGGTGCAGATTGCTATGGCCGTGCGGGTGACGATATTGAACTGCGTATGCCAGTGGGAACCATCATTGCTGATTATGAAACTGGTGAACCAATTGCGGATTTAACAACCCATGGCGAGCGTCTCTGCTTGGCCCAAGGCGGTGTTGGCGGTTGGGGAAATATTCACTTTAAGAGTAGTACGAACCGCGCACCACGTCAAAAGACAAATGGTAAGCCGGGGGAAAGACGCAAGCTGAAGTTGGAATTAAAGGTATTGGCCGATGTAGGTTTACTAGGCATGCCTAATGCTGGTAAATCTACTTTGATTACTGCGGTCTCTAATGCGCGTCCAAAAATTGCTGATTACCCATTCACCACGTTACATCCCAATTTGGGTGTGGTACGAGTTGGTAGTGAGCGCAGCTTCGTAATCGCAGATATTCCAGGTTTGATTGAAGGTGCTGCAGAGGGTGCTGGCTTGGGGCATCGTTTCTTACGTCATCTTCAGCGCACGGGTGTTCTGTTGCATTTGGTAGATATTGCTCCTTTTGATGAGAATATTGATCCCGTTGCTGATGCAAAAGCGATCGTCAATGAACTACGTAAGTATGACGAAGCTTTGGTTGAGAAACCACGTTGGTTAGTGCTTAATAAAGTCGATATGATTCCCGAAGAAGATCGCAAAAAAGTGGTTGCTGACTTTATTAAGAAATTCAAATGGACTGGCCCTGTTTTTGAGATATCTGCTTTGACTGGACTTGGATGTGACAAGCTTTGTTACTCCTTACAGGATTACTTGGATTCAGTACGTCGTAATCGCGATGAAGCGGATGAACGTGCTGCAGATCCTCGCTATCAAGATCAAAACGAAGATAAAACCCCAGATTAAATACGCATTTGATACGCTCAATGGATATGACTGTACAAAAAGCAAAACGAATCGTTGTGAAGGTGGGCTCTAGCCTGGTAACCAATAATGGTGAGGGCTTGGATCATGGTGCCATTGCAATGTGGGCTGAGCAACTGGCCGCGCTCTTACGTTCTGGCCATGAAGTCTTGATGGTGAGTTCAGGAGCTATTGCAGAGGGCATGCAGCGCTTGGGTTGGACTAAACGCCCACAAGAAATTCATCAATTACAAGCTGCTGCTGCGGTTGGTCAAATGGGGCTAGTGCAGGTTTATGAAAGTTGTTTTGCACAATTTAATTTACGTAGTGCCCAGGTCTTATTGACCAATGCAGATCTAGCTCATCCTGAACGCAATGCAAATGCAAAAGCAACTTTAGACACCTTACTCAAGTTGGGCGTAGTTCCTATCATCAACGAAAACGATACGGTTGTTACTGATGAAATTAAGTTTGGTGATAACGATAGCCTTGCTGCTCTTGTAAGCAACTTAATTCATGCTGATCTATTAGTCATTCTGACAGATCAGGGTGGTTTATTTACAGCCGATCCGCGTTATGACTCGAGCGCAACCCTATTAAGTGAGGTGCTTGCTGGAGATCCAGCATTAGAAAAAATGGCCGGCGGCGCAGGTAGCGCGCTTAGTAAAGGGGGCATGCTCACTAAAGTACTGGCTGCTAAGGTAGCCGCTCTCAGTGGTACCGATACCGTGATCGCTTCTGGTCGTGAGCCCCACGTTTTAACCCGCCTATTAAAGGGCGAAGCAATCGGGACTTATCTGCGTTCCAAATAAAGCCCTCTTCAAGCTGGGCTATTGAACCCCGTTGGAATTAGTAGGCTTTACGCCACCCGTAAATCCTTTTGGATTGAGAGATTGCACTATGGCTTTAGTGCTCTTAACTTGGGTGCTTATATTGCAAAAAGCACCCTGAGCCAGAGCAGCTTGGTAGCGATTGGGATTGTGGTCTTTGATATCCTTCCAGCTACTTAAGGTATTTTCTTTCCACTTACCGTTATCGAAATTTCCATATAAACGCCACTGAAATGAGTCGCAGCGAATACCTTCATATTGTGTCTGTTGATTGCCGTTGGGGCTGGTCATTACAACCGTATAGCGCGTTACGCCATCGGGATCGGCTGAAATAGAGTCAGTATCAATTGCAAACTTAAATACCGCGTTATTAGAAACATAAAAGGGTACTAGGGTTTCTTGGTTGGGTGGGTTTAAGGGAAGGGTGGTTTCCCCTTCTTTAAAAACCATAGGTGCAAACGGATCTAAGCCACTTTCCATGGGGTCACTTGCACAAGCCATTAGCCCGATGACCACGCTAAAAATGAGTGAGTACAGTGCAAACTGACGTTTTTTTAATATCATGAAGATTGATCTCTAGGGTTAGCTTCCTTGACTTGCTCATCTGTATTTGAGTAGAAGGATTGAATTAAATCTAAGGGCGAGCCCCATGCAAGTTGCTGTAAACGCACTCCACGAGATAAATAACGCGCCAATTCTGAAAGTGCTAGCTGATAAACCTCGCGTTTGAAGTCAATTACCGCATCTAGCTGAATCCAAAAGGGTACCCAGCGCCAAGCATCAAATTCTGGGTGTTCCGAGGCACGTAGATGAATATCGCTATCTAAACCGACTAAACGCAGAAGAAACCAAATTTGTTTTTGGCCACGATAAGCGGCACGGTGAACCCGTGTGCTATGTTGACGGCGCAAATACTCCTCAGGGACATCGTAACGAAGCCAATCCCTGGTCCGTCCAATAATCTGGACATGCTCTGGCAGTAAGCCAACCTCCTCATGCAATTCGCGATACATGGCCTGCTCAGGGCTTTCGCCATGCTGAATTCCGCCCTGCGGGAACTGCCACGAATGCTGCCCAACGCGTTTTCCCCAGAAAACCTCGTTATGGCTGTTGAGTAGGACAATGCCGACATTGGCTCTATACCCTTCACGGTCAAGCATGATCGTGCCTCAAATCCTTTAAAATCAATGATTTGATTATATCCATTCATGAAAGCATCTCAATCATTTCTCGCCACGCTTAAAGAAGCCCCCTCTGACGCTGAGGTGGTTTCGCACAAATTGATGGTGCGCGCAGGTCTTATCCGCAAATTGAGCGCGGGTATTTATAACTATTTGCCCTTAGGCTTGAAGTCGATTCGCAAGGTTGAGAATATCATCCGCGAAGAAATGAACCGTGCAGGCGCGATTGAATTGTTGATGCCAATGATTCAGCCTGCTGAGTTATGGCAAGAGACGGGCCGCTGGGAAAAAATGGGGCCTGAGCTACTTCGTATTAAAGACCGTCATGATCGTGACTTTTTAATTCAGCCGACTTCTGAAGAGGTGGTAACCGATTTAGCTCGTAATGAGATTAAGAGTTACAAGCAATTGCCTGTGAATTTTTATCAAATTCAAACCAAGTTCCGCGATGAGCGCCGCCCACGTTTTGGCATTATGCGTGGGCGCGAATTTAGTATGAAAGATGCCTACTCTTTTGATCGCGATACCGAGGGGTTAAAGAAGTCCTATCAAATCATGTTTGATGCCTACACTCGTATTTTCAAGAGGATGGGCTTGAAGTTCCGCGCGGTTACTGCTGATAATGGCGCTATTGGCGGTTCTGGTAGCCAAGAGTTCCATGTGATCGCAGATACTGGCGAAGATGCCATCGTCTATTGCCCCAATTCGGATTACGCTGCCAACCTAGAGGCTGCTGAGTCGGTAGCAATCATCGCTACGCGTGCTGATGCAAAAGAGTTAATGCAAAAAGTAGCTACTCCTGAAAAAACAAATTGCGCGGAGGTGGCGCAGTTCTTAAAGCTGCCTCTACAAAATACCGTCAAATCCTTGTTGTTTGCTGCTGATCAAGACAATGGTCCAGCTAAATTATTCATGCTCTTGCTGCGTGGCGATCATGAATTAAATGAAATTAAAGCAAGCAAGATTCCAGGTATGGCGGAGTCTCGTTTTGCTTCAGAGGCGGAGATTCAGCAAGCATGTAATGCACCTGCCGGCTACCTGGGCCCTGTGGGTGTCAATGCTAATGTGACCGTGATTGCAGATCGCACTGTTGCCAATATGTCTGATTTTATATGTGGTGCCAATGATGCTGGCTATCACTTGACTGGTGTGAACTGGGGTCGTGATTTACCTGAGCCTGTAGTGATGGATATCCGTAATGCAGTAGCGGGAGATCCATCACCCGATGGCAAAGGGGTTGTGGAAATTTGTCGCGGGATTGAAGTAGGCCATGTATTTCAATTGGGCACGCGTTACTCAGAGGCGATGGGTTGTACGTATCTGGATCAACAAGGGAAAGCCCAGCCGATGGTGATGGGTTGTTACGGTATTGGTGTTACTCGCTTACTTGGTGCCGCAATTGAACAAGGGCATGATGAGAAGGGCATTATTTGGCCAATCTCGATGGCCCCGTTTGAAGTGGTTATTTGTCCCATGGGCTACGAGAAGTCAGAGGCAGTTAAAGCCGCATGTGATCAATTACATGATGATTTGTTAGCCGCTGGTATTGATGTGATTCTGGATGACCGAAATGAGCGTCCCGGTGCAATGTTTGCAGACTGGGAGTTAATTGGTGCTCCATTCCGCGTGGTGGTTGGTGATCGTGGTTTAGCAGATTCTCAGGTTGAATTTAAAGGGCGCACGGATACTGAGTCCCAAAATATTCCACTCGGGCAAATTAAAGACAAGGTGATTGCCGCTGTTCAGGCAGCAAAAAACTCAATTCATTAATTATTTTTTGAAGAGTCCGCCAAGACCTTTGGCGGCTCCTTTGGCAGCCATTCCTGCCATGGCACGCGCCATTTTTCCGCCTTTGAATTGCTTCATCATGGTTTGCATTTGCTCGAACTGAGCAAGTAGACGATTGACTTCTTGCACTTGAACGCCAGCGCCGGCAGCAATACGGCGTTTACGACTCGCTTTGAGTAATTCAGGTTTGGCACGTTCACGCGGCGTCATACTGTCAATAATTCCACGCATACGTTTAGTTTGCTTATCGGCGGCACTTAAATTTGTTTTTGATGCTGCTTGCGCCATATGACTGGGTAATTTCTCCATCAAGCTAGCCATGCCACCCATTTGCTGCATCTGAGAGAGTTGATCACGAAAGTCGCCAAGATCAAACCCACCTTTAGAAATCTTACTTACAAGCTTTTCTGCTTTGGCTACATCAACATGTTGCTGCGCTTGTTCAACCAGGGCGAGGATATCACCCATACCCAGAATGCGGTTTGCCATGCGATCCGCATCAAAGGCTTCAAGCCCATCCATCTTTTCAGCAACACCGATGAATTTAAGTGGTACCCCGGTAATTTGACGAACGGATAATGCTGCACCACCACGTGAATCGCCATCCAGCTTGGTGAGAATCACCCCAGTCAGTGGAAGTGCCTCATGGAAGGCCTTGGCTGTATTCACAGCATCCTGACCCAACATCGCATCAACCACAAAAAGGGTTTCAATTGGATTGAGGCTGGCATGCAAGGTTTTAATTTCTTGCATGAGGGCTTCATCAATACCCAAGCGACCAGCAGTATCGACAATGACAACATCAAAATAATGACGGCGCGCCCAATCTAGGGCAGCTAGCGCAATGTCGTTCGGTTTTTGGCTGGTATCACTCGGAAAAAAATCGGCGCCTACTTGTTTACTGACAGTTTGAAGCTGTTCAATTGCAGCAGGGCGATATACGTCACAAGAAACTGTCAGCACCTTCTTTCTCTTTTTCTCTTGCAGCCACTTGGCTAATTTGCCGACAGAGGTAGTTTTACCTGCACCCTGTAAGCCGGCCATGAGAATGACTGCCGGAGGTTGGGTTGCTAAATTGAGCTCACCACTTTGCTGGCCATCACCCTTCATGATATGGGCTAATTCACGCTGAACTACCCCAACAAGAGCTTGGCCAGGACTGAGGCTGCCGACCACTTCCTCACCAAGGGCTTTAAATTTAATTTGCTCAAGTAGCGTTTTAACTACTGGAAGGGCTACATCCGCCTCCAGTAAGGCTAAGCGAATCTCCCGCAACATGTCGGCAGTGTTGCTTTCGGTGAGGCGGGCTTGGCCACGCATTGTTTTTACAACGCGAGATAGACGGTCGGTGAGGTTTTCTAGCATTTATCGATTAGACTTTCCAGATGGATATTTTAGGTTACTCGAGTTACGGATGGCTGCCCTGCGCACTTTATTTGCTTCTTTTAGTCATTTTGACCTTGAGAACAAAGGGTTCGACGGAGTCCAAGTTATTTTCTGGCTTCATCCAGGCTGCGATTTTTGTCATTTTGCTGATTCATGGGGTGCAGTTGCATAACTCCGTGTTTACTGATCAAGGCTTTGTATTTGGCTTTGCGCAAGATTTATCTTTGATTGCTTGGGTTGGTTTGGCTTTTTATTGGTTTCAGTCTTGGTTTTTGCCGATTTCCAGCTTGCGTTGGCTGGCCTTAATTTTCGCGATGATTTGTGCCTTTTTGCCTACCGTATTCCCAGGCGCCTTGATTTCTCCAAAAGCCGTTTCGGATCCCTGGTTTAAGGCTCATTTTATTGTCGCAACGATGGCTGTTGGTCTACTCAGTTTAGCGGCGATGCATGCCATGTTAATGAGTATTCAAGATCGGGCACTACATCGCCAGTTAGCAATTATTCCAAACAGCCGTCCTGCCCAATGGCTAGAGGATCTACCCCCCTTGATGACAATGGAAAGTTTGTTATTTAACCTGCTGTACGTGGGCTTTGTGCTCTTAAGTTTGACTGTATTTTCAGGCTTACTGTTCTCTCAAACCTTGTTTGGTAGACCGTTGGTGTTTGATCATAAAACAGTATTTGCGCTGCTCTCCTGGATTCTCTTTGCCGGGCTCTTAATTGCTCGGTGGCGGGTAGGATTGCGTGGCCGTATGGCAGTGCGCTGGGTATTGAGCGCCTATACAGCCTTACTGTTGGCCTATGTTGGCAGTCGATTTGTCATGGAAGTCATTCTTCAAAAGAGCGTCAACAGTTGATTAAGTGGCTTTTGTTGGTCTTTGTTGGGGCTATTTTTTACCGTTGGCTCAAACGCCAAAGGCAAGCTGCTTTTGATATAAAGAATGCCCCACAAATGAAGATACCGCCCGTCAAACCAATGACACAGTGTCAGTATTGCAAGGTCTATCTCCCGCTGAGTGATGCTATTGCGCAGGAGGGCAGGTATTACTGTTCAAATGAGCATTTGCATGGTGTTGATGAGCGGGGTTGGGTTGGTGCTGCCAGTTGGCAGTTCTCGCCTAATCAGAATGAACGCCCTCAAGACCTTGAGCCAGACTTAGTAGTCATTCACCACATTAGTCTGCCACCTAGTCAGTTTGTAGAGCAAAACTGTACTAAGTACATCATTGATTTTTTCCAAAATAAGCTGGATCCGAATTTACACCCATATTTTGTGGAAATTGCCGATCAAAAGGTCTCTAGCCACTTCCTAATATCGCGCAAGGGCGAACTCATTCAATTTGTCTCTATCTATCAGAGGGCTTGGCATGCGGGGCTCTCTTCATTTCTTGGGCGAGAGCAGTGCAATGACTTTTCGATTGGGATTGAGTTGGAGGGTGATGGAGATACGCCATTTGAAGAGCTGCAATATCAAGCATTGGCGGCCTTGGTTGGTCAGCTGAGAAAGAAATATCCCTCAATCCAATTTGCTGGACATAGTGACATTGCTCCAAATCGAAAAACCGATCCTGGAATTCAGTTTGACTGGGAAAAGTTCCAAAAAAAGACAGGTATTTCTCTTAAATACTTTCCCTTTGGCTTAGCGAAACGCTAGTTCAATATTAGTATGTAAGTGCCCGCTTACTTTCTCTCCCTTTGCCTAAAAAGGGGTCAAAATTTCGCACCAAATTGGACGCAAATTTTCCGAAAATATTAGTAAAAATACTTATAAATAATCGTCAGAAATACCTTACCAAATCGAAAATATTTCCCTATACTTAGTCATCAATGCACTTTGAAGCACTAGATGTAGTGTTTTAGACCCGCAATACCCCATTGTTTTCAAAAGATTTTTTTCACCAAATAACTATATATAAGCAGGAGAAACATGACTTACGCTAATCCTCAGGCAGCGGGACAGCCCGCCAGAGCAAATAACCCAGGAATGGGTTCAGTTGAGGGCCTTCATCAGGCCCCATCGGCTGGTTTTGTTGCAGGGGGGGTTGGGGGTGCTCAAGCTACCCAATTGTCTGATTACAAAATTATTCGCCGCAATGGTTCTGTTGTTGCATTTGAGCCATCCAAAATTGCTATTGCAGTCACCAAGGCATTTTTAGCGGTAAATGGAGGTCAAGGTGCCGCTTCTGCGCGTGTACGCGAACAAGTGGAGCAATTAACGCATGCGGTAGTGCGCGCTTTGTTGCGTAGCCGCCCTAATGGCGGAACCTTCCATATTGAAGATATTCAGGATCAGGTTGAATTGGCCTTGATGCGTAGTGGTGAACATAACGTTGCTCGTGCTTATGTCCTTTATCGTGAAAAGCGCAATCAAGAGCGCGCTGCACAGCAAGTGGTTGCTCAGGAATCACAAACTTCCTTGCAAATGAATGAGCCTGGTATCAAAGTAAGCGATAACGGGGTTGAGAAGTTATTGGATATGGCCGCCTTGCGTACCATCATTCAGGCTGCTTGTGAGGGTTTGGGTAGTCATATTGAGGCGACCCCAATCATTACCGAAACAATCAAAAATTTATATGATGGCGTACCAATGGCGCAGGTCTATGACTCTGCTATTTTGGCTTCTCGCACATTGATCGAAAAAGATCCTGCCTATAGCCAGGTAACTGCGCGTATTTTGATGCACGTGATCCGCAAGGAAATCTTGGGTAAAGAGGTATTGCAAGGTGATATGCAGTCTGAGTACAGCAATTACTTTGCTAAGTACATTAATGAAGGCGTTTCTGCGGAATTACTCGATCCACGCATGCGTGAATACGATTTACCAAGACTGGCTGCAGCACTAAACGCTAGCCGTGATTTGCAGTTCAATTACCTTGGTCTACAAACGCTGTATGACCGTTATTTCTTGCACATTGAAGAGCGTCGCATTGAAATGCCGCAGGCTTTCTTTATGCGCGTGGCGATGGGCTTGGCTTTAAATGAATTGGATCGCGAGCGTCGTGCAATCGAGTTTTATGAAATCTTGTCTACATTTGATTTCATGTCCAGCACGCCAACCTTGTTCAACTCAGCGACAACCCGTCCGCAGCTCTCTAGCTGCTACTTAACTACTGTTGCTGATGATTTGGATGGTATTTACGAGGCCCTGAAAGAAAACGCCCTGTTATCTAAGTTTGCCGGTGGTCTGGGTAATGATTGGACTAACGTGCGCGCATTAGGTAGCCATATCAAGGGAACAAATGGCAAATCACAAGGTGTAGTGCCATTCTTGAAAGTGGTTAACGACACTGCTGTTGCGGTAAACCAGGGTGGTAAGCGTAAGGGTGCAGTATGTGCCTACTTAGAGACATGGCATTTGGATATTGAGGAGTTCTTGGAGCTGCGTAAGAACACTGGCGATGATCGTCGTCGTACGCATGATATGAATACCTCTAACTGGATTCCTGATTTGTTTATGAAGCGCGTCATGGAAAACGGTGACTGGACTTTGTTCTCACCATCCAATACCCCTGATCTGCACGATAAGTTTGGCAAGGCATTCGAAGAGGCTTATGTTGCCTACGAGCAAAAAGCTGATCGCGGTGAATTAAAGCCATTCCGTCGCATTCCTGCGCAGCAATTGTGGCGCAAGATGCTGGGTATGTTGTTTGAAACTGGCCACCCATGGATTACATTTAAAGATCCTTGCAATATTCGTAGCCCACAACAGCATATTGGCGTAGTGCATTCTTCTAACTTGTGTACTGAGATCACCCTCAATACAAATGATGATGAGATCGCTGTTTGTAACTTGGGCTCTGTGAACTTAACTGCTCATATGAAGATGGATGCCAATGGAAAATTGGTTTTGGATCACGAGAAGCTCCAAAGAACAGTCCATACCGCAATGCGCATGCTCGATAACGTGATTGATATCAACTACTATGCAGTTGCTAAAGCACGCAACTCCAATTTGAAGCACAGGCCAGTGGGCATGGGCATCATGGGCTTCCAGGATTGCTTGCACATGCAACGCATTCCTTATGCCAGTGAAGAGGCTGTGAAGTTTGCTGATTCTTCAATGGAAGCGGTTTGCTACTACGCTTATGAGGCCTCTAATCAATTGGCTCAAGAGCGCGGTGTTTACAGCACTTACAAGGGCTCATTGTGGGATCGCGGTATTCTCCCACAGGATTCAGTGGCATTATTGGCTCAAGAGCGCGGTGGTTATCTTGAGGTAGATGGTTCTTCAACCATGAACTGGGATGCTTTACGTGCCAATATCAAGCAGTATGGAATGCGCAACTCCAATTGCGTAGCTATTGCACCTACTGCAACGATTTCAAATATTATTGGCGTGTCTGCATGTATTGAGCCTACCTTCCAAAACTTGTTTGTTAAATCCAACCTCTCTGGTGAATTTACGGTTGTTAATGAGTATTTGGTGCGCGACTTGAAAGAGCGTGGCTTGTGGGATGAAGTCATGATTGCTGATTTGAAATACTTTGACGGTACTTTGTCTAAGATTGACCGCGTACCGCAAGATTTGCGTGATCTGTACGCCACTGCGTTTGAAGTTGAGCCAACTTGGCTCGTAGAGGCTGCTTCACGTCGTCAAAAGTGGATTGATCAAGCTCAGTCTCTCAATATCTACATGGCCGGTGCTTCAGGCAAGAAATTGGATGACACTTATAAGTTGGCATGGTTGCGCGGCCTGAAGACAACTTATTACCTGCGTACTATGGCCGCAACCCACGTTGAGAAATCTACTGTTGCTAGCGGCCAATTGAATGCAGTTTCTAGCGGTGGCGGCGTGAATGGAACTGATGCTGCTGCGCAAGAAGCAGATGGTCCGGTTTGCACTATGCGTCCAGGCGATGCTGGTTTTGAAGAATGTGAAGCATGTCAGTAAGCAATTTGCTTGCTGATCGGAAATGAAAGAATTTAGGAGAAAGTGATGTTGAATTGGGAAGAGGAAGTTGCTCCTGCATTAGCTAAAGCAGGTCTTGCACCGCAGCCGGTAGCAGTAGAACCAGCACGTCCACAACTAGACGAAGTGGCAATGGCACCACAAAATGCTGCACCTGCACCACTGCAGACAGCATCTTTGACTGGTGGCGCAGCACTGCGAGTCAATGCTGCTGATAAGCGCGTGATAAATGCAAAAACCGACGTTAACCAGTTGGTGCCATTTAAATATAAATGGGCCTGGGAGAAATATTTAGCTGGTTGTGCCAATCATTGGATGCCGCAAGAGATCAATATGAATCGCGATATCGCGCTTTGGAAAGATCCAAATGGCCTTACCGAAGATGAGCGCCGCATTATTAAGCGCAACTTGGGTTTCTTTACTACCGCTGATTCATTAGCGGCAAATAACATCGTTTTGGGCACATATCGCCACATTACAGCTCCCGAATGCCGTCAATATCTATTGCGCCAAGCATTTGAAGAGGCGATTCATACCCATGCATATCAATATATTGTTGAATCTTTGGGTTTAGATCAAAGCGAAATCTTCAATGCGTATAACGAAGTGGAGTCTATTCGTGCCAAAGATGAGTTCTTAATTCCGTTTATTGATGTTCTGACGGATCCGAATTTCAAAACAGGCACTTTAGAAAACGATCAAAAATTACTTCGCTCCATCATTGTTTTTGCTTGCGTGATGGAAGGTTTGTTCTTTTATGTTGGTTTTACGCAAATACTTGCAATGGGTCGTCAAAACAAAATGACGGGCGCTGCTGAGCAGTATCAATACATCCTTCGCGATGAGTCTATGCACTGTAATTTTGGGATCGATTTGATTAATCAAATCAAGCTGGAGAACCCGCAGTTATGGACTTCTGCGTTCAAAGACGAGATTAAATCTATCTTCGAAAAAGCAGTGGAATTAGAGTACCGTTATGCCGAAGATACGATGCCTCGTGGGGTGCTCGGATTGAACGCTCCGATGTTCAAAGGATACCTAAGATACATTTGTAATCGCAGATGTTTGCAAATAGGACTTGACGCGATGTTCCCAAATGAAGAGAATCCATTCCCATGGATGTCAGAAATGATTGATCTGAAAAAAGAACGAAACTTTTTTGAGACACGCGTTATTGAGTATCAAACCGGTGGTGCGCTAAGTTGGGAATAAAAAAGTAAAAAGCGCATGACCGGCTAAATAGGAGATTAGACGGTTGGACAGTATTAAGAGTCAGCAAACCAAAGTGAACTTCCAAAACCCTTCATTGAAGGGTATTTGGTCCACTATCTCTATTTTTTCAAGCAAATTCAAAAAGCCGTTGCCCTTTGGGGCTTCGGCTTTTTTTCCAGGATTCATTAGCGTGCAGCACCTAGCATCAAGCCGCGCGCCGATGAATGGCTCGCTCGTCGGATCCAATCTGCTGCAAAGCAAAGCGGAAATGAATGGTCGGGTCTTCTTAATCGGTAGTTTGTACTAATCCTCACGTGAAGGAGCATTACTATGGCAATCGCCAAGAAAAAAGTTGCTGCAAAGAAACCAGCTGCTAAAAAAGTAGCTGCTAAGAAGCCTGCTGCTAAGAAAGTAGCTGCTAAGAAGCCTGCTGCTAAGAAAGTAGCTGCTAAGAAGCCTGCTGCTAAAAAAGTAGCTGCTAAGAAGCCTGCTGCTAAAAAAGTAGCTGCTAAGAAGCCTGCTGCTAAAAAAGT
>NZ_JARXVX010000005.1:0-92255 GCF_029892205.1 Polynucleobacter sphagniphilus
GCTTGGGCCATTCTTCCCATCTGAGCGTAAAGATTAGTTAATGCATCTCCAGCCTCTTTGATTTGATCCAAAGTTAACTGGCGATTAGTAAAAGGCTTGAGAGCTTCCTGTTTCGAGTCAAGCCAATCCCTGAGCTCCAATTCATTGCAAAACTAGGCGGCGCTTACTTAAGCACATCCTCTTCCGCGCTGATTGGCTCATCAAACGGCTTTGCTCTCACATCTGGGGTGGGTGCAAAGTATGCACTTTATAAAAATATGGATCTCACCGTCGATTACACCCATTTTAGTACCGCAGGGTTTATGAACAGTGCAAACACTTATATGGGTGGGATGTCATATCGTTTTTAAATAATTACAAGCTAAATTATGAATATCCAAGCCATTAAAAGATTTTCTCTGGGGTTAATTTTCTCAAGCCTGTCACTGCTACTATCCGCATGCGGAGAGGGCAGCAACCACTCTCTTGTTACCAATAAAGATGCTCAAACCTATAAAGCATCACTTGATGTTGCTTGGGAAAAGATGAGCCCTCACGAACAAGAGGCATTTAATTGGGCGGTACAAGATTTTGATCTAGCTCGCCTTAACAAGGAATACGCGGGCGCAAGTCCTAAAGAAATTATTAGGGCGGAGGTAAAAAAACAAATAAAGATTAGTGAAGAGCAAATTCCAGCGCTCAAGCAAGATGTTGATGCCTGGGAAAAAGAAGCCGCCACATTACGATTAATTACCGTAAGCGACGCTAGCTTTTATATTGCTAAAGACTTTTTTGGCGACCAGCCAAAGATTAAAGCCAAAATGATTAATAAAAGTGGTTACGACATCAGCTCGGCCAAATACTACGCGGCCCTATACATTGATGACCAACCTGACCCCGTGGCAACAAGCATCGTCTCATCTAATTACAAAAGTATTGGGGGGTTTAAAAATAGTGAGGTAGTGACTAGCAGCTACACCATTGGCTTTGTAACTGGCGACGCTGGCTGGACCACCTTAGAAATTGTCAATGCCAAAAACAGGGTGGTGAAGATGTCTGTTATTCCGGATTCCGTTCGTGACTTTGGTGACCGGGCTTTTATTCGCGAATATCCTGGCACTCGACTCAAGCAGCTTGAAAATGGCCTTGCCTTAGCAAAGTCTTACAAAGACATCTAATTTCAATTAGCTACGTATTTTTTGCTTACGGGCGTCTTTTATGGCAAACCCAATAGAGGTAAGTGTTGCAGTAGTTATGACTGAGCACTCAAGCCAAGAATAAGCTCCCGATAGTGACAGAATAAGCAAAAGAACCAGTGATATGAAGCAGAGCCAAAGAGTATTCATAGGCTTAGACTTTAAGCCCGCCACACATTTTTATTTGTTAAAAATTGTTAAAGCTATCGCTAAATCCTTTGGAGCAATACAAAAGCCACCCCATAGCCAAGGAAACCACAGGGCTACCCACCGCTATCAGCATCGGTTGTTATTCACTTCGCAGAGAGTCAGGCGCAAAATCGTTCCATACCTTTCTTTTATGGATTAATTGGCGCTAAGGCTGGATTATTAGACTGTAGCTTTTCGGGGAAGGGTGTCAATCGCATGCATTTTGGCCGCCATCGTTTTTAATTTCAGGGGTGTTTAATTAATAAATGTTTTCCCAGGGTGATTGAGCCCGTCCCTTTGCAGTGACCTCATATAGCCAATATCAAATCGTAATGAGAAGTAGTCTGGCAAAAGACTATCTGGTACTTTTAATTTTATAAATCGCATCTACAAGAGATTTATTTTTTCAAGATATCGATCATGTTTCATTGTGTCAAATCGAAGTGCAACATTTTCCTCCAGCCTTTTTAGCTCTGTATGCAACTCATTTAAACGTCGCGTAATTTACTTTAATTTGATGCGGGTTAGAGTTAAAAACAGGTGGGGTAGAGAGTGCGCGGTGGTAAAAAAATTACCGCTCTACGGTTTTGAACTTAACAATATTTAACTTTCAAATTACCTTAAGTGAATTATCTTTGTACAGTCAAATATAAGTTCGCCAATATGTACATTAAACCCTTAAAAATTATTGTTGTTACTTGCTTGTTATTGCAAAACTATGAATTGGCATTTGCCTGCGGAACATCTGCGGCACAAGCCCCCTGCATTAATGTTCCGACTACAAAAATAAGCAACACTAGCCAAGCTCAAGTAATTGCTGCCCTACAACAACAGGCTCTGAGGGCTTTTCCAATTTATTCTTCAAACAATACAAACTCAGCAGCAAAGGATGAAGGATTCACTACGAATATAGCCAATCTTACTCAGCAAAATGAGGGGAGCGTAGTTGCATCAATTAACAATCAAACAAATATTGATCGGGTAACTTTTCGCTTCCCCGGGGAACGACTTGGATACCAAATTGATTCCAAGTTATATGATTCACTGGTGCAAAGTAAAAAAATTATCCCCATAGGAACACAGTTTGCTGCGGTTCCCAATAGCCTCATAAGCGCCATTAAGGCAATGGTAATTGAGGGTGCTACGTTCCAAAAAAATCTACTGCTCAAGGTAAATAACAAAGAAATTGAATTAGTTGCTGCCGATTAATGCATGCCAGGGCCTTAAGATCTACCGAAGCTTTATCGGCCTCATAAGGGGGAAAGATAAGCAAAAAATAATGGTGCCGATTCATTCTATGTTGACTAAACCAGCTTTAGCAAACCATTAAAACCTCAGGCGAACATATTAAATTAATAGCAACCTAAATCGCGCCGAGAATTTATTGAGCTGGCTGCGTAACCAATAGATGGATGGGCCCCCTCAACACACTGAAACATTTCAGACTCTGAACTTACAAGCTTTATTTCCCGGGAATCTTTAATCGAATCGCTGTTAGCAAGGAGAGCCTTAAAACTAGTTCGACTAACGCCCAGACTGGATAATAATGATTCAGTTGATGGGCTTTCTGGCGGTAATAGGCATACGCGAATTGTTTCACTCCCATCATTTTCGTAAGACGCCGAAAACAGCTGCGGCAAATCTCCTAAAGAAATATGTGCATCTTTTACCAAAGCAACAGAAAATTCATCTTTACTTAACGCGGATAAATTTTCAGAGCTTGAGCAAAGCAACTCAATTGCATTGGCATGGTGAATGCCGCTAATCAGGATACAAGTTATCGCGATGACGTATCGCATCAATCGAAAATTAATGCAGGATAATTGACTGGCCTTATTGCGATTTACAAATTTTGGCAGATGGGTTCGTGGTTGGAGCATGCTCGAATTATTTACTTAAGTAATTCGAACCTCAACCCCAAAGATCAATATTTAACATTCTTTAATATTGCTCTTAAAGCTCCGCTTCATCCCTTATCAAAGTCAGAAGACTCTCGTAATTTAAGTTGCGGCGACCGCTACCATCTTCCATGGTATTGAGTCGCTTAATTATCGATATAGCACTTTGCGCGCTCAACTTTGGGTCTTGCAAGACAAGTTCTGCCATTACGCCCGCTACCAGAGCGGACGAATAGCTTGTCCCCAACCCGCCATCTCTACCAATTGGCTGCTTTGTGTTTGGATCATAGCCCGCAATTTTGATCTTATTTTTAAGGGCCATCGAATATGTTGGTGACTGACTGCCGCCCCCAGGAGCATATAGCAAGATACGGCTATCTACAGCCGTATAGAATGTATTTGAATTATCAGGGTTTACTGCCCCCACACCAATAACTCCATCGCAAATAGCGGGCTCGAGAGCAGATTTCCCAAAGGTGTTGCCAGATGCGCTAATCACGATGATATTTTTTTTAATCAGCTGATCAATCAATTCCTGCAGGGAGGGGTCACATCGCGCCTCTCCTCCTGCCATACTGATATTTATTATTTTTGCTGGGTGTAGGTTGTCTTTTACCCCATCAATATGTAGGCCAGCAGCCCATCGTAAGCCATCCATTAAATCACGCCTACTGGCTGGACAGGCCCCCATAATCTTAATCGGAAGAATTTTTACTCGGGAATTTACTCCGAAAACCCCCAGCTCTCCATTGCCTGCAACGACGCTGGCAACACCTGTTCCATGGCTAAAAACATCAGGGTTATTAACCCGTTTAGTTATGGGACATAGGTCTTTTTCATTGTCAGGGGCAAAATTTTCACTCCTATCCCCACGGGGATTGCGCTCAGAAGAGACCATATCGACACCGGGCAATACTTTTCCACGCAAACTAGGATGATCGCTGCGCAGTCCGCTATCAATTAACGCAACCACTACCTCGCCAACGCCTCTAAAGCGCACTAATTGTTCGGCATTAATTGCCGCCGCCTCCTGAGCATTAGTTTTCGGGTCATCGAAATACCAAGGAAGGCTTACTTGCGCATACACGAAAGGCGCGGCAAAAAGCAATATGGCTAATAATAATCTTTGCACAAGGTATTGAACCAAATTAAGCTAACAACCTTAATTTTACCTGTCATAGTGCATAAGAAGGAAAGCCAAGAGTCTTTACTTTTTTTAGATTGGATAAGTTAGCGCAAAATTAAAGCGCCAGGAATTTGGATTTGTTTCATAAACGCCAGGCACAAAAGCAGCATAACTGCCAATCGCCTTTGCAACTGAGGCGTTGTAATTGACTCCCTTTACATAGCCGCCGAAAGAGAGCCCCACACCCTGCAATGCATAAGGGGTGTTAAATTGTCCAGCAACTGGAGTGCGGTTTTGTTTTACTATCCCGCCATCGTAGAACGCGCCTACAAAATGATCAACTAAGTATTGCTGACGAATTTCAAGAGACCCCATTGCGCCCATGTCCCCAATGCCATCAAGGGTAGTATAGGCACGCACTCCATTTACACCGCCCAGAGATAATCGGTTATAGGTATCTAGATTTCGTGAGGGAGCTCCCTGAGCCCGCATCTTTGCATATAGGCCGAGGCCGGTACTATTTAGATTGCCCTGATAATTTGCCCCAACCAAGAGAAATGAATAACGGCCGTTGTTGTTATCCGTACCATCAACCATCGTCATTTCATAATGCTGAATATTATCTCTTGCAAGCTTATCATTATCTGCAGCAAACTTTAATCGAGCCTGATCATCAACTATGCTACTAATCTGCAGCCCGCTCGCCTGAAGCTTGCTGGAAGTGTTTCTCTGAGATAGATCAATAAACGACTTGTAGACCATATCTCTCTGAGAACCCAAAAGATTAGTTAGTCCTACGCCATAATTACTAGTAAGCCCCTGAGTCGCAGTACTGCCACCATAGATCGTTCTACTATAAACAGACTCCCCAAATATACGAGCACGCCCTGCGAGCTCTTCTACTGGAGCCTCATACTCCATTCGACCGTAAGCCAATCCCTCTGCCCCCTGAGCAATCACAGTAGCTGTTGAGTCAGGTGTAAATCCATTAAAAGCTGCGATGCCTAAAGCCTGGGTTCTCCCGTACTGGCTAAGGCCATAATTATTTACCTGAACGGCGCCATAACGTAAAGTGCCTGGGTTACTTTCCTTTTCGGCCACATTAACCACCAGAATTACCTGATCAGAATCTACTGGACGAATATTTAAGTCCAATGAAATTGGCAAATCAAAGCTGATGTTGTCCAATTTCTGCTCTAAAGAAAGGGTGTCCACTGTTTGCCCTGGCACGCCGCTATCCCCAATACGCCTAATAATCTGCCCAGAATATTTTTCTGCCAAAGACTTGTCTTTTGAGTAAATCTTAATTTCCTTAACCTTTGGTAAAGAAATCTTGATCACCAGCCTTTGCCCCCCATCCTCCTTAAGGATTTCTGTGTGCAGGAATGCAAAGTAACCGGCCTGACCAAATTTTTGCCAAGCCCATTCTTTGAAGTTGGCAATATCTTGATTTGTGACAGACTTTCCAATAGATGGCGCCCAATACTGCAAAATCTCATCTTTAATTAGGTCGTTGTTTACACTCACCCCGATTAATTGATCGATATAAATCTTCGAATCGATTTTTTGGACTTCAGGCAAGCTCTTGGTTTGATCTTTTAAGGGCGGTAAAGTCGAATTATCTTGAATGTTTTTCAAGGCTGCTGCTGGGTTGGGCTCCACGGCCGGAGCGCTTTGACCAAAAGCTAACAGCGGACAAAGAAGCATTACACCCAAATATATTAAGGCTTGGTTAATTTTGGAATTCTTACGCAATTTAATGAATTGATTTTTTGTCATACGGGGCCATGAAAAATATTTATATTGATATACATCGCGACTTAGCCGATAGGGCATAGCGATATTTTCTATAAGAAGAGGTGCTTCTTGCTTATGCCCCAATCCTTGGGACATAAGGAAAATTGATGCCTACCATTTACCACCAATTAACTTAGATATCTGGATTTTTGGCTTAACACTATCGACGTCAATTGAATAGCAAATCTCTACCCCGGCAGTATCCGTCGCATCACAATTGCAAGACCGTTTAGTGCTGCAAATATCAGACTCCTCTATAGAGGCAGGTCCAAAAGAAACACCAAGGCCAGCTGATTGAGTGCTCGACGGAATGACAGTAGGACTTACTGGATTGACATTAGGTGGTAGTGGTAGCGGGGCGCTATTGACAGCAATAACAACACTATTAGTGCCGCCAGTATTGATGTTCGAGCCACCTGTGCTGCCTGCGGTTGCCGTCGCTGAAGTTGCTGCCGCATTCAATACGTAATTGCTAAACAACCATCCGCTAGTAGGAACAATACTAGTTACTGTATTGCTACTGCCAGTAGTTACATTACCTGCAGTGTTTAAAGTAACGCTGCTGGCTGTGCCATTTAAATCCCGCCCAACCAAGCCATATAGCGTAATGTTACTTGCGCCATTAATGGTTGTGCCAAGGCCTTGATAAGTCGCATTAATTGCAACACCAAGGGGCGCCGGTGTCACGGCTATGTTTGGCTGCGCCGATAAGCTAACAGTGCCACTCGCATCGGTATAGCCACTAATGCCGCCATAAGTATATGGCGTCCCGCCAGTTACATTTAAAACGTTTCCGCTATTTACGGACGCAGAGGCTACATTCAGATTTCCGAAAGCCGTTTGGGCTGACATTGAGAAAGCGTTATTTCCTAACGTGGTCGATAAATTAGCAGAGCCAGAGTATGCCGAGCTTAGCGCCGATATCAATGCTGCGCCTGATGGTCCGGCTGCGCCGTTATACACCTGAGAAATATTATTCAATGTCAATGAATAAGATGGCGCAGTAGCATCTCTAAACATGACCTGCGTATTGGAGGTTGATCCAGTGACTGTACCGCCTACTGAGTAAGCCGTACTTAATTGGGCATTAGGGGCGACACCAGAGCCCACCAAAGACAAGTTATTAAAACCTACGTTCAGACCGCTTAAATTTCCAGTCGCAGTTGTTGATCCAGAATATAGATATACCTTACCGGTGCCGCTATTGATTACCGGATTTAAAGCGGAGCTTGTCGAGCCGGCTGGCGCAGTAATGTTGGCAGATAGCCCATTGCCTGCTGTAAATCCCGTGCCAGCAGCTATAACAACATCGCCATTGCCGTTGTTAATAATTTTTGGTGGGGCAACATTGCCATATTGGGATGAGATAACCACACCTGCATTACTATTTTGAGTAATAACGGGCAAATTACCGTACGTAGTTGTATTGGCTGCACCAATCGTAGTCCCAACACCGCTTGAATCGACACCACTTGCACTAACTAGCACTGCTCCAGCACTAATGGCATTGGTAATGACCGTGCCATTATCTAGCTGTGTATTGGCACTACCACCACCAGTCCCGCTGATCATAGTATTACCGCCGTTGGAGTTATTGATAATAGAGGCACTATTAATAACAACGCCCCTTGTGCCCGATCCAGCAATCTTAATTGCATCAGCTCCGGCAGCGTAGCTACCACCATTAGCAGTAATAGTGCTGCCCTGCCAAATAATGACGCCTAAATCCTGATTAGCAGTTTGATTGCCAGTAATCGTTATTGGGCCACCTGCTGTGATTGCCGCATTATTAATATCTACTCCATGTGAGTAGCCAGTTGAGCCATATACATTAATGGCATTGCCTGCGGTAATGCCATTGGTAGAGTGGCTAAGACTTACGCCTTGATATGCAACATTCCCGCCATTGCCGGCAATATTAATATTGCTTGCTGCATTTAAATTAGATGCACCAACACCAAGTGCTCCCGATGTTAGGCCAGCAGAACCTCGCGTGATTACACCGCTTGTTGCATCAATCGTACCGTTAGTGTTATCCAGTGAAATATTGTTAGCGCTGATTGCGCCATTAGCCGCAATAGTGCCGCCATTTGATTCCACTGCGACATTGGCTACGCCAGTCGCACTATTGATGCCAGTAATGGTGCCCCATAATGTGATGCCTGATCCAGCAGTAGTGGCTTTTAAAGAGATATCCGAGTAACCCTTAATCACTGAGCCGCCAAACGTCTGAATACCTGTAGCACCGGCAGCTTTGGCAGTGCCAGTTAAGGAAACCGCAGTGCCTGTCGTTGCATTGCCAGTAATCGCTACGTTGTTATTGATATAAATTCCAGCACCGCCCGCCGTTCCAGCCACACCAGTCATCGCAACCGTTGATCCAGAAATATTAGCGTTTGCATACAAATAAATACCATTGTTATTGGTAGCTAAGCCGGTTTGGGCTCCATAAAAGTTCACAGCCCCCGTTGCCGCAATGGGCCCTGCCAGCTCTAATGACGATGTTGTAGTGGAGTTTGATTGCGCGGCAATATTAATATTGCCCGTTGCGCTAATGCCGCCGCCAACACCACTATTGCTGTTGCCATCCTGAAACAGAAGGCCCCTAGAAGTTTGTGCGTAGCCACTGCCCGGCGTTGTAATAGCGCCTGTTGTGGGATCGATATTGGTGCTGCCCGTATTATCAATGGTGACATTAGCGCCTTTGATAGTGGGCGTACTGGCCGTTGTCGACCCATCATAAATACTAATTTGGCCTTGGGTTGTCTTGATTAAGACATTACCAGTGGTGGCAGTTATTAAAGGGGCAGTAGTAGTAGAAGTGCCATTAATGTAGATCGCTGTGCCCGTGTTCACTGTTGGGTTAGCGCTTAAGGTGATATTAGTACCCTTGAGCGGATTGGTGGCAGTGATGGCGTATCCAGTTCCGGATGAGGTGCCATTGACAGTGATGCTACCGGTTGTGGAAATACCAGAATAAAGAGAAACGCCATTTCCTGCGCCGGTGCCGACTGTTCCGGTTAATGAAATGGCGCCACCACCAGTGCTGGTGACATTCGATGTCGCCCCCACATTCTGGAAAGTAATACCACTACCATTACCGGTGGTGCCCAATTCAGTACCATTCATCGTAATGCTACCGGTGTTGGTAGTGATTTTGGATAATACGCCGTTCAAATTTAATTCAATACCATTGCCAGTGTTTGCATTTGTGGAAACTCCGGTCACGCTAATGTTTGCGGCATTAGTTGCCAGCACTTGAGGGGCTACGCCGCCACCATCTTGAAAATAAACGCCATCGCCAGTATTAGACTGGCCCATTAAACTCAGAGTACCTGAGCTAGCATTGATAGTGCCTTGAACCTGAAATTTGGCATAGTTATTACCAGTAGATCCGATGGTGACATTACCCGAGGTGTTCATCGTGGCGCCACCGCCATAACCAAACCGAACACCCTGAATGCCTATATTATTCGAGCCGCTTGACACGACTAAGGAGCCGGCTCCAGCATTAAATGTGGTGTTAGTAGAGCTATAAAACTCTACGCCATCAGCCGTGCCAGACTGCGTGCTACCCGTAATCGAGCTTGTACCCGTGGAAGTAAATGAGGTAGTGCCTCTAAACATAATGCCGGCACCATTTGCGCCCCCCTCAGAACCACCGCTGGTAGCGTTCATGTTTCCAATAACGGTATAGGTGCCAGCAGTAATGCCAGAGCCGTTATTAAACGCAACACCGTCGGAGGTGGCATTCGTTGTTGCACCCGTTAAGCTAACGGTGCCAGTACCCGCATTGATTGCGCTATTTAAGATAATGCCCTGGCTAGTGGTTCCTAAGCCATTGGCTGTCATAATGACATTTAAATTAGATCCAGAGGTGCCGATATTTGCGCCAACTGTAATGCCGTTATTGGCAGTTAAGGTTAGCGTTGGAATATTCGTTGAGCCTGTATAACTATTGGTAATAGCCGAGTTCACCAAAATATTGCCATCAGCTTGTGTACCACCTGATCCTGCGATCGCTACACCGGTTGCGCTTGAAGTAGATCCAGCGCCGCTTCCAGTAGCAATCGTCACACTCGTGCCATTACCTAAGGCTGTACTAATATCACCTGCTTTAACAACTGAGTCACCCGCCGTATTAGCAGTAGAGTTGGTATTAATCTCCACATTATTGGGATCTAGCAGCCAATCTTTTGCGGTGATCTGAATGCCATCAGTCTTTAGATATTCACCGGAGGTTTCTATAAAACCGCCCTTGGCTTGTAAGGTAGCGCCGCTGACATCGGTTGTGGCTGAAAGGATGCCTGATTGGGTATCGCGGCCAATAATGATATTGCCGCCAGCGTTATTGGGATTGGTGCTATTGGCTGTAATGGAGCCATCGACTTTAATGTTGCCGTGATCTGTCAGTATGGCGACATTACCGGCCTGCGCTCCTGATACATCGATTGCTCCCGAGTTGGTGACTGAGCTCACCGCCGTTGCCGCCACATCATTAAGCGCAGATGCTTGCATAAACACTTGACCGCCCTCGGCCACAATCGTACCGGTACTCGAGTTGGTCACTGCTGTGTTGATCGCTGCAGGTGAGAGCTCCAGCTTAATCTTGCCGCTGCTAGACAAAGGCACAGTAATCGCTTCGGCCGCACCTAAATAGGCGGTGCCTTGTGGGGCGATGATCTTACCGTTGTTGGTGACTTGCGCGCCAAGGAGGGCTACATAGCCACCGCTAGATGATTGTAATGAGCCATTGTTTTCAATGGTGCCAGTAGAGCCATCACGAGTGTAGCGATAGTTGCCGGCCAAAAAGTCTGCATCACTAATGCCTAGAGTAGAAGCAGTAAAGGATGAAGCACTCACAGAACCATCTTTACCAAAGACAATACCATTTGGGTTAACCAAGATGACTTGGCCATTGGAAGTTAACTGTCCAAAGATTTGAGAAGGGTTGTTACCAGTTACACGATCAAGCTGAACACTGCTTGAGCTAGGTTGATTGATGACTACTTTGGCGTTAGTGCCAATGTTAAAAGAGTTCCAGTTCACAATCGCTTGATTGGTGGTCTGGTTCACGGTGAGCGTATTGCCTGATTGACTAATGGCTACCTTACCCGCGGCGACGGAGGCGCCAGTGGGAAGGGCGTTGACGGCAGGGGCAGCAAATGCAGAGCCATGCCCATCTAATGCAATTAATGCGGCAAACGAGCAAAGAGACAACCTAGCAACATAAGAAATATGGGAAACGATGCCTCGTTTAGATTGATTTCTGGCTCCAGAATGAGAGACGCTAGACGCGTTCTCCCCCACCGCAATAATTTTATTGTGGCGCTTGGAATATATGAGTTTGTAGGATTTTTTATTCATATAGGGCTTACCCGCTATTATCCTAAAATTTACGTATCAAATTGTTAAATCTTGCTAAATTTTCAATAAAACCATGCACTTAATGAGAATAATTTAATAAAAACATCATTAATATAAATTAAGGTGGTTTCTTAAGGTGGTGCTAATGGCAGTTTTAACTAGGTGTACACCTAAGGGCTAATATCAAAATTGAATTTGAAGGAATGTGCTGCGAGTGAAAAGACCGAAGACTGTGTGATGCCAAATGCCAATATGGTGGCGCAGGATGGGGCGCTCTTCAAATTGCAAAGTTACTGTGACATCGCGACTTAGCCGATAGGGAATAGCGATATTTTCCACAGGTCAAAAGTTATTGCTTCCTGATGACCCAACCATTGGGGCATCAGGAAAATTAATGCTTACCATTTGCCACCAACTAACTTAGATAACTGGAGTTTTGGCTTAACACTATCGACGTCAATTGAATAGCAAATCTCTACTCCGGCGGTACCCGTCGCGTCGCAATTACAAGCTCGTTTAGTGCCGCAAATATTAGACTCCTCTATAGAAGCAGACCCAAAAGAAACACCAATGCTAGCTGATTGAGTGCTTGATGGAACAACAGTAGGGCTTACTGGATTGATATTTGGTGGTAGGGGTGATGGCGGTGGTACCGGGGCACTATTGGCAGTAATATCAGCCGTTGTTGTAGATTGATTGCTGATGTTGTAGTTGGTTAAATCTGTATTAATACCGGCCGTATTAACCAAGGATAGGTTAACGGTCTTACCATTGCCTACTGAAGGGCTGTCAAAAGCCCCTGTCGCTGCAGTATTAATCGCCTGGCCAGAAACGACTCCAGCAGTCACCATGCCAGAAGTATTTAGAGTCGCCAAAGTGGTACCGTCATAAACTTTATTTGCAGCTGTAATACCAGAAATCACCACTGGTGCAGGCGTAATTGAACCTGACCCAGTTTGCGTGCTTACCTGATAATTATTTCCAGAGTTTCCATCATTGACGGTATAAGAACTAACCAGAGTCGTATTTGTACCAAGGACATTAGGGCTATTAAATACTTGTGTAGCACTAGCCGAATCTGAACCTTGCAATCCGTTAAAAACAACCGGCACAGAGGATACATTTGATCCGTCGTACACTTTTGTATCTGCAGCAGCTTTGATGATTAAGCTTGCCGGAGCAATAGTTAAAGTGCCTTCCGTCGCGGTTAACAGGTAATTGGCAGCATCAGACCCAGTTAATGAGGTTGCACTCGTTGTAGAGCCAACATTTCTTAGTGAGTTACCTGTTTGAGCTACTTGAACATTGGTGCCCGAGATGACGCCACTAATTATTGGGTTAGCTAGGCTTTGAGCACTACCGTTGTATACGACTGAAGATGATGCGGTATTGGCTGTAATTGGAGCTTGCGCAATGTTAAAGCTAGCATTATTTAATGTAATGTTGTAATTACCCAGAGTAGTTGGATCAGTGCCTGCAAGCGACAAATTAGACGTGTAATTGCCAGCGTTACGCGCAGACACAAGACCATTAATACTTAAGACATCACCACCAACTAAACCGGTCGTTGTGTTAGTTTGATTTTGAGTTTGACCATTAAATACTAATCCAGTACCAGTGTTAGCGGATACGGTTAAGTTGGCTTGATTGATGACAAGTGAACCCTGATTAATCGTAATCGCGTAATTCGAATTGGAAGCAGTTGCATTGCTGGTGTAGCTTCCTGCGTTGCGCGCGCTAATCAAGTCACCAGTAATTCCTAGATTATCAGAGCCAAATACTTGTCCAGAGGTAACAGAGTAACCACTAGATGATTGGGTAAGGCCATTGTATGTGGTTGAAGCACTATTAATGGTGACTCCAACATTAGCCTGCCCAACAGTCAGAGTACCCTCAGCAGCAGTTAATGCATAGTTATTCGCATCGACACCCGTTAAGGTGGTTGAGCTAGTAGTGGAGCCTACATTTTTCAGACTCGTACCTGTTTGAGCTACTTGAACATTCGTACCGCTAATGATGCCATTGACTGTCGGGCTCAATAAGCTCTGTGTTGAGCCATCGTAGGTGACATTAGATGAGGCAGTATTGGCTGTAATCTGCGCCTTGGCAATGTTAAAGCTTGCATCATTTAAAGTCACATTGTAATTATTTAATGTAGTGCTGCTGCCAGATAAAGATAGGTTCGAGTTGTAGTTACCAGCATTACGCTGTGACACCAAACCATTAACTGTGATGTTATCGCCAGAAACTAAGCCAACAATGTTATCGGTTTGGTTTTGAGTTTGGCCATTAAAGACAAGATTTAAACCCTGGACCGCACTAACAGTGAGATTAGCTTTATCAATCACCAATGTGCCTTCTGTCACATGGAAGTTATAGTTATTGAGCGTCGTTGCGTTGCCTGTCAATGTAGTCGTAGTGGTATAGCTGCCAGCATTAATCCCAGAATTATTAATTTGTGATGTGCCAACATTAGCGCTATCGCTCGTATATACACCACTAATTACTGGAGCAGCAAGTGAATAAGTTGAGCCGTTATAAGTGTTACCAGTTAATGAGCTGGCGGTTGTTACATACGCATTGGCTTGAGCAATATTAGCCGTGGTGGTAGTGGTGTAGTTGTTAGCAAGTTGATAGTTGCCAGCCGCTTGACCAGTCAACCCATATCCCGTAATCGAAACGCTCTTATTAGAGCCAGCGTTAGCATCGGCAAATGTGCCTGTCAAACCAGCAGTAGTTGCCGACACCAGGTTGTTATCGGTTGATAAAACTCCATTTAAAGTAATGCCGCTGGTATTGAGCGTTGCACCTGCAGTAGTGTCATACGTTTTATCATTAGCAGTGACACCAGTAGCAGTAATCGTTTTAGGCGTAATGGTTGCTGTGTAAGAAAGGCTTGGACCGACACCCGAAGAATTTACTAAGGTGTAGTTACCAGCATTTGTACCGGTTAATCCAAGTGACGTGAGATTAACTGTTTTGTTAACACCCGCATTGGAATCCACAAAGCTTGCAGCGCCAGCAACCAAATTCACATTGTCGCCAGACACAATACCCGATAAGGTTCCAAGACTAGATAAAGAGGCGGCCGTAGAGCCGTCATAAACTTTATTCGCAACCGTTAAGCCAGAAAGACTTAATAAAGCCTGTGAAGTGGTTAAAGTGCCTGATTGATAGGTAATGGAATAGTTACTAAAGTTGCTCGGCGTTGTTGCAATCGCGTTAATTGAGTATGTACCCACATCACGACTATTGATGGCGCTACCAGTATAAGTAAGCCCGCCTAAACCTGCTACGGTTTCACCATTCATTAAGCCAGTAACGGTTGCGCTCGGTGTTGTATAGGTAGAGCCGTCATAAATACGAGATGCGTTATTAGCAGTAACGAGCAAAGAAGCTGGATCAACTGTATAGGTGCCTGTTTGTGTTCTAACCAGATTAAAGTTACCAGAACTTGTAGCTGTGCCGCTATTTAAAGCGGATACCGCATAAGCATATGAACCTACGCCGGAATTAACCGTTACATTTTGCAAGCTTGGATTAATCGAAATGGTGCCACCAACGCCATCGGACCAAGTAGTACCACCAGTATTGGTAAGATTTTTAATGACATTGTTGTTGCCGTCTAAATACTGAACAGACGCAATGGTGGGTGTACCCAAAGTGCCGTAGGTGGTTGTTGCACTGTTCATGGTGATTAATAAAGCGGATGCGCCCAGAATCTGAAAAGTAGAAGTGCTTGGCACTACGTTTGCAATAATATAGTTGCTACCAGCTGCGCCACCCGACATGGAGATGGCATAAGTACCTGCGGTTTCACCAGCTGCGCGTGTCAAGGTTGGGCCGGAGGTGATCACACTTGCAGAATCGCCATTGACCAATCCGCTAGTCGCGTAAGACAAGGTAGGATCAGCTTGAGTAACAATTTTAGAATTGCCGCCAGCTGTAAAAGTCAGCGTCGCCGGAGTAATTGCCAATGTTCCAGGAGTAATCGCTGAAAGAGTGTAGTTTTGATAATTCTGTCCTTGCACTGAGGATGCTGTAATGGCGTACGAGCCTACATTATTCGTAGTCGATGTACCGGTATATCCAGTAGAACTAAGACCAGTAATGGAAATGCCTGCGGTTGAGGCGGTTTCATTATTAACAAGTCCGTTCACGCTATATGTCAATGGCGCTACTGCGCCATAAGTAGTGGTGACATTATTTAATGTGGCGGTAATGGGGGTCTTATCAACAGTGCCTAATGCGCTTGTTTGATAGGTAATACTGTAGTTCGATGCTAGCGTAGATCCTACCGGAGTTAAAGACTGCCCAGTGATATTGAGGGTTTTTCCAGTACCAGCATTCGGATCTAAATAGTTACCAGAGCCCGCAACCAAACTAAAGCTATCACTACCTTTGAGCCCGGAAATACTTGCATTACTAGTGTCTAATGCAACATTAGTTAATCCTGTGTAATTACGCTCGACACCAGCAACTCCACTAACACTCAGAGGCGCAGCCGTAATGGCTGCAGTAGTGTTGGCCAACGCATTTAGCGAATAGTTTGAAGCAGATGAGCCCGTTAATCCGCTAGAAGAAACCAAAACAGACTTATTAATGCCGGCATTTGCATCTGCAAAACTGGCTGCAACGCCATTAACAGACACGACATCAACCCCAACAACGCCACTAAGGCTACCTGGATTATTTACTGTAGCAGTCGTAGTTGCGTCGTACACCTTATCAGCAACCGTTAAGCCATTGAGTGTTAACGCCTTAGGCGTAATCGTGCCAACATTGGCGGTAATAGATGAGGAAGCGCCTGACAGAACATAATTACTTAAAAGTGTATTGGTGCCTGCATTAAGATTGCTAGAACTTAAATTGATAGCCGTTACTGAGCCAGAGCCAGCAAGGTTATCGAGCACATTAGCGCTGGCATAAGTGCCGACAACACCCGTAGTATTGGCAACATTAACGGACTCACCAGAAACAACCCCGCTAAGCGCAATATTGCCAGTACCGATAGTCGCAGTAGTTCCGCCATCATAAGTTTTAGATACTGAACCGACTAAAGATGCCGTTAACACTGCCGGTGTAATAGTTCCAAAAGCGGTATGTGTAACAACGCTATAGTTGTTGCCATTATTGCCATCGTTTACTGTGTAGCTCGCTATGCCAAGGGTTGAGCTATTGGTGCCAAGAACATTTTTAGAGGCAAATGTTTGCGTCACGCCAGTAAGCGTATCTGTTGTGCCCAGCAATGAGCCATTGCCTGCGCTCGTACTATACGTTGCGACCCCGGAGGATGCTGTGCTGCCATCGTAGGTCTTGCTATCACTTACGGCATTAATTGTTAATGTTGCTGGGGTAATTAAGAGCTTGCCGTTAGTTGTCGAAATAGTGTAATTGGCTAAAGTTGCCGCAGAGCCTGTCACGCTTAAATTATCAGCAACACCGCCCGTCACCACATTTCGACCGGTAGCCATACCACTCACGTTTAATACGTCTGTACCAAGTGCATTGGTACTATTGACGATACCGCTATTAGTGGAGACAGAGTAAGTATTTGTTTGGGTATTACCGCTATACACCACTGAATTGGTAGAGTTGCCAGTAAAGGTCAGATTAGCCTTGGCAACATTTCCGGTAACGCCAACATAATTAATGTTGTAGTTACTTAAGCCAGTACCCGTTGCTAAGCTCAATGTTTGTGTAAATGAGCCTGCCTGGGCAATACCAGAGCCGACAATGCTTCCACTATTAAATGCCGTTGTAACGGAATTTACAGCATCGCCCGTGGTAACACCATCCACGCTAGATACCAAACCAGAAGTGGAATAACCGGCTAAAGAGTTATAGCTTGATGTGCCGTTGTAAGTCGAATTAATTGCATTAGCGGTCACATAAAGTGTGGCTTTAGTGATGCCTAAACTAGGCGCAGTAATACTAAGATTGGTACCAGTGATGCCACTATAAGCATATGTACCCACCTGCTCACCAGCTAAGGTGCCATAGCCGCTACGGGCGGCGCCAGATAAATTTAATCCAGAAATAGCAGTTGAGGCAAGTTCTGCGAAAGTATTTGCACCGCCACCAACGTTTCCAGTAATGTTAGTTGAACCACCAGCCGCTGTGTAAGCGGACTGCAGTGCCGAGGTAGTTAATGTTGGATCACTGGCGCCATACACCTTGCTTAGATTAGCTAGCGTCAAATTGTAAGTTGGCGCAGTAATATCTCTAAACATAACCTGCGCAGTGCCACCACCACTAATCGTATTGGGATTTGCACTAGTGCCGTAAGCAGTGTAATTTAGAGCATTAACACTCAAACCAGAGTTAGCAAGATTAAGAGTGCTAAAACTACTATTTAATATCGAGAGACTACCTGTAGCAGATTCTGACCCAGAGTAAACGTACAGATTATCTCCAGAACCAAGCGTTACAGGGCTAGTAGTATTGGTAGTTAAGACATTGCCAGAGGTATTGCCTGCTAATAAAGCACTGCCGGCAATGATATTGACATTGCCAGACCCACTATCGACGATGTTGGCAGTAGTTAAGTTTCCGGTGCCAGTTGTGGCAAGAGTGATGCCGCCAGTACCAGTATTGGTTATGGATGTGTTGGCAGCAGAAGTCAAAGTAGAGGTTGATGAGGCGCCAGCACCAGTGCCAGTGATGCTACCAGCAGTTACGGAAACACCACTAGAGGCTCCGATGTTTGCGCTCAAAAGAACATTACCAGTTGCGCTTAAATTGACAGAGCCAGAAGTTAAGTTAATGGCGCTGCTATCAGTCAATGTTCCCGTGATATTAGCAATCACATTGCCAGTGCCAGTAATCACATTATTAATCGTTGTATTAGCAGCGCGCTGATAGCTTAAGGTTGAGCCGCCGCTCAATGTCACTGCACCAGTTCCTAATGTACCGGTGGTGCCGCTTGTACTACTTGCGCCCACTTGGAGTGTTCCACCACTAACGGTGGTTGTGCCAGTGTAGGTATTGGTGCCTGTGAGTATTTGGGTACCACTGCCAGTTTTAGTGATGTTCGCGGGGCCGGTAGAAGCGCCCGTTTGATCAGCAATGACGCCCGAGAATGTGGCTGTGCCCGCGCTATTGTAGGCAACACCCGTCACATTATTGGTAGTGCCAGCAGCCGTGCCATTAACGCCGACAATAATATTCGGTGTCGCCCCGCCATTACCAGACATCAAAGTGCCGCTACCGGTTAGAGCATCAACATAAATTACGCCCTCAACGCCGCTAAAGTTTGCCCCTGACGCAATATTCAATGATGATTTATTGCTAGTCCAAACCTCATTTGCACCTGAGCTACCAATAAAGGTTCCGGCCTGCACATCAATCAAGCCTCCACTCATTTCAAAAGTAGCTGCGCCACTTCCCCAGTTTAGAGTCCCTGTGCCGGTTTTTTGCAGGGTGCCAGTGCCAGTGATCGTATTGTTGATGTTGTAAAGAGTAGATGCGCCAGCTTTTACAAAGTAATTTAAGGTAGCACCACTAGCGATATTAATAGTGCCTGGCCCCAATGTACCGACTGTAGAGGCATCGCCTACTTGCAAAGTACCAGCATTGACATTGGTGCCGCCACTGTAGGTGCTAGTACCTGTCAAGGTTTGAGTACCTTGGTTATTTTCCACTGTGCCAGTACCAGTACCCGTTCCATTAGCAATCACACCTGAATACGAGTTTTGCAAGGAGTACGGATTAGAAAACTTCACCGCTGCACCGTTTGTTGTAATGCCACCAGCGCCAGTTGTGCCGCCCGTTAAATTAATACTCTTACCAGAGGCCCCAATGATTGTGCCTGCCAGATTTAATGGCGCTGCAGTAGGGGCGGCCGTATTAATACCCGTCAGAGTCACGTCCGAGTAGCCCTCAATAACTGAACTACTACCAGTTTGAATACCTGTAACCCCGGCAGCTTTGGCAGTGCCAGTTAAGGAAACCGCAGTGCCTGTCGTTGCATTGCCCGTAATCGCTACGTTGTTATTGATATAAATTCCAGCACCGCCCGCCGTTCCAGCCACACCAGTCATCGCAACCGTTGATCCAGAAATATTGGCGTTTGCATACAAATAAATACCATTGTTATTGGTAGCTAAGCCGGTTTGGGCTCCATAAAAGTTCACAGCCCCCGTTGCCGCAATGGGCCCTGCTAGCTCTAATGACGATGTTGTAGTGGAGTTTGATTGCGCGGCAATATTAATATTGCCTGTTGCGCTAATGCCGCCGCCAACACCACTATTGCTGTTGCCATCCTGAAACAGAAGGCCCCTAGAAGTTTGTGCGTAGCCGCTGCCAATCGTGATAGCGCCCGTTGTGGGATCGATGGCACCACCCGTATTATCAATGGTGACATTAGTGCCCTTGATAGTGGGCGTACTGGCCGTTGTCGAACCATCAGAAATATTAATTTGGCCTTGGGTCGTCTTGATTAAGACATTACCAGTGGTGGCAGTTATTAAAGGGGCAGCAGTAGTAGAAGTGCCATTAATGTAGATCGCTGAGCCCGTGTTCACTGTTGGAGTAGCGCTTAAGGTGATATTAGTACCCTTGAGCGGATTGGTGGCAGTGATGGCATATCCTGTTCCGGATGTGGTGCCATTGACAGTGATGCTGCCAGTTGTAGAAATGCCAGAATAAAGAGAAACGCCATTTCCTGCGCCGCTGCCAACCGTTCCGGTTAATGAAATGGCGCCGCCACCAGTACTAGTGACATTCGATGTCGCCCCCGCATTCTGGAAAGTAATACCGCTACCATTACCGCTGCCCGATGCAGTACCATTCATCGTAATGCTACCGGTGTTGGTAGTCATTTTGGTCAACACGCCGGTCAGATTTAATTCAATACCATTGCCAGTGTTTGCATTTGTGGAAACTCCGGTCACGCTAATGTTTGCGGCATTAGTTGCCAGCACTTGAGGGGCTACGCCACCACCATCTTGAAAATAAACGCCATCGCCAGTATTAGACTGGCCCATTAAACTCAGAGTACCTGAGCTAGCATTGATAGTGCCTTGAACCTGAAATTTGGCATAGTTATTACCAGTAGATCCGATGGTGACATTACCCGAGGTGTTCATCGTGGCGCCACCGCCATAACCAAACCGAACACCCTGAATGCCTATATTATTCGAGCCGCTTGACACGACTAAGGAGCCGGCTCCGGCATTAAATGTGGTGTTAGTAGAGCTATAAAACTCTACGCCATCAGCTGTGCTAGATTGCGTGCTACCCGTAATCGAGCTTGTACCCGTAGAGCTAAATGAGGTAGTGCCTCTAAACATAACACCGGCACCATTTGCACCCCCCTCAGAACCACCACTGGTAGCGTTCATATTGCCAGTGGCGGTATAGGCGCTTGCAGTGATGCCAGAGCCATTATTAAACGCAATACCGTTAGAGGTGGCATTCGTTGTTGCACCCGTTAAGCTAACGGTGCCAGTACCCGCATTGATTGCGCTATTTAAGATAATGCCCTGGCTAGTGGTTCCTAAGCCATTGGCTGTCATGGAAACATTAAACCCAGTACCAGCGCCGGTAATGCCTATACCAGCACCAACTGTAATACCGTTATTGGCAGTTAAGGTTAGCGTTGGAATAGATGAGCCGTTATAAGTGCTTGTGATTGCCGAGTTCACCAAAATATTGCCATCGGAGGTGTTGCCAGTTCCAACGGTGGCTTGACTGATAGTGCCAGTACCGCCAATACCGGTTGCGCTTGAGACTTGACCGCTACCACCTGTCGCAATGGTCACGCTTGTACCAAATCCCAAAGCCGTACTAATATCACCCGCTTTAACAACCGAGTCACCCGGCGTATTAGCAGTAGAGGTGGTATTAATCTCCACATTATTGGGATCTAAGAGCCAATCTTTTGCGGTGATCTGAACGCCATCAGTCTTTAGATATTCACCGGAGGTTTCTATAAAACCGCCCTTGGCTTGTAAGGTAGCGCCGCTGACATCGGTTGTGGCTGAAAGGATGCCTGATTGGGTATCGCGGCCAATAATGATATTGCCGCCAGCGTTATTGGGATTGGTGCTATTGGCGATAATGGAACCATCGACTTTAATGTTGCCGTGATCTGTCAGTATGGCGACATTACCGGCCTGCGCTCCTGATACATCGATTGCTCCCGAGTTGGTGACTGAGCTCACCGCCGTTGCCGCCACATCATTAAGCGCAGAAGCTTGTAGATAGACCTGACCGCCCTCGGCAACAATCGTACCGGTACTCGAGTTAGTCACTGCTGTATTGATTGCTGCTGGAGAGAGCTCTAATTTGATCTTGCCACTGCTAGACAAAGGTACAGTAATCGCTTCGGCCGCACCTAAATAGGCGGTGCCTTGTGGGGCGATGATCTTACCGTTGTTGGTGACTTGCGCGCCAAGGAGGGCTACATAGCCACCGCTAGATGATTGTAATGAGCCATTGTTTTCAATGGTTCCAGTAGCACCATCACGAGTGTAGCGATAGTTGCCGGCCAAAAAGTCTGCATCACTAATGCCTAGAGTAGAAGCAGTAAAGGATGAAGCACTCACAGAACCATCTTTACCAAAGACAATACCATTTGGGTTAACCAAGATGACTTGGCCATTGGAAGTTAACTGTCCAAAGATTTGAGAAGGGTTGTTACCAGTTACACGGTCCAACTGCACGCTACTGGCGTTAGGCTGAACAATGTTCACTTTGGCATTGGCGCCAATGTTAAAAGAGTTCCAGTTCACAATCGCTTGATTGGTGGTCTGGTTCACGGTGAGCGTATTGCCTGATTGGCTAATGGCTACCTTACCCGCGGCGACCGAAGCACCTGTAGGCAGGGCGTTTACGGCAGGGGCAGCAAATGCAGAGCCATGCCCATCTAATGCAATTAATGCGGCAAACGAACAAACAGATAACCTAGCAACATAAGAAATATGGGAAACGATGCCTCGTTTAGATTGATTTCTGGCTCCAGAATGGGATATGCTAGACGCGTTCTCCCCTACCGCAATAATTTTATTGTGGCGCTTGGAATATATGAGTTTGTAGCAATTTTTATTCATATAGGGCTTACCCCTTATTATCCCAAAAGACGACGCTCTGAATTGTTAAATATTGCAAAAAATTGAGTAAATCCTCCCTCTTAAGGGGCAATTTTGTTAAAAAGAGAGTCTTATGGAGATGATTTAGCTTGCGGTCTTATGAAGGTGTACACCTAAGAGCTAATATCAAAATTGAATTTGAAAGGATGTGCCGTGAGTGAAAACAACAACGATTTACCTATGCAGGCAATCAAAGAAGAGGCTTCCGACCCCTCAAATGAGACCCTCCGGGGGCGTAGCATCTTCCTGGTAGAAACGACCGCTTCTGGAATAGCAGTACAAACTTCTTTTATGACAGAAGACGGCAAGCTTTTGCAATTGCCCGCGATTTTTCCTGATGTTCAATATGCGTTGACACAAATTGATGAACTGCGCAACCTTGTAATTCAGCATTTTTCTAAAGCGGCGCAAGTAGGCGCACAAATAATAGCCAGACAGGCGGCAGATGATTTAGAGCGCCCCAAACAAAACGATTGAATGCACCGAACCGCCTCAGTAATGAGAGGCGGGCAACTGTATAGTAATTTTGGCAAATCCCCCAGGATCAACAGGAAAATGACGCTCTATTTGTCCATGATGTCGAATAATGACTCGATCGATAAAGTTTGTGCCAAGACCAAAACCTTTATGCTCAGTTTCGACTTGAGTTAGGTCGTGTGGCTGATCAACAATATTTGTAAACTCACATCTAAGCATTTGTAATTTATGGTCTGTCCTACCGAGGGATATTCGTACGACAATTTCTGTGGCAGGACGCCCATGACGAATTGCATTAACCAAAAGATTGATGAGTACTCTTTCCATCAAACGAGTTTGGGTCTGCACAAAAATACCCGCATCCCTCTCATCAACGCGAATTGTCATTTGGCGTTCTTGCGCTAAAACTCTCACCCCATAAATTGCTTGATCCAATAAAGCCTCAAATAGGACTGTTGAGAGCACATACTCAGACTCATCAGCCCAAATTGATAAGATAAAGTCATCCATCATCGAAAGAAGTCGTCTTGAGTGAGATGAGATATCTAACAAGCACTTATCTCCCTCCTCTTGCAAAGAATTGTGTGCGACTATTTTGCGACATAAGGTCAGAATAGAAGCTACTGGTGTACGCATATCATGCGAAAGTAGTTGCAAAGTGCGATCTCTTTGCGCCTGAAATTGCAACAACTGCGTTACCTCTACAAACATAATAATGGCCAGAGAATTGCTGGGCTCAAAATGAATTTCCACGCGGTGTACCATGTACTCTTTAGTGAGACCATCAATCCCCTTAAGATGCAAATATTTTTCTCCTGGCGGTAAGCTTAATAAGCCTTCGAGGTATTTAAGCGAGCACCCGAGATGATGTAGCAAGGAATCAATCGTTACATCATTCCTGAAATATTCTTTTGGGAATAAAGACCGAAACCTCATATTGACCAATAATAATTTTCCGCCCGCATCAAGAACAAACATCGCCTCAGGCAATTCGTTGATAATTTTTTCAAAACTATCTAGACGATTTTTTGCCATTAGGATTGCTTTATCTAAAATGCTCGAGTATTGCAGTACAGCATCTTGCACTAGATAATGTTTATGCCGCGTTTTTTGGGGCACCATTTCTATCAACTGCATCTCTTTAGCTCGATCTCGCATAAAGACAATTACCATATTCATTCGTCGCCACGCCCATATTGGCTTGACCACCAAAACGGCAACTACCAGCGGCATTGGATCTAGCCAATAATTCAATTTCAACAAAAGAAAGATGCTAGCAAGGAGCGCAGATATCGCTACACTAAGAGTGAGAATAATTTCTGTTGATGGGGCAAGCAGCAAAATGCCCACCAAAATTGCCAGTAGCCCAGCTGCGTAGACACAAAACTGCACCCAGGAGGTGGCCTTTGTAATTAAACTGTTTTGCAAAAGGTCATTTAAAAGACTTGCTTGAAATATAACGCCTGGAGTTCCTGACTTTTGCCTGCCAGCATAGATTGAAGGGTAATGATCGCCTAAGCTAGGGGCTGTTGAGCCAACTAAGACGTATGCATCTTTAAAAATCGATAGTGGGTAATTTTTTTGAAGGGCGTCTGAAAGCGAGATCGTTGTGAAGCCAATTTCAGGGCGAATCAAACTAAATCGCGAATAATGATCTCCATGATTATTAATGAGGTCTTGACGTCCTGACATGGCAACCGAAAAATGCGGAATGCCCGACTCCATTAGATTACTTCCACGTATAAATCCATCTTCATCAAAACTAACATTGACGTGCGATATGGTTGCCGTTGATTTAGCAATTGTTAGCGGCGGCGAGCTGACTACAACCTCGCCTTTTTTTTCGTCAAAATGAAGCTCGGCGGGCAAAACGGACTTATGTCGCGAGATTTGTCGCGCAAACTCCAGGTCATGAATAGTGGGATCGATCATTAATATATCAAACCCAATAGCTTTCGGATAATTCCCGGTGTCTGCTAACTCTTGAAGAAAGCGAGCATACAAATTGCGGGGTAATGGCCAACCACCTAATTGACTTAAGCTTCGGTCATCAATAGCGACAATAATAATTTTATTATTTGGTGCCTGCACCCTCATACGCTGAACCCCATCAAAAAAGATGTTGCCCAAGGGGGTAAAAATATTCAACGCAACAGCCAATGCCAAAGCAACTATTGCGATAAATGTTAAGCCGCACCACTCACCAAAGAAGCGCCGATCATCTGCGCGATTGAGCTTAATGATGTGAGGTTTTATGGGCCAGATATTTATTCGCATTGGCCTTTAGTTTTGAGTAGCGGCTATTAATTCAAATCGACCATCTTGTCTCGTAGATAAGTTGTTGCCCACACTTGACTTAATCTCCCAGCGATAATTGCCAACCGGCAATCCCTTAACTAACAGCACCTTTAGCTCCCTCGAAGGTTTATAGGCCTTCAATATTTCTACCGCTTGACCGTTTGGGGCAGCCTCAACCAGAGTTATGACTGGCTCTCGTAAACCAGTCAAATCAAACAATACACTGCATCGCTTTATATCTGCGCCACCACTCTGATCAACGCAAATACCAAAAACACTTTCATCCCCCATTAAACCGCTGGCAGTTTGTGCAGACCAAGTAAGCATTTTTGCAGTTGACCCCAATTGGGTGGCCAAAAATAATGGCTCCTTCCGCTGGACTGAATCTTCCTCACTTACGAGATTGGCCGCCTGACTTTCCCTTAAATAATATCTGTGAGAATTTGAGCTTCCTTGAAATACAAATAGATGCCATCCCAAAACCTGCTGAGCCTGTACCGATAAAAATTTTACCGGCGTAGGCAAGTCCTCGACCTTATCGGCCAAACCATCTTTTGGTATGACAACCCCTTTTTGAGCCGATACTCCCGCCTCTTCAATGTCAGCAACGCCTCTTGTTCCAACCAAACCAGAACTCACCTCAACCTTACCGGCGCCACTGGATCGATCAAACCCAACTCGGAACTCGGTGCCGCGGACACCGGCAACAGAAGTTGGTGTATTGACACCAAAAGGCGCATCCCCGCTCTGACGCTTAGGGACCTTCACTTCGACACGCCCATCCAATAAATTAAGCTGTACTTCAGGTGATTTTTCAAGGGTACTTTTTCGTAACATGCTAATCTTAATGCTACCCCCTGAGGGCATGCGTAAGATAGAGCGATCCTCAAATTGCAAAGAAAGGGCACATTGCGGAGGCACTGTGATGACATCGCCCTGATCAATAGCGCTGCCTAACTTTAGTGCTACGGCTTCGTTGGCTCTCAAAATTGGATCTGCACACTTTGCATACACAACCACGGCTCTAGAGCGGTGATACCGGATCAATGAGCGAGGAATAAGGATGGTTTGTCCCGCCAGAATTTCATTCTTATTAATCCCCACATTGGCCGCCATTAGCTCTGGTAGCGCATCCTGGATTAAGTGCCTATCTAATATCAACTGGAGAGTATCTCCTTGCTGGACTTTATAGACCAGAGGCTTTGGCTCGGAAAGGGCGGTTGGCTGAGCAAATATGAAAGCCGACCAAACAAATATGCCGGTCGACACGAAAATACGCAGTAATACAGGGAAATTTTTTGTCGGCACAGCCAAAGAATTACTCTTCAGGAAAAGTTTGCATAAGCCTATAGCCGTAACCATAAACTGCCACCAGCCTAGCTCTGCTTCCGCTTGCACCAATATGAAGCTTTTTTCTAATCCAGGCAATATGGACATCGAGCGTCCTAGATAATTCAGGACCAGTAGATCCCCACACCTCTATTAATAATCGGTTGCGCGAAAGCGGACGATCTAATTCTGAGAATAAAAAGGAGGCTAGAGCGAACTCCTTCTCCGTTAACGTAACGTCTTGATCATCAAATCTTACAAGATTAGTAATTGGATTAAATCTATAGCCTAAGATTTCTTTTTCGCGACCAAACGCTGGGGCATTTGTCATTTGCACTCGTCTCTGCGCAGAACTAATACGGGCGGAAAACTCTCTCAATCGAATCGGCTTAATACAATAATCATCAGCGCCCGCAGATAAAGCCGCCACAATTTCATCTTCAGCATCTGTGCTGGTTAAAAAGACAATGGGCTCAATCATTCTAAGATTTTTTCGCATGCGCACCAACACCTCATAACCATTTATTTTTGGGACATTCCAATCCAAAATAAACAAATCAAATGTTTCACGAGGCAAAGCCCTGAGTAAGGCCTCTCCATCAACAAAAATCGTTGCGCTATGGCCATCCCTCTCAAGGTAAAGCTTCACCTCTTCAGCCAATGTGGTTTCGTCTTCTAATATAGCAATGTGCATTTGCTTTTTGCGCTCATTTTCTTAAATTTAACCAGCCTAACCTTGGATTAAATGGGTCTAATATTAACTTATATAGCTAACTATCAGTATTAATTCTTCACACAGGCAGTAGGTCAGGAGCGCTCTCAAATAGAAATATTAAAGTTTTAACAAAATTTAACAATTTTGCATTTAGCTTTTTATTAATATGGAGGCACATATTAGGCACCAAAGAAAGCGGATGCTTCTCTAGACACGGTTTTCAAGTGAAATGCTCCTACATTAACAAATAGAGGGGACGCAGCGAGTATTTGGGCTTAATATGCCCCGTCAGACCAATGCACTGGTGATACAGTTACAAAATTACTATATAAACTTGGCTTCTGAAAATGAAATTCATTCCCTCCACTTTGATCAGCATTTTTATGTTGACGATATCTGGATTTGTTTTTGCGCAATCTAATAGCGGAATAATTGCCACCCTCAATGGAAACAAAATTACCGCACAACAAGTAGATGAATTGCTAAAGCTCGCCAGCGATGAGGGTGCCAAGATCACCCCGGAAGTCAAGCAACGCGTTACTAACGAACTAATCATCCGCGAGGCAATCATTCAAGAGGCCAAAAAGACTGGCTTAACAACAAAAAATGATAACGCCCTTAAGTTGAAATTGGCAGGCCAAAACGCTATTGTTGAGCTTTGGTTTTCTGAATATTTTAAAAACCACCCAATTTCTGAGTCTGATATTAAGGCGGAATATGACAGGCAACTCGCGGCTAGTAAAGAACCTCAAAATGCAAACGAGTATGAAATTGCTCAAATCGCTGTTGCGAGCGAACCTGAAGCTAACGACATTATTGCCAAACTCAATGGTGGCGCCACCTTTGACGCGGTAGCAAAACAATATTCTCTTGATAAAACTACTGCGCAACAAGGCGGGCTAGTTGGCTGGACCTTAAGCGGTAACCTGACCCCACCAATCAACGATATCGTCCCCAACTTAAGTAAAGGGAAAATTACTTCCAAGCCGATTCAACTTGGGAATAATTTTTATATTATTAAGCTAGTTAACATACGCCCATTTAAGCTTCCAGGCTTTGAGGAGGCAAAAAATCAATTGGCGCAACAAATGGTAGCGAAGGAGCGTGAACGCGCAGTTTCAGAGCTGGTAAAGAGATCTAATTTAAAAATTAATTAGTAGCCATTAATGAATTGAGCAACTTAACTGAGACTGCGCCATTAATTTATCGACTATCACTTCAGGCCATATTTGATCAAAAACAGCTTTGGCTTGATTTTTTTGATCTTCGCTCAATTCCAAATTAATCATGGTTGTTTTAATCATTACTGCATAGGCCATCATAAAATCGGTGGTGCTGGCTAATTTTATGTATGGCATCACCTCTTTGAGGGCAACAACCACAATCTCAACCACTCGATCAAGATTAATATTTTTTTCTACCTCTTTGGGGTCTTTTAAGTTTAATGACATCTCTTGGATAAATTATTGATCTAAAGATTATTTATGAGCCTACATCAATTGGCCTGCAAAGAGCTATAGCGTTAACAAGCCGCAATAGAGCAATACTGCGCCCGTCATCACAGTCAAGATACAGATCATCAGGCCCAACATAAACTCAATAAGGTGCACTATTGTTGACGCCCAATTAAAGGCGCCCCCAGTTTTTAATGTATTCAAAAGCGCGATATTTACACTCATTGAATGGGATTCGTAGCGCCTCGCTGACTGATTTGTGCACTCCTATAGACACCCATCCGCAAAACGAATAAGAGCGCATATCCACAGAAAAAGGGCCCAAGGGTCCGTGAAATTTGAGCAAGCCAATCATTTGCACCGTAGCCCTGCCATTGAGAGGGGTGCCAATCAGGATAGATGCCATAGGTTTTAAATCCACAATTCAATCAATATCAAAACTACTAGGGCGCTTAACTTACGCACTCGAATTATGAAGTCATAAACGCTGCACACAACATTGATTAACAATTGTTAATAATTGATAGTCGCTGGAATCATGTGATTAATCAGATAATTTAAGAATTGAATTTTTTAATCAATCGGCCTATAAAAAATTGACAAGTTTCACTATGGAAAAATTTATTCTTTTTGCGGATCAAATGCGCTCTATTGATAAGGACTTTAATCTGAGCTTCTATGAGATTCACCTGCTTGATCGGGTGGCCATGGCCCAGTTATCTGGCCAAGATATTTTTATAGGGGAGCTAATTGAACAAAAAGATATTGCGTCAAAAGCTACTCTCCATAAATCTATCAAAGCGCTCGTATTAAAAAAATGCTTACATTAAAAGCGCCCCAATCAGACGGCCGCCAAAAAAAGGTGCTGCCCACCAAATTGGCTCTTAAACACTATGTAAAGCTTGAACAGGCCATCTTCAGTTGTTTAAAGTATTTGTATGTTTTTTGTCGGTTGAGGCCTCCGAAGCCAAGGGTCGCAGGTTCGATTCCTGCCGGGCGCGCCAATAATAAGTAGGGGGGCTTTGACCTACATCATGCAGAAAATTGTGGAAAAGGCTATCATTTGCTCCTAAATTATTGATTCTTATCATGCCTAATCACTTAAATCCGACCCTTTCAGAACCGTCTATTGCCAATCCGTTGGCTCCTGATCTACCTTTGCCACATAGAAAGATCATTCGTAGTTGGCTCATCCCCATGGCTCAAGGTGAAACAGGCAGGGCATTGATGTTGCTCTTAATAGACGCCTCCTTATGGCTAGCCTGCATTGCTGGCACCGTTTTTGCAGAAAACATGCTGCTTAAGCTAGTCTTCGGTGTGGTAGCTGGTTTTGTAACTGGCAGAATTTTTATTTTGGGTCATGATGCTTGCCATCAAAGCTTCACCCCAAACCGCGAACTTAATAAAGTTCTTGGTCGAATTGCCTTTCTGCCATCCTTAACACCATATAGCCTATGGGATGTAGGGCACAACGTAGTGCACCATGGCCAAACCAATCTGAAGGGTTTTGACTTTGTTTGGGCGCCGCTCTCAAAAGCAGAATATGACGCCTTATCCCCGTCCCGCAAGGCCCTAGAGCATCTCTATCGTAGTGGTTGGGGGCCCGTTTTTTACTATTTAATTGAGATTTGGTGGAGAAGAGAGTACTTCCCAAATGCCCAAAATAAACCGGGCGATCGTCCCATCTTCCTCAAAGATAACCTACTGGTAAGCGCTTTTGCCATTGTTTGGATTGCCTGCCTCATTGCTGGAGCTCTCGCAACCGGCCAATCAGTATGGCTTGGTCTGATCATGGGATTTGCGGTTCCTTTCCTATTCTGGAATGGCATGATTGGCTTTGTAGTGTATGTTCACCACACTCATCCTTCGGTCTCTTGGTATGACAAAAAGTCCGAGTGGTTGCGCGCCCAACCTTTTGTTTCTACTACAGTGCACCTCACTTTTAACTGGATTTGGGGCGCACTAATGCACAACATTATGGAACACACTGCTCACCATGTAGACATGAGCGTACCCCTATACCGCCTTCAAGAAGCTCAAAATACCCTCGAAACTATCCTTCCTGAGCGTATTTTTGTTCAAAAGTTCTCATGGAGTTGGTATTTCGATACTGCTCGGAAGTGCAAACTCTATGACTTTGAAAACAAAGCATGGCTTGATTTTGATGGCAATAAAACAGCCGAATCAGTCAGGGTTGTATTGAGCCCAGCCCCAGCGGGACAAAACGGGTAAAATAGACACTCTGAATAAGATTTGCCTTACCCGGATTGCCCATGACTACCTCTACTCCAGCCGCCACCCAAGATACCTCTCAGAGCCTCAAGTTTTGTTCTTCTTGTAGCCGTGAAAAGCGCCTCGAAGGTGGGACCTGGATTCCAACTAGTAATCGCAAGCAACGCTGGATTTGTGCGAGCTGTCTTTACAATCGCACGCACCGCACTGGATCTGCTAAAACCTAATTCCTTACGCATTATCCCCAACATAGGGATTGCTTAATCGTTCCGCCCCAAAGGTAGACATTGGCCCATGGCCAGGAACAAACTGTACATCATCGCCCAAGGGCCACAATTTAGTTTTGATCGCATTAATTAAGTCTGCGTGATTACCTCGGGGGAAATCTGTTCTACCGATAGAGCCCGCAAACAGGACATCGCCGACTAGTGCCAGGCGATCTTCTTTATCAAAAAATACAACATGCCCAGGCGTATGTCCGGGGCAGTGAAAGACCTCTAAATCAACATTACCGACTTTTACATGATCACCATCATTGAGCCAGCGATCAGGCTCGAAGACTTTGGCATGCCCAAATCCAAACCGCTCCGTTTGCTCTGGTAGTTGATCAATCCAAAAACGTTCATCAATTTGCGGGCCCTCGATTGGCACATGCAACTGCTCAGACAAGTCTTTAGCCGCCGCACAATGGTCTAAGTGCCCATGGGTAAGCAAAATCTTTTTCACAGTACCACCCATTTGCTTTACGCCTTCCAAAATCTTTGGGATATTGCCACCTGGATCAACAATGGCCGCGTCTCCAGTCTCCTGACAAACCAGAATCGAGCAGTTTTGCTCAAATGGGGTAACGGGAACTATTCCTAATTTGATCGGCATATAAGCTGGCTCTCGTATAAATACAATGGTTGTTTATGGGAGTAAAGATAAAATATTCTTAAAGGATAAAACATGAACGCCCAAGAAACATTTAAATTTGCTCAAACCCATGAATGGTCATCCCTAGAGGACGACGGTCTTGTGTGGGTTGGCGTTAGCAATCATGCGCAAGAGGCTCTTGGAGATGTGATGTTTTTTCAAGCACCCAAACTAGGGCAAGTCGTTAAGCAAGGGGAGGCGATTGCGGTAATTGAATCTGTTAAGGCTGCTAGCGACATCCATGCACCCGTCAGCGGTGAAATTGTGGCTTTAAATCAGGCGCTTGAGTCCTCGCCTGAAATAGTAAATCAAGCACCATACTCAACTTGGCTTTTTAAAATTAAACCGGGCGCAGAGCTTGCTGCAGAACTACTGAATTTATTGGATGCTCCGACTTACAGTAGCACTGCTGGCGCCTAAAGACCCACTTAAATTGCAATTGGGTCGCGCTCAACCAACCATCGAATGCGCGATACCTTGCTAATGCGTCCCTGAGATTGTTGGCGTAAATCGCGGTCAATATTTTCTAGGATTTCTTGTAATAGTTTTCGATTGGTAGACTCTATTACCAGTTGTGCGCGCTCTGACCCAGCCACGCGCATGACTGTTTTGGGAACCGGATCGTATACATATACATCTATGGGCACCATCCCATGCTGCTTAAGGCGCGCCTTCAATTCATTTAAGAAACCAATCGCCTTCTCGAGACTTTTTGCCTCAGCATGAACCAAGCCTTGATAAGTAAAAGGGGGTAGTTTTGCTTCATCTCGCTCACGCGCGATGTAAGCCATAAATCCATCCACATCATGCCTGAGCAAATACTGAAATACTGGTGCCTCTGGATACTGTGTTTCTATATAAATATCTCCACCATCCTCTCCCTCGGCGCCAGCTCTTCCCGCTCGCCCGGCAACCTGTACTAGCTGCGCAAATAATCTTTCAGCAGCCCGAAAGTCTGCTGAATAGAGTCTAGCATCTGCATCCAAAACAGCAACCAATCCTATGTTTTGATAATCATGGCCCTTCGCAATCATTTGTGTGCCAACTACAATATCGACATTGCCATCGTGTATTTCCTGAAAGAGCTCTTCTGCACCTTTACTCTTTCTGCTAGAGTCTGCATCCACACGCAGCACCCTGGCTTGTGGCCACATCTCCTCAATACTATCTTCCAGCTTTTGCGTTCCCTGTCCAAGGGTTTTCAGATCTGCATTTCCACAATCGGGACAAAACTGCGGTATTGATTTAACCAATCCACAATGATGACAATTTAATACAGACCTTTTTCCTAATGCTCCTGGCTTATGCATCACCATATATGAAGAACATTGCGAGCACTTTGATAACCAATTACAACTACTGCAACTAAGTACCGGCGCGTATCCTCTGCGATTAATCAGAATTAAGCTTTGCTTTTGCTCTTGATAATTTTTGCTAATTGCCTGAGCAAGCGTTTTACTAATCAGGCTTTTCGTCTTTGGGGCACCTTGGTCTCCTGGGCTATATTGATTGCGAGGATCACGGGTGTTAATTAGATGCACCCTGGGCAACTTAGCCCCTTGGGCACGTTGATCCAAGCGAATATATTCATATCGCCCCGCCTTGGCAGCAATCCAAGTCTCTAAAGAAGGGGTGGCTGAAGAAAGTACGATTGGGAGCTGCCCATCATGCGCGCGCCATATTGCCAAGTCCCTTGCTGAGTATCTGGTTCCCTCTTGTTGCTTATAGCTTGTATCGTGCTCCTCGTCGACCACGATTGCTTTTAAATTTGGCATTGGTGTTAAAGCAGCCAATCTTGTTCCCAAAATAATTTGTGCTTTACCTGTCATTGCCTCATACCAAGCAATACCGCGCTTCTTTTCTGTTACACCGCTATGCAAGACTGCCATGATCTTATCTGGGAAATAGGCACGCACACGTCTTTCTAGTTGCGGCGTTAAATTGATTTCCGGAACCAGCAACAGCACTTGTGCATCTTTTTCCTCCAAAATCCCGCTGATCCAATTTAGAAATACTGCGGTCTTACCACTGCCAGTTTGACCCTGGAGCAAAATCGTGCGGAACTTGGTTCCAGAGTTGCTAGGATTGTTTAGGGCCTCTAATGCTTTTTTTTGCTCTGCATTTAATTGTTCAGCTGTAATGAATCCTTCTTTTTGAGAGCCTATTGCCTTTGGATTTTTCTTTCTTGCCTCATTTATTTTGTCTACATTTTTCTTCCATGAATCTGCTTTTTTCCACATCTGTGGGATTGTTGGAAGAATAGTTTCACCAAGCGTATGGACGTAGTACTGACTAGCGAAGTTTATCAAACGCAGCAGCGCTAAATTGAGTGGAGGTAGGGGCGACACCTTGTCAACATACTTTATTTTGTCGATTTGATAATCAGAGTGTGCACTTACTTTTATTACCACTGCAATTTCTTGCCCACGCCCAAAGGGCACTTCAATAATTTGGCCAACCTGAGGAAGCGCTCCCAACTGTTTTGCGTCCCAAAGATAGTCAAACCCTTGAGATAAGGGCTTATCAACTACCACTTGGACAACTATGGGATCTGGCATTTTTTTACTTCAATTTTCGCTTTAGCTTGTGGATAACTCTGTGGATATCATCAGCTTATTCTATTATCGGGACCGCTTTGAAAAATTGAAGTTTTTAAGGGAAACCCCTAATTATTCAATTTTATTGAATAAAAACAATGTGTTAGAGGCTTAACTAAAAGAGCAATCTAATCATTTCTCTCAATCTTACTGAATTTAAATCATGTCACATAATTGTGCATAACTTTGAACGCCTCTTTTGCCCAAAGTTAGCAAACACTTGGCGTTAGTGGTTTGATCTAAGGGTTTTTGATTTAGATATCACAGCATCAGCCAGGGCAGTGACGCTTTCTGGAGGTGTAAATTGTGAAATGCCATGACCTAAATTAAAGATGTGGCCATCTAAAGGATGCAGTCCTGGCTTTAAAGCGGGCGCGGCAGCCAAGTCGTCTAATAGAGCATGGACCTGATCAGCAATTTGTTTTGGTTCTGAAAAAAGAATTAAGGGATCGAGATTGCCTTGAATTGCCAAGGGCTTATTTAGTGAGAGCAATTGTTTGCGTGCCCGGCTTAATGAAATAGTCCAATCGAGCGCAATCACATCCGCCCCAACTTGCGCCATATCGTTAAGCCAGATGGCGCCGCCTTTAGTAAACATAATGACAGGAATTTTTCTGCCGTTATATTCGCGTGGCAGTAGATCAATCACTTTTTTCATCGATGCCAAAGACATTTTTTGATACCAGCCGTCCGGGAGCATTCCACCCCAAGTATCAAAAATCATTAGCGCTTGTGCACCAGCTTTGACTTGCTCAATTAAATAACTAGCCACTGATTGAGCGTTGATATCGAGAATATGTTGCAATAAATCAGGGCGACTAAACATCATGGTTTTGGCATGACGAAAATCGTCCGAGCTCGAGCCATCAATCATGTAGCAAGCTAAAGTCCAAGGGCTTCCTGAGAAACCAATTAATGGTACACGTTGCTTGCCATCTTGAATTAACGCTTTACGAATTTCTGAGACAGCATCAAATACATACTGCAGCTGACTCATATCAGCAACACGTAATTTTTTTACCGCATCTTCCGTGCGCAGGGGGTGATCAAAGCTAGGCCCTTCACCAGTGGTGAACTTAAGCCCCAGCCCCATAGCATCGGGGATGGTCAAGATATCCGAAAATAGAATAGCTGCATCCAAGGGGTAGCGGTCCAGCGGTTGGAGCGTTACTTCGGTTGCATATGCTGGATTTTTTGCTAGACCTAAAAAACTCCCGGCCTTAGCACGCGTTGCATTGTATTCTGGGAGATATCTACCGGCCTGTCGCATGAGCCAAAGCGGAGTTTGATCTACCGCTTCGCCCAGGCAGGCTCGTAGAAACCGGTCGTTTAACAACAAGGAATAGACCGGTTCTTACTTTTTACGACGGAAACGTGCAATGGCAGCCAACTGAGCGGCTGCTACTGCAAACTCAGATTGAGCCAAGGCCATATCAAAATCGCTGGTGCGGTTTTGCATTGCCTCTTCGGCACGCTTTTTAGCTTCTGTTGCTTTAGCTTCATCGAGATCGTGACCACGAATCGCAGTATCTGCTAAAACAGTGACGCGATCTGGCTGAACCTCTAAATAGCCGCCCGCTACGAAAACAAATTCTTCATCACCATCGGCCTTTTCAATACGAACAGAACCGGGACGAATACGTGTAATCAAAGGGGTGTGGCCGCGCAAAATACCGAGCTCACCACTTTCGCCTGGAAGAGCCACAAACTTAGCCTCCCCACTAAAAATGGATTGCTCAGCACTTACTACATCGACGCGTATGGTTGACATAATTTCCCTAGATGAATTCGATTAAAGCTTCTTGGCTTTCTCAATGGCTTCATCAATTGAACCCACCATGTAGAACGCTTGCTCAGGCAGGTGATCCAATTCACCGCTGCAGATCATTTTGAAACCACGGATGGTTTCTTTCAAAGGAACATATTTGCCTGGTGAACCAGTAAATACTTCTGCAACGTGGAAAGGTTGTGACAAGAAACGCTGAATCTTACGAGCACGTGATACAGCCAATTTGTCTTCTGGTGACAATTCGTCCATACCTAAAATCGCAATAATGTCGCGCAATTCTTTGTAACGCTGCAATGTCATTTGAACATCACGCGCGACTTCATAGTGCTCTTGACCAACCACTTGTGGGTCTAACTGACGGCTAGTTGAATCAAGTGGGTCAACCGCAGGGTAGATACCCAATGCAGCGATGTCACGCGACAACACAACTGTAGAGTCTAAGTGCAAGAAGGTGGTAGCAGGAGATGGGTCAGTCAAGTCATCCGCAGGAACGTAAACGGCCTGAATAGATGTAACAGAACCAGTCTTAGTGGAAGTAATACGCTCTTGCAACTTGCCCATCTCTTCTGCCAATGTAGGCTGATAACCCACAGCGGATGGCATACGGCCCAGCAAAGCTGATACTTCAGTACCGGCCAGCGTGTAACGGTAAATGTTGTCGACGAAGAACAAAATGTCACGGCCTTCATCACGGAAAGCTTCAGCCATTGTCAAACCTGTTAACGCAACGCGTAAACGGTTGCCAGGTGGCTCATTCATCTGACCGAAAACCATGGCAACCTTATCGATCACGTTTGATTCTTTCATCTCATGATAGAAGTCATTACCTTCACGAGTACGCTCACCAACACCAGCAAACACCGACAAACCTGAGTGTTGTTTAGCGATGTTATTAATTAATTCCATCATGTTCACGGTCTTACCAACACCCGCACCACCGAACAAGCCAACCTTACCGCCTTTAGCGAATGGGCAAACTAAGTCGATCACCTTAATACCAGTCTCTAGCAAGTCGACTGAAGGGGATAGTTCATCAAACTTCGGTGCTGGCTGGTGAATCGCACGACGCTCTTCTGTTGCAATCGGGCCTGCATCATCAATTGGGCGACCCAATACATCCATGATGCGACCAAGTGTAGCTGGGCCAACAGGAACAGAAATTGGCTTGCCTGTGGAGGCGACTTCCATGCCGCGACGCAAACCGTCGCTTGCGCCCATGGCAATTGCACGTACAACGCCATCGCCAATTTGTTGCTGAACTTCAAAAGTTAAACCTTTTTCAGCGAATGATTTTTCACCACTCTCAACCAATGTCAACGCATCATAAATGCTTGGCATTTTGTCGCGTGGAAACTGAATATCCACCACTGGACCAATACACTGCACGATCTTTCCGTTACTCATCGCATCTCTCCGCTTTCAATTCCTAAATTCTTTCGTATTTCTAAACGCTGACTGCTTAAACCGCAGCCGCTCCACCAACAATCTCTGACAACTCTTTGGTAATAGCAGCCTGTCGTGTCTTGTTGTAATCCAATTGCAATTCGCCGATAACGTTCTTAGCGTTATCTGAAGCAGCCTTCATGGAGACCATGCGAGCAGACTGCTCGGAGGCCATGTTCTCTGCAACAGCTTGATAGATCATTGCTTCTACGTAGCGCTTTAGGAGTCCATTCAAAATGGACTCAGCATCAGGCTCATAAATGTAATCCCAAGAATTACCAGTCTTATCCTCTGGGGCAATAGCTGCTGGCTCCAATGGCAATAGCTTTTCTAAAACAGGTTCTTGCTTCATTGCATTTACAAAGCGGGTATAAGCTAAGTAAACAGCATCAATTTCACCATTCTCAAATGCTTCTAATTGGGCCGTAATTGCCCCAATCAAGGTATCCATGTGTGGGGTGTCACCCAACTGGATTGTTTGAGAAATTAATTTTGCTTTTGAACGATTTAAAAACTGCAATCCTTTGGAACCAATCGCAGTGTAAGCAACACCGATATTGGCCTCTTGGAAATCGCGCACCTGGTTTGCAATCAAACGCAATACATTGGTATTCAAACCGCCGCATAAACCTTTGTCTGTAGTGACCAAAATAGTGCCAACTTTCTTCACTTCACGAGTTGCCATGTAAGCAGGGCGGAACTCAGGATTAGCTTTAGAAAGGTTGGCCACAATTTCACGAATTTTTTCGGCATAAGGGCGCGCATTACGCATGCGCTCCTGGGCGCGGCGCATCTTGGATGCGGCGACCATTTCCATTGCCTTCGTGATCTTGCGCGTGTTTTGCACGCTCTTGATCTTTGATCGTATCTCTTTTGTGCTTGCCATGATTTATGCGGGCCCTCTTAGAAAGAGGCTGAACGCTTGTAATCCTCAATCGCGGCACGCAAAGCAGCTTCGTCATCTTTGCTCAAGTCTTTAGTCTCTTCAATACGCGCAACCAAATCTGCATATTTAGATTTCAAATGATCTTGTAAGCCTTTTTCGAATGCCAATACGTTTTTGACTTCGAGGTCATCAAAGTAGCCATTGTTCACAGCAAATAAAGAAGCCGCCATTTCCCAAACCTGCAAAGGCTTGTATTGAGCCTGCTTACACAATTCAGTAACACGGCGACCACGCTCAAGCTGCTTACGAGTAGCTTCATCAAGGTCGGAGGCAAACTGCGCAAACGCAGCCAACTCACGATATTGAGCTAAGTCAGTACGAATACCGCCTGATAACTTTTTAATCACTTTAGTTTGAGCTGCACCACCAACGCGAGAAACAGAAATACCAGCGTTAATCGCAGGACGCACACCAGCATTAAACAAGTCAGTTTCCAAGAAGATCTGACCGTCAGTAATCGAAATGACGTTGGTTGGAACGAAAGCAGAGACGTCGCCAGCTTGAGTTTCAATAATCGGCAGAGCGGTTAAGGAACCGGTCTTGCCTTTTACTGCGCCATTTGTAAATTTCTCAACATATTCAGCATTTACACGAGCAGCGCGCTCAAGCAAACGTGAGTGGAGATAGAAAACGTCGCCAGGATATGCTTCGCGGCCCGGTGGACGGCGCAATAGCAAAGAAATCTGACGGTATGCAACCGCTTGTTTTGTTAAATCGTCATACACGATCAAAGCATCTTCACCGCGATCACGGAAGTATTCACCCATAGTGCAACCAGCATATGCAGAGAGGTACTGCATTGCAGCAGACTCTGAGGCACTTGCTGCAACAACAACGGTGTACTCCATCGCACCCAACTCTGTGAGCTTGCGCACAACGTTGGCAATAGTAGAAGCTTTTTGACCAATAGCAACGTAAACGCAATAAACGCCTTTACCTTTTTGGTTAATGATCGCATCAACTGCAACAGCGGTTTTACCAGTTTGACGATCGCCAATGATTAACTCGCGCTGACCACGACCAATAGGAACCATCGCATCAATCGCCTTCAAACCAGTTTGTACTGGCTGGCTGACGGACTGACGAGCGATCACGCCTGGCGCAACCTTTTCAATGAAGTCGGTTAACTTGGTATTAATTGGGCCTTTACCATCGATCGGTTGACCGAGCGCGTTTACAACGCGGCCAAGCAACTCTGGACCAACCGGAACTTCCAAAATACGACCAGTACATTTAACTGGATCGCCTTCTTTAATGTGGGTGTATTCACCCAACACCACAGCACCAACTGAATCACGCTCAAGGTTCAACGCGAGGCCGATAGTGTTGTTAGGAAATTCCAACATTTCGCCCTGCATCACACCAGACAAGCCATGTACACGGCAAATACCGTCGGTCACTGAAATAACAGTGCCTTCGTTGCGAAGCTGGGAATCAACACCCATTTCGCTAATTCGGCTTTTGATCAGCTCGCTGATCTCGGAAGGGTTGAGTTGCATTACTTACTCCTGGGTCTTATTTCGTATGTTCTTAATAGGGATAACTTATGCGCCAAGACTTGCTTGCATTTGAGCTAACCGTGCTTTGACAGAACTATCCATCACTTCATCGCCAACTTGAATACGCACTCCGCCTATCAACGCTGGGTCTACTTGAATAGTTGGGCGCAATTCTTTACCCCCAAAACGCTTCTTCAAACTTGACAACAAATCCGTTAATGCAGCACCCTCTAAAGGGAACGCACTAGTAATCATTACTTCTGATGCACCTTCGCTTTGATTCTTCATTTCCTCAAATTGACGTGCAATTTCAGGAATGGCGGACAAGCGATGGTTTTGATTCACTAGACTCAAAAAGCTAGAGATCTTGCCGTCTAGTTTGGTCTTGACCATGCCGGAAAGCAATTTGCTTAAATCATCAGCCGAAACTTTTGGGTTATTTGACAACACAGCCACTTCTGGCAATACAGCAAGCTGTGCCAGTTCGTTTAACTGCTCCAAAGAACTGGCAAGCTCAGCAGGCGCTGCACTTTCAAAAAGTGCTTCGGCATAAGGGCGCGCAATAGTGGCTAATTCAGCCATATCAAAGTTCTGCCTTTAGTTGGTCAAGCAATGCACCGTGCGTTTTTGCATCAACTTCGCGACGCAAAATTTGCTCGGCACCTTTTACAGCCAACACAGCTACTTCAGCGCGCAATACTTCGCGTGCACGGGTAATCTGTTGGTCTGCTTCTTGTTTAGCTTGAGAAATAATACGAGCAGCCTCTGCTTGTGCGTTGGCACGAATTTCTTCGGCAGACATTTGCGCACGTTTTTCTGCTTCAGCTACACGTTGCAAACCTTCTTGGCGTGCTTTGGTTAATTCTTGCTCTGCGACATTATTTGCCAATGCGAGAGCTTCTTTTCCGCGCTCGGCCGCAGCCAAACCATCAGCAATTTTGGTTGAGCGTTCATCCAATGCCTTAACCAGGGGTGGCCACACAAAGCGTGCAACTACCCACCATAAGACAAAGAAGACGATCATTTGCGCGAATAGGGTCGCGTTCAGATTCACGATATTCCTTTCAGTATTGTTGAGAACGGTTGGATGACTCTAGGCCATCCACGCCAAAACAATTACTTAATAACTGCGAGCAGTGGGTTTGCGAAAGCAAACAACATTGCAACACCAACACCGATCAAGAACGCAGCGTCGATCAAACCAGCCAAGAGGAACATCTTAGTTTGGAGTGGCTCCATCAATTCTGGCTGACGTGCGCAAGCTTCAATGTATTTACCGCCCATCAATGCGATACCCAAACAGGCACCAATAGCGCCCAAACCAATGATGATACCGATACAGATAGCTGTTGAACCTTGAATAGTTGCGAGATGTTCCATGTTGCTGACTCCTGAAGTTAAAAGAGGTAAGTTAAAAATAAAATCTTAGTGATGGCTATGTGCTTGCCCGATGTAAACCAAGGTCAACATCATGAAAATGAAAGCTTGCAACAAAATAACCAAAATGTGGAAGATGGCCCAGGCTGAACCTGCAATAACATGGCCCACCAATCCGAACAGGGTTAAATCTAAGTTAAAGGTCCAAACGCTACCCAATAATGCGATCAATAAAAAGACTAATTCTCCGGCATACATATTGCCAAAAAGTCGCATACCCAATGACACGCCTTTGGCAAGGTACTCAATGATATTTAGAGCCAAGTTGAAAGGCGCCAGATACCATTTCGCACCAAATGGTGCAGAGATCAACTCGTGCAGGAAGCCACCAAAGCCTTTGACTTTGAAACTATAGAAAAATACCAACACCAATACTGACAGAGACATGCCCATCGTGGCATTTAAATCGGTGGTTGGCACAAGGCGGTTATGCGGAACGTGGCCACCAAAATTACCAATGAACTGGTTTATGCCCAAAACCCAATCTACCGGGATTAAATCTAGAGTATTGAGAAGGATGATCCAAAAGAAAACAAATAAAGCTAATGGCGCAATGAAAGTGCGGTCGCCATGAACAATACTTTTCGCTTGGGCATCCACCATCTCAACAATCATTTCAACCAAACACTGAAAACGACCTGGGACACCTGGGGTTGCACGACGTGCAGCAATCAATAGAACGAAAACTGCGATAAGACCCATTAATGAGGCCCAAAAGATGGTGTCTAAATTGATAACACTGAAATCAACAATGGATGCCTGATGTGCACCCGTGCTTGTTAGGTTTTGTAAATGCTCGGAAATGTACGCCGTTGGCGTCATTTTCTCGATTGCCTCGTGGGCTTGGTTTACTTCGCTAGACATCTCTTAACTAGTCCTTTGTTCAATCTCAGTTGTTACTACTAGCGCTTACTTAGCGCCTTAAATACACCAACCACATACATTTCAAGGCAAGAAAGTAGGTCACCAACAAGGGGACCCATGCTATGCCAGGAACGAGATAAGCAATTCCTAAAAACAGCATTAAGGTGGTGGCAATTTTAATAAATTCGCCCGTGACCAATGCTGCCAAAAACCCTTCTGGTTTTAATTTCGACGTCTTTTTTGCCAACTCCAGTCGTACTAAAAACAATCCTGTAGGCAAGACGCTAATTAAACCACCGAGAAAGGCCGACTGAGTATAAAGGCTTACCCCTACCGACCCTCCAAAAACTGCCCAAGCAACCATACTGACCATCGTTACCAAGGTCTGCGCAGCCACTACTTTCCAAGGCGATACTGGGGGGTATTTATTTGCGTTGTTTTGCTGCAACGCAATAATTTCCGCCTTACTGTAGGCCCGAATATATTCTTCTTCTGGCTCATCCCACTCATTTGCCTTGGAAAATTGATTTTTTTGAGGAATCAATTTAGCCCCGAGAGTTTAATGTGTGCACTGCAATAGGTCAAATGTTTTGGGCTCTTTTTCATTTAAAACTACTCCTGAACACCCAGTTTTCTTAACAAAGAATCGAGCTCATCAAATTGGCTAAAACGAATCCTGAGCTCCCCACCCCTGCCTTTAAACTTAAATTCCGCATTTAAGCCTATTACATCTGCAATTTCTTGGGATAAACGGCGCATATCCGGATCTCGGGATGGCGAATGCGCCCCCTCTTTACTTTTTGCTTTTTTGTCGCCGATTTGACCCCCAGCCAAAGCTAAGGCTGCAGCCATTCTCTCCGCTTCGCGGACCGATAAACCTTGGGCGGCTATTCTCTGAGCCAAAGCAACTTGGCTGGCACCAGGCAAAGGCAGCAGGGCGCGAGCATGGCCCATATCAATTTCGCCAGCCAGCAACATCGCTTGCACTGGTTTTGCCAATTGAATCAGGCGCAACAAATTAGAAATGGCGCTGCGTGATTTACCAACCGCTTTGGCAGCCTGTTCATGGGTAAAACCAAACTCTTCAATGAGCCTAGCCAATCCCTGTGACTCCTCTAAAGGATTCAAATCTTGGCGCTGCATATTTTCTACTAAAGCCATCGCTGCAGCTGCTTGATCATCAGCACCCGAAACCAGAACAGGAACCTCTTTCAATCCGGCCAGGGTTGCTGCTCTAAAGCGACGCTCTCCCGCAATAATTTCATACTTTCCTGCGCCTACCAATCGAACCAACAGTGGCTGCATTACACCTTGCTCACGAATACTTTCGGCAAGCTCCTGCAGTGGACCCGCATCCATCTTTTGTCGCGGTTGATATTTACCAGCCTGCAATGCCGTCAATGGCAAACGGTTAATTTCAACCTGAGCTTGGGTTGTAGCTTTGTCACCAAGCAATGCCTCTAAACCGCGGCCCAAACCTTTTTTCTTAATAGCAACCATAATTTTTTAATATCTTCCTAGTGTTTGCAGTTGATTAATGCGCTCAATCATTTCAGCGCCAAACTCTAAATACGCCTTTGCTCCGCGCGATGACTTGTCAAATGCAACGCCAGGAAGCCCATAAGATGGGGCCTCAGCCAATCTGACGTTACGAGGAATAATGGTTTTAAAAACCTTGTCGCCAAAGTGTTCAAGCAATTGCTCAGACACTTGCTGCTGCAAAGTCATCCGAGCATCAAACATCACACGCAGCAAGCCAATGATCATGAGGTCTGGATTTAAATTTGCATGAACTTGTTTAATCGTATTGACCAAATCGGACAAACCTTCCAATGCAAAATACTCGCACTGCATTGGCACAATCACTCCGTTAGCAGCGCACAATCCATTCAAGGTTAAAAGAGAAAGTGCTGGCGGACAATCAATCAAAATAAAATCGTAATCATCGGCGACTGCAGCAAGTGCATTCTTCAGCCTTTGCTCTCGTAATTCCAAATCAACCAATTCGATTTCCGCACCCGCCAAATCACGATTTGCTGGCAACACATCAAAGCCGGAGCTTTCACAAGTTTTTGCGCACTCCTTCACTGTTGCAAGCCCAATTAATACTTGATAAACGCTCGTAGTTAAATCTGTTTTTTCAATGCCTGAGCCCATAGTTGCGTTCCCTTGTGGATCAAGGTCAACCAGTAAAACGCGTTGCTGATGCCCAGCCAATCCAGCGGCCAAGTTAACAGCTGTAGTTGTTTTACCAACACCGCCTTTTTGATTTGCAATACAAAATATTTTTGCCATGGATAGATTTTTTTATTCAGAGAGGGTGGGTGATATTTTTATGGGGCTCAACACTAAAAGTCTGCGTTCGACCGTTGTATGAGGGATATGCAGAGGGATATCGGCAATGAGTTGCCATTGACTCAGATTGACATCTTGGATCTCTTCATCAGCTCGTTTTGATTTCATAGCAAACACCAATCCGTTGGGCTTTAACAGTGGCAAAGAAAGCTCTAAAAATCGAGCTAAGTTCGTAAACGCCCTGGAAATTACGGCATCAAATACGCCTGATTGCTGCACCGCAACAACTTCTACGCGCTCACTCAAGACCGTGATGTTGTGCAGCTTTAATTTCCCACGAATATGCTGCAAAAATGCAGTCTTTTTTCGCACAGCCTCAATTAAGGTGAGCCGCCACTCTGGTTGCAATATGGCAATAGGTATTGCAGGCAGACCGCCACCTGAGCCCAAGTCCGCAATGAGGGGGTTTGGGCCTTCTAAAAACCGCCTCATTACAGGCAAAACCGCAATAGAATCAATGAGATGAAGTTTGATAGATTCACTTTCACCCTCGATTGCCGTCAAGTTATGCACCTGGTTCCACCGGCCCATTTCATGAAGAAATATATCTAAATCAGCAATATTTTCAGGGCCTAGATTGAGACCCAGATCTTCTATTCCAAGAGCGATCAAGCCCTCACTCACACCGACTCCTGGGTTCTGCCCAAGCCCTTTTTAAGGTGCACCAGCAACAAAGATAATGCAGCAGGCGTCACACCCGAAATTCTTCCGGCCTGACCTAAAGTGCTTGGCTTATGGAAGTTCAGTTTTTGCTGCACTTCTTTTGATAATCCCAGCACCTGGGTATAGTCCAAAGACTCCGAGAGCGGGAAACTTTCGTTGTGCTCTTGGCGGGCAATTTCAACCGCTTGCCGATCTATATATCCCTGGTACTTAACCGAAATCTCAACCTGATCACTAATTTGTTGGGCCAAACCAAGGTCATCATCCAGAACCCCCGCAGACCACTCACCCCCCGCGAGCGATGTAAGCGCATCGTAGCTAACGCCAGGGCGCCTCAAAATCTCAGCCAAACTACACTCATGAGATAAGTCTTGTCCAAGCAGTTCAGATACCGCTTTGGCAACCTCATGCTTTGGGCCAACCCAAATTTCTTGTAGACGGGCTGTTTCACGTGAAACAGCCTCTTGTTTCCTGCAGAAGACTTCCCAACGATAATCATCCACCAAACCAAGATTTCTGCCTATTTCAGTTAGGCGTAAGTCGGCATTGTCTTCGCGCAAACTTAAACGATACTCTGCGCGACTTGTAAACATACGGTAGGGCTCTTGAACACCCCTAGTAATGAGATCGTCCACTAGAACCCCAATATAGGACTCACTTCGCTTAGGAATCCAAGGCTCTTTTCCTTTTGCAGCCAAACCAGCATTGATTCCAGCCAACATGCCTTGTGCTGCAGCCTCTTCATATCCGGTTGTGCCATTAATTTGACCGGCAAAATACAAACCTGAAATTACCTTGGTTTCTAGGCTGTGTCGCAGTTGGCGCGGATCAAAATAATCGTACTCAATAGCATAGCCAGGACGAACGATGACCGCCGACTCCATTCCACGAATGCTTCTAACCAGATCCCACTGAACATCAAAGGGCAAACTGGTTGAAATACCATTGGGATAAAACTCGTTTGTAGTTAAGCCCTCTGGCTCCAAAAAGATCTGGTGACTATTTCGGGAGGCAAAACGATGAATCTTGTCCTCAATAGAAGGGCAATAGCGCGGCCCAACACCCTCAATGACGCCTGTATACATTGGCGAACGATCGAGACCACCGCGAATAATGTCATGGGTTTTCTCATTAGTATGAGAAATCCAGCACGGAACCTGTCTTGGATGATTTTCTGGCCTACCCAAATAAGAAAACACCGGCAAGGGATCCAGATCGCCCGGCTGTTCCAACATTACCGAAAAATCAATCGTTCTACCGTCAATTCTGGGTGGGGTTCCCGTCTTTAATCTGCCCTGGGAGAGCTTTAATTCTTTCAGGCGAGCTGAAAGCGATATTGCAGCAGGATCGCCAGCACGGCCACCCGCATAATTATTTAAACCAACATGAATCTTGCCATCCAAAAAGGTGCCTGCGGTTAAAACCACCTTCTTGGCAAAAAATTCTAGGCCCATTTGGGTTAAGACACCACAAACCTCATCGCCAACCACTATTAAATCATCCACAGCAGCTTGAAATAAGCTTAAGTTGTCTTGATTTTCCAAGCGGCGACGAATTGCTGCCTTATACAAAACTCGATCGCCTTGAGCACGAGTTGCGCGGACTGCAGGGCCTTTGCTGGAATTTAATATCCGAAACTGTATTCCCGCCTCATCCGTTGCTGCTGCCATGGCGCCGCCCATGGCATCAATTTCCTTTACTAGATGACCTTTGCCAATTCCACCTATAGATGGATTACAGCTCATTGCACCGAGATTTTCGATGCTATGGGTAATTAATAACGTATCGCAGCCCATACGAGCTGCAGCAAGGGCGGCTTCAGTCCCAGCGTGTCCGCCACCAACAACTATGACATCGAAACTTTTTGAATAACGCATGATTTGCCTCTGATAGGGCGATGATCATAGCATTTTGTTTGTTTCACGTGAAACAAAGCTTGAAAAATTATGTAGTCCCATGGTAATAAGCTTCATAAGTTATTGATTTAATTGATTATTTTGTAAATGTGCAATAACCTACATGCATCCCTAAACCGGGCGTGGAGATCCAACTTGTCCAAATAAAACAGAGCCTGAGAAGAAATCTATTGTTAATTAGTGGCTATACAATCAAAAAATGGATCTATCACTATCACCAAAACTATTAGAGCTGCAGGAAAAGACGCGATCATTCATAAAAGATCAAATCACTCCCTTTGAAAATGATCCACGCCAAAGTGAGCACGGGCCTTCTGATGAATTACGCAAAGAGCTTATTGAGCTAGCGCGCAAGGCGGGTCTACTGACACCACACGCATCAGTTGAAATGGGCGGGCTTGGTCTTAGTCATATTGAGAAAGCAATTGTCTTTGAAGAGTCCGGCTATTCAAGTTTGGGGCCAATCGCAATGAATATTCACGCTCCTGATGAGGGAAATATTCATTTGCTAGAGGAGATTGCCACGCCTGAACAAAAAGAACGTTGGCTCAGGCCTTTAGTTGCAGGTAAGGCCCGCTCTTGTTTTGCAATGACAGAACCGTCGCCCGGTGCAGGCTCAGATCCCTCGATGCTGAGCACAACAGCAACCAAGGATGGCGATGATTACATCATCAACGGTACAAAGTGGTTTATCACCGGCGCTGATGGCGCTGATTTTGTAATCATCATGGCGCGCCTGGATGATGGCAGTGCAACCATGTTTCTCTCAGACATGAATGCCCCTGGAATTGAGTTGCTTAGAAATATGGATGCGCTTGATAGCTGCTTTACAGGTGGGCATGGCGTCCTGCAGTTCACAAATCTGCGCATTCCGGGCAATCAAATATTAGGTGAGCTAGGTAAGGGATTTAAAAATGCTCAGGTTCGTTTAGCGCCGGCACGTTTAACGCATTGCATGCGCTGGTTGGGTCAAGCACGACGCGCGCAAGATATTGCGATTGCTTATGCAAAACGACGTCAAGCTTTTGGAAAAACCCTAGGAGAGCATGAGGGTGTTGGCTTCATGATTGCAGACAACAATATGGACCTGCACACTTCACGACTACATATATGGGACACCGCATTACTATTAGATCGGGGTGAACGTGGCAACTTCGAATCTAGTCGAGCTAAGGTAATTTGCTCAGAAGCAGAGTGGCGGGTGGTGGATCGCTGTGTACAAATTTTGGGCGGTCAAGGCGTCACCGGGGAAACCCAGTTGATGAAAATCTTTAAAGATATGCGCGGATTCAGAATCTATGATGGTCCAAGTGAAGTGCATCGCTGGAGCATGGCTCGCAAACTAATTGGAAATAAATAAATTGATGGTGCTTGAGCAACTTTTTAAGTTAGAGAATAAGACGGCGCTCATTACTGGCGCATCCAGTGGTATTGGCAAACACTCCGCTTTATTGCTTGCTCAGGCCGGGGCGAGGGTGGCAGTTGCATCACGTCGCATTAGTCAACTAGAGACTACTGTTCGCGAGATTGAGGATCTTGGTGGACAAGCCAAAGCCTTTGAGTTGGATGTCACAAATAAAAAGAGTGTTGTTCGGTGTTTTGATCAAATTCTTGAGTGGTCACTGCCAAGCATCATTATCAATAATGCGGGTGTTAGTAGCACAGGAAAATTACTTGATCACACTGAGGAAGATTGGGATCGGGTGATGGACACCAATTTAAAGGGATCTTGGCTAGTTGCAACAGAAGCAGCAAGAAGGTTGATAGCTGCAAACTCATCAGGAAGCATTGTTAATATTGCATCGATTTTGGGGGAGCGCGTCATTGGTGGCGCAGCCCCTTATGTAATCTCAAAAGCGGGGGTCATTCAAAGTACCAAGGTGATGGCGCTTGAATTAGCGCGCCATCAAATTCGAGTGAACGCACTCTTGCCAGGATATGTGATCACCGATCTCAATCGAGAGTTTTTATTAAGTGATGCAGGGCAAAAAATATTGCCCCGCATACCTTCGCGACGATTTAATGAGCTGGATGACTTAAATGGCCCCTTGTTGTTACTAGCATCAGATGCTAGTAAAGCCATGAGCGGTTCCACCATTGCAGTAGATGGCGGCCACCTAGTAAGTGGTCTCTAAAAAAACGATTAAGCATGAACATGACGAATGTCTCCTTTCAAGAAGCTCTTGCGCATTATTTAAAAGATATTGGTCTTGTTAATGGCCCGATAGAGTTGAGTCAGCTCACTGGCGGTCAATCAAATCCCACCTACAAAATCAGCAGCGGCAATGATCACTTTGTGCTCAGAAAGAAGCCGGCAGGCGTTCTACTTCCATCAGCGCATGCTGTTGATCGAGAGTACAGGGTCATGAAAGCATTGGCCAACAGCGCAGTGCCTGTGCCGAAGATGTTGGCTTATTGCAAAGATGAAAATGTGATTGGTACGGCATTTTTCATCATGGAGTTTTTAGATGGGCGCGTATTCATAGACCAATCATTACTAGGGCTAAGTGCGGATGAGCGCAGTGCCATCTATTGCGAAATGAATAAAACCATCGCAGCTATTCATCAACTTGATTATGTGGCGCTAGGATTGGAAAGCTTTGGTAAGCCTGGCAATTACTTTTCTCGACAGGTTGCCCGCTGGTCTCGTCAGGTGCGCGAAGCCAATATTCCCATTCCAGACTCGTTAAACAGATTAATAGATTGGTTACCCGAACACATCCCCAGTGAAGATGAAACCACCCTCATTCATGGTGACTTTCGTATGGATAATTTGGTGTTTCATCATTCCGAAGCGCGGGTCATTGGGGTCTTGGATTGGGAGCTATCAACCCTAGGAAACCCGCTGGCAGATTTTTCCTATCAATGTATGGCCTGGCGCATCCCCCCCAGTTTGTGGCGCGGTATAGCGGGGCTTGATTTCAGCTCGCTCGGAATTCCAAGTGAATCAGAATATATCGCCATGTATGAAAAACAAATTGGACGGCCAGTGGTTGAGCATTGGCCATTCTTGATGGCGTACAACTTATTTCGTATTGCCGCAATTTTGCATGGTATTGCGAAACGTGCAATGGATGGCAATGCCAATGCGAGTGATGCTGTTGAAAACGGCAAAAAGGCTGGGGCACTTGCAGATATTGGTTGGGCGTGCGCCCAGCAAAAATAGTTATTTCTGTTTAATAAAGAGGCCAACCAGGCCACGACGAAATGCCATTACACAGAAAACAAATATCAATCCTGTCACGATCGTGACGGACTCGCCCAGTGAGTTAAACCAAGCAACGCCGGTTACTTGAGATAAAAAGCTACCAATCTCACCAACTCGATGCTCAAGCAACACAATTACCAGCGCACCCACAAATGGACCAAGCATGGTCCCTACACCACCAACCAATGTCATCAAAATCACAAGGCCCGACATTGTCCAATGTGCATCAGTGAGAGTCTCAAAACCCAAGACCAATGCTTGAGTGCTGCCAGCCAAACCAGCAAGCGCTGCAGATAAGATAAACACCAAAAACTTAAAACGATTTACGTTGTAACCCAAAGAAATTGCACGCGGCTCATTTTCTTTAATTGCTTTAAGGATCTGGCCAAAGGGTGAAGAAATAATTCGCTTGATAAATAAAAATCCAGCTACAGTAAGACATAAAACCAAATAATATAAATTCAGATCATTCTGCAGATTAATTAAACCAAATAAATCACCACGCGGGATACCCTGAAAACCATCCTCACCCCCAGACGCTGGCACCTGCACACAAACAAAGTAAAACATTTGCGCAAGCGCGAGAGTAATCATGGAAAAATAAATACCTTGACGTCTAATTGCTAAACCCCCAATCAGGGCGCCTAAAGCGGCAGCAAATAAAACGGCAATGGTAATTCCTATGGCGGGACCAACACCCATGTCCCGCATAAAGTAACCTGCGCAATAGCCAGCTCCACCAAAGAAGGCGGCATGACCAAAGGATAAAAGACCTGTATATCCAAGCAGTAGATTAAATGCTGCCGCAAATAGAGCAAAACACAAAATCTTCATCAAAAATATTGGATAGAAGAAATGCGGCAACGCTATTGCGATACCAATTGAAGCCAGAAGAATAATGGGTTTGGCTAACTTCATTTTTCACGTCCAAACAAACCTGCCGGCCTAAACAATAAAACAATCACCATAATCGCGAAGACTACAGTGCTCGATGCCTGTGGATAAAACACTTTGGTAAGCCCCTCTACCAAGCCCAAACCTAAACCAGTAAGAATGGATCCCATAATGGATCCCATTCCACCAATTACAACCACAGCAAAAACGGTAATGATTAGATTGGAGCCCATTAAAGGGGAGATTTGAATGATAGGCGCTGCAAGCACACCAGAAAACGCGGCGAGCGCAACGCCAAAACCATAGGTTAAGGTTGTCATTAGTGGAAAGTTCACACCAAATGCTTGAACCAGTTTTGGATTTTCTGTTCCAGCGCGCAAATAAGAACCGATACTGGTTTTTTCAATGACGTACCAAGTAACAAAGCACACCGTCAAAGACGAGAAAACCGCCCAGGCGCGATAGTTTGGCAGAACCATAAAGCCCAAGTCCGTTGCTCCACTTAACAACTCGGGAGTACTGTAAGCAAGACCCGATGCGCCATAAATCGATCGCAAAACACCCTCTATAAAAAGCGTTAAACCGAAAGTTAACAGCAAGCCATAAAGATGGTCTAGTTGATAAAGACGCCGTAAAAATAAGCGCTCAATCACAATGCCTAGAAGACCAACAATGAATGGTGCCAGTAAAAGCATTACCCAATAGTTAATTTCAAAATATTGCCCAGCCATCCAGGTGACAATCGCACCCAACATGAACATAGCCCCATGTGAAAAATTGATCACATTTAAAAGGCCGAAAATAATAGCAAGCCCTAAACTGAGGACAGCATAAAAGCTACCGTTAACCAACCCCAAAAGGAGTTGGCTTAACAGAGCGGAAGTGGAGAGGCCGAAAATTTCCAAGATTTATTTATTTAGTAATGCACATTTTGAATCAGGTGGAATTGCAAACGCTTTTTCTCCTGATAACGAAGAAACCAATTTGTAGTAGTCCCAAGGGCTTTTAACTTCGGCTGGTGATTTAACCTCATACAAATACATGTCGTGAACCATGGTTCCATCCTTACGGATATATCCATTTTTTGTAAACATGTCATTAATTTTGGTTTTACGTAACTGCTCCATCACTTTATCTGAATCATCCGTACCAGCAGCTTTCACTGCATTGAGATAGGTCATAGTTGAGGAATAATCGCCGGCCTGAACCATGCCAGGCATGCGCTTCATTTTCTCCATAAAGCGGCCAGCAAATTTACGTGTTTGATCATTTTGATCCCAATACCACGCTGTTGTTGCTAAAAGACCTTGTGCATTTTTAATACCAATTGCATGTACATCGCTAATGAAAACCAATAAACCCGCAAGCTTCATCGTTTTTGTAATGCCAAACTCATTTGCGGCCTTTACAGAGTTAATTGTGTCGCCGCCAGCATTAGCCAAACCCAGAACTTGTGCTTTGGAGCTCTGCGCCTGCAGTAGATAAGATGAAAAATCACTCGCATTGAGCGGGTGCTTTACATCACCCAACACTTTTCCACCGTTCGCAAGAACAACATTAGAAGCATCTTTTTCGAGCGCATAACCAAACGCATAATCCGCCGTTAAGAAAAACCAATTTTTATAACCCTTATCTAACAAGCCTTTGGCAGAACCATTGGCCATCGCGATGGTGTCATAGGTGTAGTGAATCGTATACGGGCTGCATTGTTCATTTGTAAGCGCAGAGGTACCAGCACCATTGTTAATGTAGATACGTTTTTTCTCCGCTGCCACCTTTGCTGTTGCTAGTGCTGTCCCAGAGTTGGTTCCCCCAATAATGACGTTAACGCCATTTTGGTCAATCCACTCTCTTGTTTTAGATGCAGCAATGTCTGCCTTATTTTGATGGTCAGCAGAAACAATCTCAATCTTTCTGCCCAATACGGTGCCACCAAAATCGGCAACCGCCATTTTGATGGCCTCTAAGCCACCCTGACCATCAATATCAGCGTACAAACCAGACATATCGGTAATAAAACCGATTTTCAAAGGGGGTTGGTCAGCCGCGCTAGCATTACCCGCAACCGCAAACAAAGCTGCGGCAGCCATCGAAATTAAAGTTTGTCTCATTATTTTTCCTTTTAGAAATTATTTAATTAAACGCCTAGATAGCCGTTTAGTAACTGGGCTTTTGTACCTAATTCAGCTCGCTCAACCACTTCAACTATCAAACCACCCTCTACAACATAGTGTCTATCGGCCAACTGCGCCGCAAACCTAAAGTTTTGCTCCACCAAGATGATCGTAAAGCCTTTATCCCTTAGTTTGGATACGACCTCACCCAACTTTTGAACAATCACCGGCGCAAGACCCTCGGTTATCTCATCGAGCAACAACAATCTAGCGCCCGTTCTTAAAATTCTAGCCATAGCCAGCATTTGCTGTTCACCACCCGATAATCTGGTGCCAGGACTGTTACGTCTTTCATAAAGATTGGGAAACATCTCATAAATCTCATCCAAACCCATTCCACCAGAAGCAATCTTCGGCGGCAGAAGTAGATTTTCTTCCGTCGTTAGGCTTGAAAAAATGCCGCGCTCTTCGGGACAAAACCCAATACCAAGACGCGCTATTTGATAGGTCGCCATATCAATAGTTTCCGTCCCATACACCTTAATGGAACCAGCTCTTTTGCTGGTGAGGCCTAAGATTGTTTTTAGAATGGTGCTGCGTCCGGCACCATTTCTACCCAAAAGGGTGACTACTTCTCCATCGGCGACAGAGAAACGAAGGCCATGCAAGATGTGAGATTCTCCATACCAAGATTGGAGAGCATCCACCTCTAAGGCTTTGGAGCTCATAGAGAATCTCCTCCATGACTTCCCATATAGGCCTCAACCACCAAGGGGTTGTTTGAAACCTCTTGATAATTGCCCTCAACCAAAATGGCCCCACGTTGAAGCACGGTAATTCGATCGGCAATCGAAGATACAACCTTCATATTGTGCTCAACCATCAGAATAGTTCGCCCTTTTGCAACCCTTTGAATTAAATCGGTTACTCGCTCAACATCCTCGTGTCCCATACCCTGTGTGGGCTCATCGAGCAACATCAGCTCTGGCTCCATCGCCAGAGTTGTTGCAATCTCCAGCGCCCTCTTGCGTCCATAAGCCAGATTGGCGGCCAACTCATTAGCAAAGCTCTCCAAACCAACCTCATGCAAAAGCTCCAGTGCGCGACCGTTGAGCGCATTTAATGAAGCTCCAGATTTCCAAAAAAAGAATTCTGTATTTAATTCTCTTTGAAGCGCAATTCGAACATTTTCCAAAACCGTAAGGTGGGGAAAAACCGCTGAGATTTGAAATGATCGAACCACCCCGCGGCGTGCAATTTGCGCTGGCCGCTCATGGGTCACATCAATACCATTAAATAGAATTTGCCCCTGGGTAGGCTCCAAGAATTTGGTAAGCAGATTAAAGCAGGTGGTTTTGCCTGCGCCATTGGGGCCAATAAGCGCGTGTATAGATCCGCGCGATACGCTTAAATTAACGTCTGTAACCGCAGAAAAACCTAAGAAGGACTTTCCTAGTCCAATTGTTTTTAATATTGTCTCTTCCACACCTAAGCCTTTTTACCCTCTATGGGATAAGAACATTAGGATAGACTAGCCACGATAAACTCTATATAGCATTAACCCTAGGTCGGCTCAGTATTTTTGATATTTAATTGTGTGAGGTATTTTTGGATTGCACTTTTGGCAGACGCATCTAGGAGGTCCATTGGAATGCGCTGGGAACCCTGGACAATCATCATGGCATATGGCTTGGCTAGGGAGGACACCTCAACACACAAACTCAACTCATCCCCTTTGGCGGGGGATTGACTGCGCCAATAATTTATTGCAGCCTCAATCTCTTGAATAGATAAGAACAGCATTTGATTGTTTAATTAAATTACTTATCTTCGATTGCCAACATCGTACCGCGGCACTTTTTAGCACCACAACGACATTCATAGTCTTTTTTGAGTTCTTTTGTAATGGGGCCTTCTATGTCGAGGGAATAGTCATAAAAAAGCTCTTCCCCCACTTTTAGTGTTCTTTTGGCATAAATAAAAACGCGCGGCTCACCACCAAAGCTACCCTCCTGTGTTTCACAGTTTGGTTTGCATGAGTGATTAATCCATCGAGCAGCATTGCCACCGTATTTAGCATCAATCACACGTCCACCTTCTAGAGAGAAGTAGAAGGTGTGATTTGGATCTTTAGGGTCGTGCGGGTGGCGCTTTTCAGCCAACTTCCAGCTAATTCTTTCACCCTTATACTCAATAATAGCGTCGCCTTTTTTAATTTGCTTCGCAGCAAAAACACCTTTTCCATGGATTGGTGAAGTTTTTACGGTGATGGCATCCCGATCCACCTTTGGTGGTTTGACTTTTTTATTTTTCATCACTTAAACATCTAGATTTCGTGCAATGAGCGCATTCTTTTCGATAAATGCGCGACGTGGTTCAACCTCATCACCCATTAATGTAGTAAAGACCTGATCAGCTGCAATTGCATCTTCAATTTTGACCTGCAATAAAGTGCGTGATCCAGCATCCATGGTTGTTTCCCATAACTGGGATGGGTTCATCTCACCCAAACCTTTGTAACGCTGTCGACTTAGTACACGCTCAGCCTCTGACAGCAACCAAGAGAAGGCGGCCCTGAAATCCTGGATAACTTGTTCTTTTTGGTTTTTATCTGGATCCCCGCGGCGTACTTTTGAGCCAGGTAAAACTTTTCCAGATAATACTGCGGCTGCATTAGACAAACTTTGATAATCATCGCCATGTACAAAATCAGAATTAATGGCTGATAGCTTTAAGTTTCCATGAATGCGACGTGACAGTAATAATCTAAAACGCTCTGTGCGATCTTCTTTTTGAACAATAATTTCTGGTGGAAGTGCAAGTGGATTAAGTGAGGCAGATAAAGCAGTCCTTAAACGTTCTGCCGATTCATATGCAGATTTTTCGGTATCTAAATTGAGTTGAGTGCCGGATGCAATGGCACGCAATGCGTCTTCATCAATTGTTCTAGATAAACGATCAACCACTGATTGAATCACTTGATAGTGTTTTGCAAGTTCAATTAAATCAGCGCCCTCAATTACCTCACCAGTTGGGGATTGGAGTGAGGCTGATTCAAGGGCAATTTTTAATAGTAACTGATTTAATTCAGCATCATCTTTAATGTACTGTTCATTTTTTCCAAACTTCACCTTATATAAAGGTGGTTGAGCGATATATATATGTCCACGCTCAATCAACTCAGGCATTTGTCTATAGAAAAAGGTGAGTAGAAGAGTACGAATGTGGCTACCGTCAACGTCCGCGTCGGTCATGATAATGATGCGGTGATAGCGTAACTTATCAGCTTTGTATTCCTCTACACCAATACCCGTTCCAAGCACGGTTATTAGTGTGACAACTTCTTGGCTGGCCAACATTTTGTCAAAGCGCGCTTTCTCGACATTCAAAATCTTACCTTTTAGCGGCAGAATGGCTTGGAAACGACGATCACGCCCTTGCTTAGCAGAGCCCCCCGCGGAGTCTCCCTCGACAATAAATAATTCAGACTTGGTTGGGTCTTTTTCTTGGCAATCAGCGAGTTTTCCAGGTAAACCAAGGCCGTCCAACACACCCTTACGACGTGTCATATCACGCGCTTTGCGGGCAGCCTCACGAGCTCGTGCAGCATCCACAATTTTTCCACAAAGGATTTTTGCGTCTGCTGGTCGCTCTTGTAGGTAGGCACTCAAAGCCTCTGCAACAATTTCCTCAACAGGTCCACGAACTTCACTTGAAACTAGTTTGTCTTTTGTTTGACTGGAGAATTTTGGCTCAGGAACTTTTACCGACAATACACACGCCAAACCTTCACGCATGTCATCGCCTGAAATTTCAACCTTTGCTTTTTTTGCAACTTCATTTTCATCAATATATTTATTAATGACGCGCGTCATCGCCGCCCTAAGGCCAGTTAAATGGGTACCACCATCTCGCTGAGGAATGTTATTTGTAAAACAAAGAACTTGTTCACTAAAACTATCATTCCACTGCATAGATACTTCAGCGGTGATGTTGCCACCCAAATCCGAAGGGCGGATACCTTCTGCGTAAAAAATGTTTGGATGTAGTACATTTTTGGTTTGGTTGATGTACTCAACAAAACCTTTTACGCCGCCAGAAAAGGCAAAATCTTCTTCTTGCCCAGTGCGTTGATCAATTAATTTGATATGAACGCCATTATTTAAGAATGAAAGTTCGCGAATGCGCTTAACCAGAATCTCATAATGGAATTCAACGTGGCCGAAGATTTCTTCATCAGCTAAAAAGTGAACTTCTGTCCCAGATAACTCGGTTTCTCCAGTTACAGTGATTGGTGAAGTTAGTACGCCATTGATTTCTTCGATATTACGGTTTTGAATTACGCCACGCGCAAATTCCATATAGTGGGTTTTACCATCGCGACGGATGGTTAACTTCAACCATTTAGATAAGGCATTAACGCAACTTACACCCACACCATGAAGACCACCAGAAACTTTATAACTGTTCTGGTCAAACTTACCACCAGCATGTAATTCAGTCATTACAATTTCTGCAGCACTTCTTTTTGGTTCGTGCTTGTCGTCAAACTTAATACCGGTTGGTACACCCCTACCGTTATCAACAATAGAAATTGAGTTGTCAGTTTGGATTACAACGGTAATCTCAGAGCAATAGCCAGCCAATGCCTCATCAATTGAGTTATCTAAAACCTCAAAAACCAAATGATGCAAACCAGTACCATCGGATGTGTCTCCGATGTACATTCCAGGGCGCTTACGAACTGCTTCCAAGCCCTCCAGGATTTGAATTGATGATGCACCGTACTGCTCTACTACTTTTTTTTCTTCAGTCATTTTTTTCTAAATTAAATGCGCATTGGCATCACAACATACTTAAAATCTTCTGATCCAGGTAAGGTAATCACAGCACTACTGTTTGCATCACCTAGGCTGATTTGGATTTTTTCATTTTTCAAGTTCGATAAAACATCCAACAAGTAACTCACGTTAAAACCTATCTCTACAGAGTCACCAGCATATTCGGTTTCAATCTCTTCCTGCGCCTCTTCTTGCTCCGCATTGGTAGATTGAACGGTGATGCGATTGGGTGATAAGGAGAAGCGCACACCTTTGAATTTATCAGTTGTTAGAATGGCTGCCCTTTGAAGAGCTGCTTGCAAAACATCACGTCCAACAACTAAAGAATTTTTATGCCCTTTTGGAATAACGCGTTGGAAGTCAGGGAATTTACCTTCAACCAATTTGGAGATAAGCTCAATATCTCCAAATGTAAATTTCACTTGGTTAGATGTAAGGCTTATCTCTAAAGGTTCATCGGAGTCCTCAAGAAGATGTTGACACTCTAATATTGTCTTACGCGGAACAATAATTTCCTGTCTCTGCCCAGAACCGGATGGTGTTTGCGCTAACTGAACTTGAGAGTAAGCAAGACGGTGTCCATCAGTAGCTACTGCGACCACCTCTTTACCCTCAATAACCAACAACATGCCATTTAAGTAATAACGGATATCTTGTTGAGCCATTGCAAAATGAACTTGGCTGATAAGTTGGCGAAAACTTTTTTGAGACATCTGCCAGCTAGCGGTAACTTCACCCACACTTTGCATAATTGGAAATTCTGCTGCAGACAGGGTCTGCAATGAAAAGCGGCTTTTGCCACTCTGAACAACCATCTTATTGTCTTTTAAATTCAAACTTACCGGGCCCTCAGGTAGAGCGCGCAAAATATCTAGCAATTTTCTAGCGGCCACTGTAGTTGTGACATCTTCAGCACCAACACCAAAAGAAGCATTGGTCGTAATCTGAATTTCTATATCAGTAGAAATAAAAGAAACTCTCTCACCTTGTTTCTTAAATAACAAATTAGCCAAAATCGGCAAAGTATGACGACGTTCAACAATGCCACTAACCACTTGTAATGGTTTTAATAAACTATCTCGCGAGGCGTTAACTAATTGCATTGCTTTTAAATCCTTGTATATATCTTATTAGTAGTAATAATAAGGCTTCCGATTTCAGTGGATAAGTCAAAAACTACATTTAAAACAAGTGCTTACAAACAAAAAAACTTGTTGACAACTTCTGTATAAACGCTGCATAAATATTGGGTAACTTTTTCTCAATACCCTATTTTTGCATGAAGCGCGACCTTTCCACAATTTATCCACATACAATCCCCAAAGTTATCCACTGGGCTATCCACAAACTTATCCACAGGCAAAACTAGGCCTTCAGGGTTTGCTCAATCACATGAATTTCATGATTAAGCTGTCCATCGTGCGAGCGCTCATCCGCGATCTTGCGAACGGCGTGTAAAACGGTGGTGTGGTCACGACCACCAAACAGTTCGCCAATTTCCGGTAGACTTTTTTGCGTCAATTCTTTAGCCATAAACATGGCTATTTGGCGCGGACGCGCAATATTGGCGGGTCTTCGCTTGGAATACATATCAGCTACCTTAATACTGTAAAAATCCGCTACCGCCTTTTGGATATTTTCTACAGAAATTTGTCTATTTTGGATTGAAAGAAGGTCCTTTAGGGCCGTTCTTGCAACCTCAATAGTGACCTCCCGCCCGTGGAAGCGAACAAACGCTAGAATTTTGCGTAAAGCTCCTTCAAGCTCGCGAACGTTGGATCGAAGATGCTTGGCTACGAAAAAAGCCACATCCTCACTCATTGGGATACCTTCGTTGGCAGCCTTCTTCATCAAAATAGCTACGCGCATTTCTAATTCGGGGGGCTCAATAGCAACCGTTAAACCCGAGTCGAACCGGGAAATGAGTCGATCATCAATTCCAGCCATCTCTTTAGGATAGGTGTCGCTGGTAATAATAACCTGTGATTTATTGCCCAGAAGGGCCTCAAAGGCATAGAAAAACTCTTCCTGGGTTCGAGATTTGCCGCTAAAAAACTGAATGTCATCAATCAATAATAGGTCTAGTGAGTGGTAATAGCGCTTAAAGCGGTCAAAAGCTTTTTGTTGATATGCCCTAACAACATCAGAGACGTACTGTTCTGCATGAATATAGCGAATCCGTGCGTTCGGCTTTTCTTTGAGAAGGTGGTTGCCAATCGCGTGGATCAGATGGGTTTTTCCAAGACCAACCCCACCATAAAGAAACATGGGGTTATAGGATGCCCCAGGGTTGTGGGCAACCTGAATAGAGGCCGCCCTAGCCAGCTGGTTTGCTTTACCCGTAACAAAGGTGTCAAAAGTTAGGTTGGGATTAAGTTTGGAGTGATCTTCAATTTCAAAAGACTGCTCCTCAACCAAAACCTCATCTTCAATCAAATTCTTTGATTGAAGAGCAACAGAGGCTTCATTATTTTCGGTTGTTAGTTCTTTATTCTTTGGGGTTAAATCTGGAGAACCACCATCTATATCTAATACAAAATTTAATGTAGTCGATTGGCCAAAATACTCAGACGCTAATTCTTGGAAACGGTCTGCAAAAGTTTTTTTAATCCAATCAAGCTTAAATCGGTTGGGCGCGCCTATAGTGAGTGACTGCTCACTCTCTTCAAAAGTTATGAAGGTAAGGGGTTGTATCCAAGTCTTAAATTGCTGGGGTGAGAGTTCGCGGGATAGGGTGCCTAAGGCGGCATCCCAAAAGCCCAATGGGTTTATTGAAGTCAAGGCGGCTGGATTCTGTAGGTTGCTCATAATTTTTTGAGGATCCATTGTAGCTACGCCCGAAAGTTATCCACAAGGCAGAAAACCGTGGAAAAGCTGTGGATAACTTGTGTACAAAAGAAAAAATTCTATATTTATCATGGGGATACCCAAATAAATAGGTAAATATAGTGAAAAATACCTATATATTTAGTTACATTGATTGACCTTTTGGCTCGCAACAAGGAAAATACTTGGTTTCCCCGGGATCAATCATGAAAAGAACATATCAACCCTCAGTAACACGTCGTAAGCGTACCCACGGCTTTCGTATTCGCATGAAAACCAAAAGTGGTCGTGCAGTCTTAAATGCTCGCCGCGCAAAAGGTCGCAAACGCCTCGCTGTTTAATTTAATCCTTGAATAGCGCAAGGATTTCAGAGTTACTTAAAACACGCCCCAAGACTAGTTTGTGTTGGGGCTTGTACTTTGCACAACCTGAAAAAGGTATAGAGCCAGATTTGGGCATTGCCGTAGCTAAAAAACTGGCAAAGCGCGCAGTAGATCGTAACCGCCTAAAGCGAATGATTCGGGAACTAATTCGAACCGCGCAGGCAAGCGATTTAAAAAGCGATGTTGTGGTTAAACTCAAAAGCCCCATTGGCCGAGGCACTCGCGGCAAGCTTCGGAAAAAAGAAAAAATTCTGCTGCGCACTCAAATCCAAGGGCTTATTTAATATGCGGCTCGTTAACACGGTTGCAGTTAAATTAATCAGGGGCTATCAAGTGTTGCTAAGCCCTTATCTCGGAATGCACTGCAAATATGTACCCAGCTGCTCGCAGTATGCGTGCGAATGCTTTAAGCATTATGGTTTTATAAAGGGCTTTGGCATGTCAGCATGGCGCATACTGCGGTGTAACCCACTGTCACACGGTGGTTATGATCCTGCGGTAAAACAAACACATCATTAATTAAGTGAATGCAAATGGACTTTAAAAAAACAATTCTCTGGGCTGTATTCGCACTGTCAGGCTTAATGCTTTATAACAACTGGCTCATTCATGAGGGCAAGCCTTCGTTATTTGGGGGCGCACCTGTAAGCAGTAATTCTTCACCCGTAACAAAAGCTGGTAGCGAAAAAAATGATGTGCCTATGCAAGCTGGTGCCGCATCTGCACCCGCACAGGTTGTAGCAAGCAACTCTGCTGCTGTAGAAAGTGCAGAACGATTTACCTTGCAAAATGATGTGCTGGTTTTACAAATTAGCGCAAATGGCGCAAATGTTATCGATGCGAAACTCTTGAAATCTCTCGTTGCAGAGAACAATGAGCCTGTCGAGCTCTTTCAATACAACGCTAACCACAAATATTTTGCTCGCTCGGGCCTCATTGCAACTGGCAATGCCGACCTTCCAAACCATAACAGTACCTTCAAGTTACTTGCTTCTGGCAAAGATGGTTCTGGAAACCCATTCATGACCTTAGTGAGTGAGCGCAATGGCGTGAGGCTAGAAAAAACATTTATTTTGACTCCGGGTAGCTATGTGGTTGATGTTGGTCATCGCATCACACAAACAAATGCTAACGGTACGCCAATTATTCTTTATACAGAAATTGTTCGCGACGGCTCGCAAGAGAAAAAAATTGGACCATTTGGTGGAGCGTTTTCAGCAAGCACCTTTACTGGTCCAGCCATCTATACGGATGGAGAGAAGTATAAAAAAATTCAATTTACAGACATAGAAAAAAATAAAGCGTCATTCCCCTCACAGATTCCAGCTGGTCAATCTGGATGGGTTGCTATGGTGCAGCATTACTTTGCTAGCGCATGGATTCCGGGTGATAAATTTGTACGAGATATCTACGCTGGAAAAATTGACAACGATCTCTATCGAGTGGGCATGCAAACCCCCTTAGGTGCTGTTGCACAAGGTAGCACTGTTGTTGAAAAGGCTCAGCTGTTTATTGGCCCCCAAGAAGAGCGTGCTTTAGAAAAGATTGCGCCAGGATTGGAGTTGTTGAAAGATTATGGATATCTCACCATTTTGGCAAAACCAATCTTTTGGTTATTAGAAAAAATACATAACTTGGTTGGTAACTGGGGTTGGTCCATCATCCTCCTCACCATTCTGATTAAATTGGTTTTCTTCCCACTTTCGGCTGCAAGCTATAAATCGATGGCACGCATGAAAGAGGTTCAACCTAGACTAGCGTTGATGAAGGAGCAGTTTAAGGGCGACCCACAAAAGCTCAATCAAGCGATGATGGAGATGTACCGCAAGGAAAAAATCAATCCACTGGGAGGATGTTTGCCGGTGGTCATTCAAATTCCGGTGTTTATCTCTTTATATTGGGTATTGTTGTCGTCTGTAGAAATGCGTGGCGCACCTTGGGTGCTGTGGATTCATGATCTATCGGTCCCAGACCCATATTACATTTTGCCAATCATCATGGCTATCTCCATGTTTGTACAAACCAAGTTGAACCCTACTCCACCAGACCCTGTACAAGCAAAAGTGATGATGTATATGCCGATTATTTTCTCGGTAATGTTCTTCTTCTTCCCCGCCGGTCTGGTTTTATATTGGGTAACCAACAACCTTTTATCAATTGCACAGCAATGGCAAATTAATAAATTGTTTGGAAAAAAGCCAGCCAAATAAAGCGCTAGCTAGTTAAGTGCCCACCTTGAGGAATACAGCAATGATGACTAGAAAGTTACCCATCATTGCTGTAGCCACTGCATCAGGCAAAGGTGGTGTGGGCGTGATACGTATTAGCGGGCCAGACTTGGCCGAGCTCACAACTATCCTCCTGCAAAAATCGCTTGAGCCACGCCAAGCTAAATTATTAAGTTTTCGAGATGCCGATGGGAGTGTTATCGATCAACTTATTGCAATTTATTTCATAGGCCCCGCTTCATTTACCGGGGAAGATGTTTTGGAGTTGCAGTGTCACGGCGGCCCCCACCTTTTAGCTTTGGTAATGAAGCGCTGCTTAGAGCTTGGCAAAGATAAGGGCCTTGTGATTGCTGAGCCAGGCGAGTTCACCTTGCGCGCTTACTTGAATGACAAAATTGATTTGGCTCAAGCGGAAGCCATCGCCGATTTAATTGATGCGCAAAGCGAGGCCGCCGTTCGAGGAGCCGCGCGTTCTTTACAGGGCGCCTTCTCTGCTGATGTGGATGGTTTGATTGAAGAAATTACTCAATTAAGAATTTTGGTGGAATCCACACTCGATTTTCCCGAAGAAGAAATCGAGTTTTTGGAAAACGCACAAGCCAAACAACGACTTCAAGCTGTGAGCGCCAAGTTGTCATCCTTAAGAGAAAACGCAAAACAAGGAAAGCTATTGCGAGATGGAGTCCAGTTGGTTTTAGCGGGGGCCCCGAATGTTGGTAAAAGCTCATTACTAAATCGACTTGCTGGAGAAGAAGTTGCCATTGTTACCCCTATCGCTGGAACCACTAGGGATCGTATTAAAGAGAGCATCCATATAGACGGCATACCAATGCACATCATTGATACCGCGGGCTTGCGCGAAACCGATGATTTAGTTGAATCAAAAGGGATTGAGCGCTCTTGGGAGGCCATTCGTTTGGCTGACTTGGTGATCTTTTTGAAAGATCCAAACTCAAACCAAACAGATGAGCTCATTGATGGCGATTTAAAGTCACAAATATTGAAGGAGCTGCCACCAAAATGCCCTGTATTAGAGGTCATCAATAAGGCGGATTTATTGGCCCCCGAGCTTAAAAAAACAGCCCATGAAGAGACTTTGTTTATATCGGCAAAAACAGGCGAAGGTGTTGATGGCCTAAAGAGAAAAATTTTAGAAATTATTGGGTGGAGCGGCTCTCAGGAGGGCGCGATTTTGGCAAGGCGTAGGCATTTAGATTGCCTCGAGCGTGCCGCCGAACACTTAAAAAAATCAGAAGTATTTGCGGCAAATGGCAACATTTCTCTTGAATTATTTGCCGAAGAGCTGCGTTTGGCACAAGACCATTTGGGTCAAATTACAGGAAAACTCCTTCCAGACGATCTTTTGGGAAAAATTTTCAGCCAGTTTTGCATCGGTAAATAAAGGGTTTGCACTCATTGGCTTGATCAAAAAAACAAGCCCAAAATGCTAAACTCGTCAGACCATAAAAACACCGAATGGGGGACTTGATGACCACAAATAATCAGGCAGTAGTCAATGTAAACGCACCAGACTACGTTAAAAATAAACGATTAATTCGGTGGGTTGCTGATACGGCAGCCCTTACCAAACCAGATCATATTTATTGGTGTGATGGCTCCGAGGCAGAATACGAAATGCTTTGCGAAAAGTTGGTGAAGGCCGGCGTCTTTAAACGCCTCAATCCAGCTAAACGTAAAAATTCCTTTTTGGCGCTTTCTGATCCAGATGATGTAGCTCGAGTCGAGGATCGCACATTTATTTGTTCTGCGAAAAAAGAAGATGCTGGCCCAACCAACAATTGGGTGGAGCCAAGTGAAATGCGAGCAACCCTGCAGCCACTCTTCGATGGTTCAATGCGCGGTAGAACAATGTATGTAGTGCCATTTTCAATGGGGCCAATTGGATCACCAATTGCACACGTTGGCGTTGAGCTTTCTGATAGTCCTTATGTTGCTATCAATATGAAGTTGATGACCCGCATGGGAAAAGCAGTGATTGATCAATTGGGCGCAGATGGCGATTTTGTTCCTTGTGTACACACAGTTGGCGTGCCTTTAATGGCCGGTCAAAAGGATATGGCCTGGCCAAATAACAAAACCAAATATATCGTTCACTATCCAGAGACACGAGAGATTTGGTCTTTTGGTTCGGGTTATGGCGGTAATGCATTGTTGGGCAAGAAATGTTTTGCATTGCGGATTGCATCTAATATGGGGCGTGACCAAGGTTGGTTGGCTGAGCATATGTTGATCCTTGGCGTCACTTCACCTGAGGGTACGAAATACCATATTGCAGCTGCATTCCCATCTGCTTGCGGAAAAACCAATTTCTCCATGATGATTCCCCCCAAAGGTTTCGAGGGTTGGAAAGTCACAACCATTGGCGATGACATCGCATGGATCAAGCCTCGCAAAGACCCTGTCACAGGTAAAACACGTTTATTTGCGATTAATCCAGAATCTGGTTATTTTGGTGTGGCTCCTGGCACCAATCGTCAAACCAATCAAAACTGTATTGATTCTTTAAATCAAGATGTGATCTTTACGAACGTTGGCTTAACTGATGACGGCGATGTGTGGTGGGAAGGCCTAACCGATACGCCGCCAGACCATTTAATTGACTGGCAAGGAAAAGATTGGACCCCTGCAGATGGTGCTGCTGGACGCAAGGCAGCCCATCCAAATTCTCGCTTTACTGTAGCTGCAACAAATAACCCCGCTGTTGATCCCAATTGGGATAATCCCGAGGGTGTTGCAATTGATGCTTTCTTATTTGGTGGGCGACGCTCGACTACCGTACCGCTAGTAAGCGAAGCGCGTAATTGGATTGAAGGGGTTTACATGGCTGCAACCATGGGCTCAGAAACTACCGCAGCGATTACTGGCAAGGTAGGTGTTGTACGCCGCGATCCATTTGCAATGATTGCTTTTGCTGGTTACAACATGAGCGATTATTTCCAGCACTGGCTCAATATGGGTAAAAAGCTATCAGCTGAGGGCGCCACACTTCCAAAAATTTACTGCGTTAATTGGTTCCGTAAAGACGAAGATGGTAAATTTGTGTGGCCTGGTTTTGGAGAAAATATGCGCGTACTCTCTTGGATTTTGGGTCGTGCCGAGGGCAAGGCAAGTGGAGTAGAAACACCATTTGGAATTTCTCCCGAGTATGCTGACATGCATTGGGGCGGCTTAGATTTCTCTGCTGAAAAATTCTCGAAGGCTATTGCGATTGCCGCAGAAGATTGGCAGGAGGAGTTAAAGCTACATACCGAATTGTTTGAACATCTTGGCGACCGTCTCCCAAAAGAACTTTTAGAGACGCGCGTGAAGATTGAAGAGCGCTTAAACGCCTAATACTAAAATCCGCCCCATATTTAAATTACATGTCTAAACCCCAACACCATGAAATAGTGGTGATTGGGGCTGGTATTGCAGGCGCAACCATTACCAATGAGTTACTGCAACTGGGAAAATCAGTCTGTCTGATTGATAGCGCTACCGGTCCCGCAGCTGCCTGCTCAAGTCACCCTTATGCGATAGCCCACCCTCATATTGGGAGGGGCTCACCTCGCCTGCTGCGCCTAACCCGCGTCGCTTTTTTATTGGCCGAGGAACGCTGGGGCGCAACTTGGAATCAGCACGGCGTATTTCAACCAACAAGAAGTGGCAAAACATTTCATCGCGAAGAGATGACTCAATATTTGCGCTCTTTAGGCCTAGACGAGCAAATGGCTCTGGCATTGGACGCAAAAGAGGCTCAGAAAACTTGCGGCATTTCACAAAGCGGAGTTTGGCTACCGCGGGGTGCATCTTTAGATTTAAGCATAGCTGCGCAAAGCTTATTATCCCCGCACGAGCATCTTCAGTGTCTTTGGGGTGTTGGCGTTGAGAGCCTACAATGGCTTGATGGAAAGTGGGCTTTGCTCAACAAAGATAAGCAATCGATTGTGAGCTCGGATAAGGTCATTATTGCTGCAGCAATGGGCACAAAAGCCTTAATGGCAAGCGTTGATATTCGGCTTCCACTAAAGCCAGTACGCGGACAGTTAAGTATTTTTTCAGTATCAAAAAAATCAGAATGGGCAAACAGGCTTCCTAAGGTCGCTCTTTCGGGCGATGGATATTGTTTGCCGGCTCAGGAGTTTGAAGGTAGTGACTACCGCTGGGTAGTGGGCTCTAGTTTTGATGAGGGCGAGGAAGATCTGCGTGCTCGCCAAAGCAGTGATGACTTTAATCGCGAACAGGCAAGACGCTTGCTTGATTATGAGCAGGCCAGTTGTGCAGATCTAAAGGGGGAAGGCAGCTTTGTGGGGGTGCGTTGTGTTGCTGGGGATCGACTGCCTATCATTGGACGGCTTGTTCAGCGCCCAGGGGTATTCCTCGCTACTGCCCTGGGTTCGAGGGGCATTTTATGGTCGGCTCTAGCGGCCAAGCTGATTTGCGCTCAAGTGCTTGAAGATGATTTAGCCTTAGACGCACGTTTTGGCTTGGCTGCTGATTTGGTGGCGGCACTAGCACCGGCGCGTTTCTTCGCCGGCACCTTAGCAGCGCCCTCCGCCTTGGGCGCCTTGGCTTCAAACTCAAAACCAATTTTTCCATCAGGACCCAAGGCTAAATAAGCTTTAAATCCTCGACCCGTTCGATTGGACTTGAAGTTGGCTAACAAGTCTGTCTTGCCTTCTTTGAGTAACTTTTGAACTTGTTCAGCAGATATTTCTTGTTGGAGCACAACCTTCCCGGTTTTGAAGTCACAGGTTTTGTTTGGTCCGGTGTTGTTTTCACAGACGTAACGCATGCCATCTTCATAAACCGCACCGGAACATTTTGGACATACACCCAATGCGAATCGTCCAGTAAAGTCTACAGCCTCAGTTTCATCTCCTTGGGTGTTACCAAAGTCAAACTCCAACTTAAATCCGGCGTTTGGATAATCGGCATCATCTTCCGGAATTTCAGACAACTTAATGATGGCTGCAAACGGCCTACCCATTTTGCTGCGGAATCCCTGCAATGGTCCAATCGTTTTTTCCCGCAATAGCTCTTCTACTTCAGGGTATTCAAAGGCTCGTCCACCGGGTGTTTTGCTGATGGTAAAGCCGCATTTCTCACAAGCAAAACGCCGGTAATTTTCCTTGACTGAGCCTTTGCAATGCGGGCAAGGCGTAGACAGGGTTGCATAGTCGCCAGGAATGGTATCGCTGTCATATTCTTTGGCACGTTTGACAATGCGCTGGGTCATTTGGGCAATCTCTTGCATGAAGGTGTCGCGCTTCATCTGCCCACGCTCAATAAGGGATAGTTTGTTTTCCCAGCTACCAGTCAGGTCCGGACGCGTTAATTCCTCTACGTCCAAACCCCTCAATAGGGTCATCAGCTGAAATGCTTTTGCTGTGGGTATTAATTCGCGGGCTTCGCGTACTATATATTTTTCAGCAAGTAAGCCCTCAATAATTGCAGCCCTCGTAGCTGGGGTTCCAAGACCTTTTTCGGCCATGGCTTCGCGCATCTCATCATCATCCACCCATTTGCCCGCACTCTCCATTGCTGAGAGCAAAGTAGCCTCTGTATAGCGTGCCGGGGGTTTAGTTTTCAAGGGGATTGCAGCGATGGATTCCGTTTGAACGGTTTCCTCCTCTTGCACAGCTACGAGCTCGTCATCCGCTTGGTTGGATCTGCCGTAGACGGCTAGCCAACCAGGATTCACAAGTACGCGCCCTTCGGTTTTGAAGTGATGGCCCAATACTTCGGTGATGCGAGTGGTGACGCGGAATTCAGCCGCGGGATAAAACACTGCCAAGAAGCGACGTACCACCAGGTCATACAGTTTTTGCTCTGGTTCGCTTAATGATTTAGGAGATTCCAATGTTGGAATGATTGCAAAGTGATCTGAGATTTTGGAGTTATCAAAAACTCTTTTGTTTGGCTTAATCCACCCGGTGCCTGACTTGGTTTTTGAATCTTTCGAGTCACCCGCTAAGATTTGTTCGGCAAATGGCCGATATTCTTGAGAATGCTTCGCCAGGTTTTCCATCGTTTGTTTGACGGTATCCAAATAATCTTCTGGCAGCGCCTTTGCATCAGTACGAGGGTAGGTAAGTACTTTATGGCGTTCATATAAAGCTTGTGCCAAGCCCAATGTATTTTTTGCGGAGAAGCCAAAGCGCGCATTCGCCTCGCGTTGCAAGCTAGTTAAGTCAAATAATTGGGGGGCAAGTTGCGTTGCCGGTTTTGCTTCCTCTGTGACGGTAGCTTTTTTGTCGCGACATGCCGCCACAATGCTTTGGGCGGCTGCCTCACTCCAGAGGCGATTCTCACGCGCATCTGGTGCAGCAACATCTTTTTTAAACTTTGGATCAAACCAACGGCCTTCGTATACCCCGGCCGCCGCAATAAATTCAGCCTTTACTTCCCAGTAGTCTTTGGAAACAAACTTGCGAATTAATTCTTCACGCTCCACAACAATGGATAGCGTTGGTGTTTGGACACGACCTACGGTGGTTAAAAAGAAGCCTCCGCTTTTGCTATTAAATGCGGTCATGGCCCGCGTACCATTAATGCCAACCAACCAATCCGCTTCTGAGCGGCAGCGAGCGGCATCGGCCAGCGGCTGCATATCCTCATCGCTACGTAGTGATACAAACCCTTCCCGAATGGCGTTTGGAGTCATAGACTGCAACCAAAGACGTTTGACTAGCTGCGGAGCTTTGGCGTGCTGTGCAATGAGGCGGAAAATGAGTTCGCCCTCACGTCCTGCGTCGCATGCATTGATTAGGGTGTCAATGTCCTTGCGTTTGATTAGCTTTTGCAACACTTTTAAGCGAGATTCGGTTTTGACAATGGGGCGTAAGTCAAAATAAGGAGGCACTACGGGTAGGTTGGCAAAAGACCATTTGCCACGTTTCACGTCGTATTCTTCAGGGGCACCAATTTCGAGCAGGTGGCCAACGGCAGATGAAATTACATAATCATCACTTTCGAAATAATCGTCGTATTTCGTAAACCCGCCCAGTGCCTTTGCAATATCGTTAGCAACCGATGGCTTCTCGGCAATGATGAGCGCCTTGGGGTGGTCAATACTTGATGTTTTTGAGCTGCTTTTGGTAGATGCTTTAGCCACGCGTTTGCCTAAATATGAGCCTGAAACTCTGTTTTTAATGGGGAAAAGGGATGATCAATTTAAACCAAATTGGGATTTAGTCTAGCGATCCACCCTTTTTTATTATTAACCGATAAATTAGTAAAAGTCCAAAATAGCCTTGCTACACGAAAAACAAAAAATTATTAGTAAGTGCTCACTCATTTTATTAATCATATAAAACATGACTTTTAATTGGTTAAAAATGGATTCATCTAAATTAAGAGCTCCTCTAGAACGTCTTTTGGAGAGTTTGCTAGCTTTGCCCCCTCCTGAATTAAGCGGTTACAGCCTGCATTGAGGGGGTGATGAATGGCGCCAGGGAGAGCAAAGACCTCTCGCCCCAACTCACATGCAAGCCGGGCCGTAATCAGTGAGCCCGAGCGCTCTGCGCCCTCAATAACAACCACCCCCAGTGCTAGCGCAGCAATCAGGCGATTGCGGCGCGGGAAATGAAATGCTTTTGCACCCACTCCCGGTTGATGTTCCGATATTAATAGCCCTTCTGCGGCAATAGATTGAGCTAAATTAAGGTGTTCTGGAGGGTAGACCCTATCTAACCCCGTTCCACAGACTGCAATGGTTGAAAATCCAGGGCCTAACTCAAGACAGGCGCGATGGGCGGCCCCATCAATACCGCGCGCCAAACCTGAAATCACTAGGAACCCAGCCTTTGAAAGGGTTTGCGCAAAGACCCTGGCGTGATGCATTCCAGTTGGTGTGGCCATTCTTGCCCCCACAATCGCAATCATGGGGCGCGCTAGGAGTGTTTGATCCCCATCTATATAGAGGAGTTTTGGGGGGTCGTAAAGATCATGAAATCTCTTTGGATAGTGGGGATGTGCTGGAGAGAGGGTTTGCATCAGCTTATTTTGAGTGCAGGTTTATTTTCAGCAATTGGGACAGACTGATTACTCTGTTGGATAATTCCTACATGGCTCTATTACCAGTCCTTTGTTATCCCGATCCGCGCTTGCATAAGGTTGCCAAACCGGTCACCCAGGTAGACGCGCGCATAAAGAAAATTGTTGCCGATATGGCGGACACAATGTATGACGCCCCTGGAGTTGGTCTTGCGGCCACGCAAGTAGATATTCATGAGCGGATTGTGGTGATTGATGTTTCAGAAAACCAAAACGAGCTCATGGTATTCATTAACCCAGAGCTCGTTTGGGCCAGCCCAGAAAAGAAGGCGTGGCGTGAGGGCTGCCTCTCTGTGCCCGAATACTATGATGAAGTTGAAAGACCGGACCATATTCGAGTGAAAGCACTTGATATCAATGGCAAGGAGTTTGAAATAGAGGCCGATGGCCTTTTATCAGTTTGTTTGCAACACGAAATGGATCACTTACAGGGCAAAGTCTTTGTTGAGTACCTCTCCATTTTGAAGCGAAATCGCATTTCACTCAAAATGAAAAAACGCGCCAAAGAGTTGGCGGGTCAGCGCTAAGCGCACCTCATGAAAATTGTTTTTGCTGGTACCCCAGAATTTGCAGCACAAGCCATGCGCGCTATCGATGCTGCCGGACATCAAATTGTTTTGGCGCTGACACAGCCGGATCGGCGTGCGGGCCGAGGCATGCATTTGCAAGCCAGTCCCGTTAAAGAATTTGCACTAGAAAAAAATATTCCTGTTTTGCAGCCAGAGTCGCTTAAGCGCAATAGCACTGATTCAAGCAAGCAACTCGAAGCTCAGGCTGCTTATGCTCAACTAGCCCATACCGATTTTGATGTAATGGTGGTAGTTGCGTATGGGTTGATTCTTCCTCAGGAAATTCTTGATCTTGCAGAGGCGCCACCGCGATTGGGTTGTTTTAATATCCACGCCTCACTTTTACCTCGCTGGCGTGGAGCGGCCCCAATTCAAAGGGCAATAGAAGCGGGCGATCTAAAAACGGGTGTCAGCATTATGAAAATGGATGCGGGCCTAGATACGGGCGATACCGTGTTGGTCCGTGAAATTGAGATTGCAAATCATGAAACAAGCGCCACCCTGCATGACCGTCTTGCAAGCTTGGGCGCAGAATTAATTAATGAAACATTGCGCTTACTTGAGTCGCGTGGCCCATTGCACACAACAGCCCAATTGAGCGATGGTGTGACCTATGCAGAAAAAATACTCAAGAACGAAGCGGATATTGACTGGAGTTTGAGTGCTGCAGAAATTGATTATCGAATTCGGGCCTTCAATCCTTTTCCTGGGGCCAACAGCTCGGCTGTGGGTGTAACGTTCAAGTTCTGGAATTCTCGCGTTGCTAGCCAGGAGCGGTCATTTCCTGTGGGGCAGCCAGGTCAAGTATTGGGTGTGCATGATGAGGGTGTTTATATACAGTGCGGCAAAGACGTAATTGAAATACTTGAGATGCAAAGACCAGGCGGCAAGCGCATGCCAGCCAGTGCAATTTTGCAGCTCATCATGGCGCAACACAATGCAGTGCATTTCCAAAGGGAATCGGTTGACTGATCACAAAACATTACGTAGCCTGCCACTTTCAGAGGCCATTACTATTTCGGCACAGGCCGTTGGAGAGGTGATGAGTGGCCGCTCTCTTACTGAGGTGCTCGATCAGCTTGAGCCTCATGAGCGCCCGATTGTGCAAAGCCTGACATTTGATGCTTTGCGAAAATGGGTTCGTTCACATGAGCTGATCAAGCAATTTATCCCAAAACCACCCCCGGTTGAAGTGGATCATCTTTTGAGTGTTGCCATTGCGCTATTTTTACAGGGAACCTCAGATGGCAAGGGGTATGCAGCACACACTATCGTTGATCAAGCAGTGCAGGCTTGCGAGCAGTATGACAAGACCTTGTATGCCAAGGGTTTAGTAAATGCGGTGCTCCGAAAGGTTAGCCTCATTGTCAACCCACCCGAAGGAGAGGTGCGTTACCCACCCGATCCGATCCCAATGTTTTTCCCGCCCTGGTGGCGTGCCAATCTAAAGCGCAACTATCCAAAGTCGTGGCAAGGATTGCAAATCGCACAGGCCCAACGTGCATCATTAATTGTGCGTGTGAATACACGTCAATACACGCGAGACCAGTATCAAGAATTATTAAATGAGGCCAATATTGCTGCTACCCCTATTGAAGAGGTGGCTGGAGTCAAACTAAACTCCGCTTTACTCTTAAGAGATCCGGTGCCAGTGATTGACTTGCCAGGTTTTTATAGTGGGGCTGTTTCAGTGCAGGATAGCGGTGCGCAGGTGGCAGCAACCCTGTTAAACCCGCAGCCAGGTGAGAAGATATTGGACGCATGTGCTGCCCCAGGTGGAAAAACGGCACATTTGTTGGAGCTCGCAGATTGTGAAATGCTGTCCCTTGAGCTCGATGGGGGGCGCCTGGGGAAAATTACTGGAAACCTAGATCGCCTGCGCTTAAGTTCGGAGCATGTGCGTGTGGTGCGGGGTGATGCATCAAAAGCAGCTTGGTGGGATGGCCAGCTTTTTGACAAAATCTTACTTGATGCGCCTTGCTCTGCCTCAGGCATTGTTTCTCGCCACCCCGATATTCCTTTTTTAAGGCGTGAGGCCGATATTCGGACTTTGCAGCATAAGCAGCGTGAAATTATGGCTCAAGCATGGAAGATGCTAAAGCCAGAGGGCCTGCTTTTATATGTAACTTGCTCAGTTTTTCCTGAAGAGGGCGAAGATCAGGCGCAATGGTTTGCGACCGAGCATGCCAATGCGGTACGATTAAGTTCGCCGGGGCAGATTTTGCCCACAGAAGCCAATGATGGCTTTTACTATGCCTTGTTTAAGAAAAATGGTTCATGAGCCAACGCATTAAACAATTTATCTTTTGTTGCCTGGTGGCGCTGAGTTTTGTCTCGGTCACTGCTAGGGCAGAGGGCATCAAAATCAAATCTGCTGAGATTGAGCGCTCGGATAATGAATGGTTGTTAAATGCGGCATTTAAAATTGAATTAGCCCCCGGCCTTGAAGAGGCGGTACAAAAAGGCGTAGTTTTATATTTTCAAACTGAATTTGAATTAACTCGGGGCCGTTGGTATTGGTTTGAGGAGAAGGCTGCGGTTGCTCAAAGGCAAACCCGCCTTTCTTATCAGCCACTGACTCAGCAATATCGTATTGCATCTGATGGCTTTACCTTTACTGCAAAAACAATGCCAGAAGCATTGCAAGCCGTAGGCAGTATTGGCGGCTGGCACGTTTTTGATAGCTCGCAAGTAGACCAAGGTAAATCCTATAGCGCGGGATTGCGTATGACTTTAGATTTAAGCAAGCTGCCAAAACCATTTCAGGTCAATGCATTAAATAATCGCGACTGGAATGTTTCGAGTGACTGGGTGCGCTTCCCATTCTCCTTTAACAGCCCTAATATATTTGCGCGATGACAATATTGTCAGACCTCATTAATTTGAACTTTCTCGATAAGGTCGCGCTTAGAAGGCGATTTCTTCCGATCGCGGCTGGTGTTATCGGCGTGTTCGCATTGCTATTGTTGGTAATGCTTTTGGTGGCCTCATCGAATACCGAGTTTTTTGATAACTATTTTATTTGGCTTTATGCAGCCAACGTAGTGATCGGCATTGGCCTCACTTTGGTGATTCTAACTCTGGTGGTAGTCATCGCAATTCGTTGGTATCAGGGGCGATTTGGCACAAGGCTGATTGCGAAGTTGGCAATGATTTTTGCTTTAGTGGGTGTTGTGCCGGGCCTCATTCTTTACGGCGTATCCATGCAGTTTGTATCACGTAGTATTGAAACTTGGTTTGATGTGAAGGTCGAATCTGCCCTAGAGGCTGGGCTGGAATTGGGGCGCGCAACCTTAAGTGGTTCGCTTCAAGAGTTGCAAGACGAGGGACGAATAGTTGCTGATCAAATTCAAAGCTCACCAAATCAAGCAAGCCCAGCGGAACTAACGCTCTTGTTGTCTCGTCTGCGCGATCAGTTTGGCCTGCAAGAAATTACGATCTTCAATGGTCAACAAGTGGTAGTTGCTACTGCAGCCTCAGCGGCATTGCAAACACCCTCAAGCCCGCCGTCAGCAGACCTGATGAATCAAGCATCTAAATTAAAAGGCGCAGGGTTGATTGATGAACCACAAACTTCAAGCCAACCACAGGCCTACCGCTTGCGTGCAATCATTCCACTTACAAAAGAGCAGCGCGCCAGCGGACATGGTTTTGGACTAAACCCTCAATACCAAAAAGAGCTTTGGTATTTGCAGTTGATAAAAGTAATGCCAGAGGGCATTACTAAAAATACGATGGCGGTACAGGCTGCTTATAGCGACTATCAAGAAAAAGCCTTGGGGCGCGCCGGGTTGCGCAAAATGTTTGCTGGTACCCTGACCTTAACTTTATTTTTTTCCTTATTTGTTGCGGTTACTCTGGCCCTACTGCTTGGTCGCCAGCTAGCTAGGCCTCTACTAATGTTGCTCAGGGGAACGCAAGCAGTGGCACAGGGAGATTTATCGCCCAAGCCAGAATTAGATACTGGCGATGAGTTAGGTATGCTCACTCGCCAGTTTAATGTGATGACCAGGCAGCTTTCGGATACGCGTAATTCATTGCAGGAATCAAAAACCTTTTTAGAGACGGTACTGGGAAATTTAACTGCCGGGGTTTGCATTTTTGATAAAAACTTCAATGTTGTCTCAAGTAACGCTGGAGCAGATCGTATTTTTGCTAAAGACCTAACTCAACTTGATGGCAGGCCTCTGAGTGAGATCCCTGCATTACTGGAGTTTGAGCAGGCGATTAAAGATGGCTTTGCAACGATGAAACTAGCGGTTGCCAGTGGCACAGAGGGCGACTCAAAAGAGCGGCTGAAGAGTGAGCAGCAAGATGCGCCTGTATGGCAAAAGCAAATTCAATTACACACAACCAATGAGTTTGAGAATGAGCTAGGGGTAACCCTCTTTGTGCGTGGTACAGAGCTTGCTCAAGACTTACGTATGGTGGTCTTTGATGACATTACTGATGTGGTTAGTGCCCAGCGCTCAATTGCCTGGAGCGAGGTTGCAAGGCGTTTGGCACACGAGATCAAAAATCCTTTGACTCCAATCCAGCTTTCTGCAGAGCGTTTGCAGCATAAGCTGGCAGGAAAATTAAATCCCGAGCAGGAAGAAATGATGAATCGCAGTACGCAAACTATTATTCGTCAAGTTCAAGCGATGAAAGAGATGGTCAATGACTTTAGGGATTTTGCAAAGACACCAGCGCCCCAGTTAAAACCAGTGTCGATCAATACTTTAACCACTGAAATCTTGGGGCTATATGAAGGCAGTCCGATCAAAATAGATTTAGACATGAGTTGTCCAGATATTATGGGCGATACAACTCAGTTAAGACAGGTCATCCACAATTTGTTACAGAATGCACAAGACGCGACCTTAGAGGGCCCAAACCAGAATGCACCAGTGGAAGTAAAAACAAAACTAGTGCCCTATGGCGAGACCGAGGGGGTTGTGCAACATGCGGTACGACTGACAATAAGTGACTCAGGCTCCGGATTTCCAGCTAAGATATTAGTCAGAGCATTTGAGCCGTATGTAACAACAAAAACTAAAGGCACGGGACTAGGTTTGGCTGTAGTTAAAAAAATTATTGATGATCATGGTGCCAAAATAGAAATTCGTAATCGTATGCAGGGAGAGTTAGTGGTTGGTGCGCAGGTATCAATATTGTTTATGAATCTCGCTAAAGAGGCGGCATAAGAATGGCTAGTATTTTGGTGGTCGACGATGAGATGGGCATCCGTGAGCTCTTAAATGAGATTTTGACGGATGAGGGCCATACTATTTATGCGGCGGAAAGTGCAGCACAAGCGCGAAAAATTCGTGAGCAGATGCGCCCCGATTTGGTCTTGCTTGATATCTGGATGCCGGAGACCGATGGCATTACGCTATTAAAGGAGTGGTCAAAGACCGGTCAGTTGACGATGCCAGTAGTCATGATGTCGGGACACGCCACTATCGATACCGCGGTTGAGGCAACTCGCATTGGTGCCCTTAACTTTCTCGAAAAGCCAATTGCTTTGCAAAAGCTATTAAAGACCGTTAGCAAGGCTCTCGAAAGCTCGCCAAAATTTGTTGAGCCTGAAGAGGGAAAGATTTCGCAAGGTACACCCGCAAGTACTTCTGTTCCAAAGACGGCAGTGGTGGAGTCGGCGCTATTGCCGCCAGAGGGTGAATATATCAGTGGAATTGCTAAAACCTATTTTGACCTCCCCCTCAGAGAGGCTAGGGATTTATTTGAAAAGGCTTACTTTGAGCATCAGATGCTCATCATGGGCGGTAGCATGACAAAAATATCTGAGTACACCGGCCTAGAGCGCACCCATCTCTATCGCAAGCTCAAAGCCCTTGGGATTGATACCTCGCGCAACAAAAGCGAGAGTTAGCCTTTAACACTCATATTGGCAGCTAGCCCTGAGTTTGGATCACCTGCTCTTGGCTTTCCGATGGATAATGGCGGCCACACCATTTTGGAATTATCCCCATGGAAATTAAGGTCAACTTTCTCGATAAGCTGCGTCTTGAAGCGAAGTTTGATGACTTCACAGTCATTGCCGACCAATCTATTCGCTATAAGGGTGATGGTTCTGCCCCAGGCCCTTTTGATTACTTCTTAGCTTCTTCCGCTTTATGTGCGGCGTATTTTGTGAAGCTGTATTGCAATACGCGCAATATCTCTACGGAAAATATCCGACTCTCACAAAATAATATTGTTGATCCGGATAATCGCTACCAACAGATTCTCAAGATCCAAGTTGAGTTGCCTGAGGATATTTCTGCTATAGATCGCCAGGGTATATTGCGATCGATTGAGCGTTGTACAGTTAAAAAAGTAGTTCAAGCTGGGCCGCAGTTTGTCATTGAGGAGGTGGAAAATCTTGATGCGTATGCACAGACTTTATTGTCGTTGAAGCCAGATCCTAAGAGCAGCACCTATATTGCTGGCAAGGATCTGCCGCTGGAGCAAACCATCGCCAATATGTCTGGCATCTTGGCCAATTTAGGAATCAAGATTGAAATCGCCTCATGGCGCAACATTATTCCTAATGTGTGGTCTTTGCATATTCGTGATGCGCATTCACCAATGTGCTTTACCAATGGCAAAGGTGCGACCAAAGAAAGCGCACTTGCTTCAGCCCTGGGTGAGTATATCGAGCGCTTAAGCAATAACCATTTTTATGCCGGCGTATTTTGGGGTGAAGACCTGGCTAAGGCAAGCTTTGTCCACTACCCAAATGAGCGCTGGTTTCAGTCCGGACCCAAGGATGCGCTACCCGCTGAAATTCTGGATGCTTACTCCCTGCAAATTTATAACCCTGATGGTGAGCTAAGAGCGTCACATCTCGTTGACACTAACTCGGGGAATGTAGAGCGAGGGATTTGCTCATTACCATATGAGCGGCAGTCTGATGGTGAAATTATCTATTTCCCATCTAATCTGATTGAAAATCTCTATGGTAGCAACGGCATGAGTGCTGGCAATACCCTTGCTGAAGCACAGGTGCAATGTTTGTCGGAGATTTTTGAGCGCGCTGTTAAAAGAGAAATTCTGGAAGGCGAAATTGCCCTGCCAGATGTACCTCAAGAAGTGCTAGAAAAGTATCCCGATATTCTGGCGGGTATTCGTGCTCTAGAAGAGCAGGGTTTCCCAGTGCTAGTTAAGGATGCTTCCTTGGGGGGCGTGTACCCAGTGATGTGCGTCACCTTGATGAACCCCCGAACCGGTGGCGTGTTTGCCTCATTCGGAGCGCATCCCAGTTTAGAGGTGGCGCTTGAACGCAGTTTGACAGAACTGCTGCAAGGCCGTAGTTTGGAAGGTCTAAATGATTTGTCTCCACCCACTTTTGCAAGTGAGGCGGTGACCGAGCCCAATAATTTTGTTGAACACTTTATTGATTCAAGTGGCATTGTGTCGTGGCGTTTTTTTAGCAGTAAGTCAGACTATGATTTTGTTGAGTGGGACTTTTCTGGCCAAGGCACAAACTCGAATGTGGATGAGGCAGCCACCTTGTATGGCATTCTTGAGTCTCTTGGCAAAGAAGCATACGTGGCGGTATACGATCAGCTAGGTGCAATTGCCTGTCGTATCTTGGTACCGGGCTATTCCGAAGTGTATCCAATAGAAGATTTGATCTGGGATAACACCAATAAAGCCCTCTTATTTCGTGCTGATATTTTGAATTTACATCGTCTGGACAATAAAGCCCTCGCTGCATTGCTTGAGCGCTTAGAAAATAACGAGCTTGATGAGTACGGTGATATTGCTTCGTTGATCGGTATTGAATTTGACGAAAATACAGTTTGGGGTCAGCTAACAGTGCTGGAGTTGAAGTTGCTTATTCATCTTGCTTTAAAGCAATTTGAGGAGGCTCACGAATTGGTGGGCGCCTTCTTGCAATACAACGACAACACCGTTGAACGCAGATTGTTTTATCAAGCCTTGGATGTAGTGCTAGAGACGCTACTCAATGAGGACTTGGCTATCGGGGATTACGAAGCCAACTTCCGTCGAATGTTTGGTGATTCCAGAATGGATGCGGTCATCGGATCTGTGGAGGGCACTATCCGTTTTTATGGTTTGACGCCAACTAGCATGAAGTTGGAAGGTCTAGAGCGACATCACCGATTGATCGATAGCTATAGAAAATTGCATGCTGCTCGGGCCAAAGTGCCACCTTCTCAAGGGTCCAATCATCAGGTCGATTGTAGGGAGCTATGAATTGCTCTTACAAAGTCTGATTGAGTGAGAATTCCAACCAAAGTTTGGTTTTGATCGATAACGGGCAGGTGATGGTGGCCGTGACCTTCGAAGATATCGACTAAATCTAATGCATTGCGATTGGAGCTTATGACTCTTACAGGCTTTCGCATCACTTGACCTACTGCATTGGGGTAGGCGTCCATTAATTTAGCCGAGGATCGAGTGAGGCCTTGTCGCATAAAACCTTTAATTCTTTGGCCAAATGTCTGATCAAAGTCTACTGCAGCATATTGTAGAAAATCTTCTAGAGTAATGATGCCAATCACCCTAGAATTTTTATCTACTACTGGCAACGCTTTTATGTGATTTTTTCTTAGCAAAATCCAGGCCTTCTCAAGAGGGGTTGCCATTTGAACCGTAATTGCAGGGGCGCTCATAATCTTTGAGCAGGTGATCGACTTTAATTTCTGCTCGTATGCGCGCAGCTCTACTTGCTTGATGATATTGGTGAGATCATCTGTATTGATATCAAAAAATTCTTTGTATTGGGCTAATACCGAGTTGAGTTCAGAGGAGTCATCTTGGCTGGTATTTTTAGGTTTTGCTTGGGGGCTATGAGCTTGCGGTATGTGTGGATAGGATTTGCCTGTTGCCCTATTGTAAATAATGCCCGCTAATACCAGTAGTACCGAGTCTATTAATACCGGGAACAGTGCAAAGCGATAACTAATAATATGACCAAGAACTGCGCTTAAGGCTGTAGCAGCTGCTGGCGCATGAAGGCAGTTAAAGAAAAGCATGGCAAATATAGACACTCCAATAGCAACCGGCACACCAATTCTTGGGTCTTGAATAAAAATGGCACACGAAATTCCTACTAATGCTGAAATGATGTTTCCGCCAATAACTGCTTTAGGTTGGGCCATTGGGCTTGAGGGCAATACGAATATTAAAAGAGCGCTTGCACCTAGGGATGCCATGGCCCATTCGTTTATCTGAACGAAGTCCCCAATAAATTTCGCTAGAAATGCAACCAGACCGCCCCCTAAGAGCCCCCCAATTGCGGACCTCCAATGCTCAGACCAAGGCACGGGAGTGCTATTTAATATATTTAAGGGTTCAAAAAACTTCTTCAAATTCATGACATTCCTTGAATAATTAATAGTGACCTCGGTAAGCAAGGTTATCGCGCCTCAATTGTATTGGACCGCTCAATCTGATTTGCCTGGTCACGATAGATAGAGGATCGCATATTGTCTGCTCCCCATTTGTTGGGAAGCACGACAATTAAGCATCAAGGGAATTACGATGGTGTAGTGTGACCTAGATCATTTTTGCAAAGCAGCAATGTAACTACAATGAAGATTGATAAATGATGGTTACCAAATAAATGAAGCAAGAAGTATTTATAGAGAAGTTAACAAAAGAGGGGTTTCCCGAGCCGGTTTTAGTGGAGCGTGAAGTAGGTGGTTTTTTGGATTTACATTCACACCCATACGAAGTTCAAGCCCTGATAATTGAGGGTCAAATTGACATCATCATCGGCGGCATAAAAAGCACTTTCTTAGCGGGCGATGTATTTCATCTGTTGCCAAATCAAATCCATACTGAAAACTATGGAGCCAAAGGTGTCAAATACCTTGCCAGTAGAAAATCTCTTTTGAACCAAGAAGAACTGAGCGTCTAGTAATTAGACTCCTATCAAAAGAGGATTGCTACATCTCCACCAACTATCGTGCAGTAGGGTTTGCCATCCCCGCGAATCAAGGATTTAAGGCATTTTTTCGAGAGTAAGGACAGTTTTCCACTTTTCCCAAGCTGACGAACACTTTCATTTATAATTCCAAGTCTTGGCCTGGTAGCTCAGTCGGTAGAGCAGAGGATTGAAAAGCTAGGATAGAGGACTAAAACAGTTCTGCACATTGGGTCTAAGCTGGTTGCGACCTACCGCCCTACAAGCACCGAATCTATTGGCTCTCAGCGGTTTTGATTATTTCCCAAATGGCATCGACAGCGTCGTGTTGGCCCTTTAAAAAATCTTTTTGCTAAACCAATTTCGCGTAGTAGAGTCTGATTATGGGAGAGCGGAAAAGCAAAGTGCAACGATTTATTAAGGCGCATCCAAAATGTATTTTTTGTGGCGGTGCTACGGACGCAACAACAATTGAGCATTGCCCACCCAGGGCTTTATTCCAAAGCAGAATAGCTCCCGAAGGATTTGAATTCCCATCATGCGCCAAATGTAATAACTATTCTTCTGATGAAGATTTGATCGTTGCTGTAATTGTTAGGATGGGGTCGCCCAAGTTTGGCGATTCAGATGGAAAATTAAAAGGCATGATGATGAATTTAAATCGTCAAAGACCCGACTTCTACAAAACCTTTTTACCTTCGGCCATAGAGGCAAGAGCCAACAATCGACAGCTTGGGATTGAGCCAGAGTCTGGGCAAACACATCAAGAGGCTGGCGTGCTAAATGTTAATGATGAAACAAGGCTTGCAATAAGAGTATTTGCAAAGAAGCTTGCTAAAGGGATTCTATATAAAGAGACGAACCTCATTCTTAAAAATGACGATTGTTTGGTTCTAAATTGGTTTACCAATGCGAATGTCATTAGGGATGGCGGCTATAAGGTGTTTGAATTGCTCAACCATATCAATGGAAAATCGCCCAAAGTAAGTCGTGCCAATGTAGTTTTAAATAATCAATTTGAATATAAATTTTCAATTTCAGATGATCAAAATTTGATTCTTATACAGGCAAAATTTGGAGAGTCTTTTGGCTTGGTTATTCTGGGAAGTAGGATGCCTAAATACCTAGAAAACTTGCTGGCAAAGATATTTAAAGATCTTGGAGCAGACTATCAGCCGTTTGAAATTCTTCAGGGCGAACAGGGCTGATTCTACGGGGTCGGATGGATAGAGGATGGTTAATTGTCTGTTCTAAATGGAACAATTTTAAGAGGCGTCTAGTAACTAGACCCCTACCGAAAGAGGATTTGTTATTGTCTTAACTTCATTTTTCGGGAAGCCCAACCGATAGGATCAGATTAGCTCAATGGCGTCTTTAAGTTTTTCGGCTGTACTAACTAACCCCACTCGCTCTAATAGCTCAATGTATTCTTGCGCAGTTTTGGGTGGGTTCTTTAGTCTAGCTCGGATATGTTTAATTGCTGTTAAGGCTGGCACTGGCTCTAAGGTTAATTGCAGGGAAATAAAATCATCCGGGTGTAAAACCTCAATCCCGCGCTTTTCCATTTCTTCTGTTGGAAAGTCCTTGGTATTAAAGGTCACAATGCAGTCTGCATGCCCAGCAATTGCGGCTGCCAGGACATGGCGATCATTGGGGTCTGGAAGATTAAGGGCATCTATTAAACCTAGATACTGATCCTCATCCACCTCCCAGTCGGGAATTGCATCGTGAAGTGCAGCCAGTCTCTTATTTGCCTGCTCTTGAGTAAAGTTTGAATGTGTCTTGAGAATTGCTCTAACCCATTCTTCATCAATTTTCTTTGTCCACTTGGCTGTATAAAGACCTTCAATGGCAAGCTGGGCCAGTACATTAGTGACGTTAATGGGATACATTGCACATGCATCCCAAATGGCCGTATATCTTGCTGTCCCAGCCATGTTTAATCAATACCCAATTCTTGAGATTGGTCTATCAGGTCTTGCATGGCTTGATCTTGGGCTTCCCGCATGTAGGTTTTGAAACTTACAAGATCCTCGTGGGTGACTCGCCTGTGCGATCCGACCATCCTAAAGGGGATCTTTCCTTCTTTTAATAGTTTGGATAGAAAAGGCCTGGATACATTAAGAAAATGGGCGGCTTGTACCGTGGTAAGTTCTTGCCCTTTGGGCATTAAAAGAATGGTTTTGCCTTCTGCCATGGCGCCCAAGGTTCTCGCCATAAAACGCAGCACTTTTGGGGGTAACTCAAGAACGGGGGTATCTTTATCAATCGCTTCTTCGGACTCCGATAGTAGGGCAATTTTGCTTGCTCTTGAGTGATCCAGTGCAGCCATGATGCAGCGTTGTGCCGAGCGAACCAGTACTGATTCTTCTTCACTCAACATTGGCTCTTCCAATTTCTTATCGAGTGTTACTGACATTTTGATTCCTTCGCGTGAGATTTACTTTTAGGTTTTTCTGTGAAAACCTTATGCAAAGTTTAATACACTAAGTGAAATAAGTGTAACAACTGTAATATCTTTATTCCATATGTGGGTTTTGGACATTGTAAGAAATCGAAGGGTAATGGGTATTTAAGTAGAAGATTTGTCATCATCGGCTCTGCTAAGTTTGTAGCCAAAAGAAGCCATTGTCGGGAAACACGACAAATTAGAAGCCTCTTGGTTTGTAGAATTCGCCCCACTTTTCTGGGTTGTAAGTTTCTCCGTCAATGCTTGCCTCAAACATTTCCCTAATAAGCTTTTGTTCTTGCTGGCTGGGCTTATTTGGAAGATGCCTATCTATATTCGGTATTTTAATAGATGTGAGTGCTTGCTTTCTTTTTTCATTTAAAGCCGATTGCTTATAAATCCAGTCACTTTTGTTGTAATCGGCAAAGCCGTTAAGATGGGTTTTAACTATCTTGAAGTCCAGCCCTTTTACGTAATCGGTAGGTAATTCATCAATATTAGGATTAAGGAGCCCAGCTCGAATTAGGTTGAAAAGTTGGGGGCTGACTACAAAACGGCGAATGGGATTTGCGGGTTTTTCAGGCTCCGATAGATCACTTTGGCGGACAAAACCATGAAAGAGATAGCTGCGCCTTTTCCAATATTTGCGCCCCATTTCCTCTAATTGGGGATCTTTAAGCCAAGCCCTGACTTCGGCAAGAATGGGGCAAGTCTCATTCCACATTTCCATGCATGGGACATAAATCACCAATGGCTTGGATTCACTTTGCCCCCGAACGCCGTTAAAGGGAAGTCTAATCATTGCCCTTTCTACCCAAAAGAATGGGTTATCGGGGTTGCCGTCGGGCAGAAAGCGAACTGTTGCTGACCCTTGGTCTGGGAGATCCCAGTGAGAAAAGATGGCTGGGTCACTCGCGGACCTTGATGGGAGTTTTTGTGTGGACCCTAGTTGGGCGAGCAATGTTTTGCGAAGTTCGGAAATTGTCATCAAAAAAACTGACAGTAAAGCTTTTGCTGCAACATTAAGCTCGCAGCAAATAAAGTGCAACCAGTCAATATTTACCCATTCAATGGGTAAATATGCATAAAATGATTATGAAAATGATCATTTATCAATCCAGCAAAGAACGCTTCATAAGGCATTTACTCTCAAATGAAATTCACGAGATTATTGAGGCGACATACCAAGCAAAGACTGGGCATCGAGTAGCCAAAAATGAGCTGAGGTCTTGGCAAGAGTCCATGAGGTATATGGGTGCAGTTTTGGATGACGATGAAATTCCTAATGATGCAGGCGTAAGCATTGAGTATTCAATCCCGCAGACATCAAAAAGAATTGATTTCATATTGACTGGGCAGAATCACGAAAAAAAAGATCAAGTAGTTATTGTTGAGTTAAAGCAGTGGGAATCGGCAGAGTTAACGGACAAGGATGCCATTGTTAAAACAAGGTTTCAGCATGGTGTAGCCGAAACAAGCCATCCTTCATACCAGGCCTGGTCTTATAGTGAGTTATTGAACCAGCTAAATGAAACCGTCTACACCGACAATATTCACCTATCCCCATGCGCTTATCTTCATAACTATGTTGAAGATGGCGTTATAAAGAATAGCTTTTATCAGCCTTATCTTGAAAAAGCCCCAGTATTTCTAAAAGGCAAAGCAGAGAAAGAAAAGCTCAAGACTTTCATTAAGGGCTTTGTGAAGTACGGCGACAAGTCCGATTTAATGTTCCGAATTGAAAACGGAAAGATTAAGCCCTCCAAGAGCCTTGCAGATAGCTTGGCAAAAATGATTGTCGGAAATCCTGAATTCATCATGCTTGATGAACAGAAGCTGGTATTTGAAACTGCCATTAAATTGGCCAAAGAATCTTCTCCAACAAACAAGAATGTATTGATTGTTCAAGGTGGCCCCGGAACCGGGAAGTCAGTAGTAGCTGTAAACCTATTGGTGAATATTATTCAGCAGTTACGTTTGGTAGCTCAATACATCACCAAGAACGCAGCACCTCGGGCGGTATATGAAGCTAAGTTGACTGGCTCAATGAGGAAGTCGGCCATATCTAATTTATTTTCTGGGTCAGGATCATTTCATTCGCTAGAGAAAAATGCATTTGATGTTTTGATTGTGGATGAGGCACATCGCCTCAATGAAAAATCTGGAATGTTTAAAAATATTGGCGAGAACCAGGTTAAGGAAATTATTCACTCCAGCAAGCTCTCAATCTTCTTTATAGATGAAGACCAGAAAGTAACCTTTAGTGATATTGGCAGCAAAGAAGAAATTGAGGGATGGGCAAAACTTGAAGGTGCCAAGGTTCATCATATGGCGCTGGAGTCTCAATTTAGATGCAATGGCTCTGACGGTTATTTAGCTTGGCTAGATGATGTTTTGGCAATTAGAGAAACAGCTAATAAGACGCTAGATGAGCTTGAATATGACTTTCAGGTTCTATCAACACCCAATGAGCTCAAGGAATTAATCTTTGAGAAAAACAAGATTAACAATAAGGCCAGGATGGTTGCCGGCTACTGCTGGAATTGGATTAGTCGAGGTGATAAGACTGCCTTTGATATCAGCCTTCCCGAATATGCGTTTGGAATGCAGTGGAACTTAGATACAGATGGCTCCCTATGGATTCAAGCTCCAGACTCGGTATCAGAGGTTGGCTGCATTCACACATGTCAAGGGCTTGAAGTTGACTACGTAGGCGTCATCATCGGGGGTGACTTAATAGTTCGCGATGGTAATGTGATTACAAATCCAAAAGCTAGAGCTAAGACGGATAAATCAATCAGTGGATATAAGAAGCTATTGAAAGCGGATCCAGAGGCGGCAAATCAGAAAGCCGATGGCATCATCAGAAATACCTACAGAACTCTAATGACTCGTGGAATGAAGGGTTGTTATATCTTCTGCACCGATCCAGAAACCCAGGCTTACTTTCAAGACAGGCTGCGAGCTAAGGATTAGATCTCGTTGTATTTCTTGGCGCTGCCTTTGACTTTATCCGCTGGATATTTGAGATTGTTTGCCTCAATCTTCGCAGTTAATATTTCTGTAACATCGAGCCCATATTCGTTGGCAAGTAAGAAGGCATAAGCAAGGACATCAGCCAATTCTTCTTTAACCTTATCCTTTGATGCCCGTTCTGATGATTTCCAAAGAAATGCCTCTAGCAGCTCACCTGATTCAATGGATAGGGCAATGGCTAGATCCTTGGGATTATGAAACTGCTTCCAATCCCGAGCATCCCTAAATTCAATAAGTTTTTTGGTTAGATCGGATATGTCTGACATAAGACAATGCTACTACAGTTAATGGGCGATTTTTCAAGGTCATGGACATTGCAATTTCAGGTCGACCAAACCCCAATCTGAAACTAAGCTTGTAAGCGTCTCGTAACTAGACGCCGAACTTGCAAAACCTTAAACAGCTTTTCCCTGCCAATACAAATCAAAGTTCACCTCAAACAATATCATTGTTAAGCGGTGAATTAGCTCTGTTTCGGCGCCCCAAAAGCAGTAAATGGCAATGTCGTTTTAAGCTACCTAATGGGCAATGGCATTCTGCATCGACCAATACAGAAGATTTTGAGTTAGCCCAAACCCAAGCAATCGCTATTTACGAGACCGTCAAAGTCAAAGTTGGTGCTGGCTTGGCGGTTGTGACCAAAACCTTTAAGCAGATCGCCTTAGATGAGCTAGCCAATATGGCTCAAGCTTTACATAACAAGCTGGGTAAGCGTATCTATCGTGACTATGCCTTTGCCATTAACAAATATCTCATCCCATTCTTTGGGCAATATGAGATCGGTCAAATTACCAATGAACTATTGGGTGACTTTGAGTCATGGCGTATTAGTGAGATGGGCAAGACTCCCATGGCGAGCACTAAACGTAATCACGCCAGCGCCTACATTCGTGTGATTAATCTAGCCCGTGATCGTGGCTATATTGGATTAAATCAAGCTATCCCACTGTTAGATGGCAAGGGGAAAAAGAGCCAGCCCCGCCCTGCGTTTACAGCAGAAGAAATTAAGGAATTACTAAGTTATACAGAGACTTGGCAAAAGAGTAGCTATACAGCGAGAACGGCATTGATGAGAACACTATGTGCCTATTACATAGAATTCTTGGTTAATACGGGTATTCGTCATGGAACAGAAGCCCTGCCGCTCAGATGGAAGCATTTGCAATGGCATTGGATTGGGGAGAAGAAATATTTAAGGATTTGGGTATCAGGTAAGACGGGCCCAAGATATTTGATAGCAAGAACAGCTGTAGTGAAGGTGTTGGAACGAGTAATGAAGTGGCAGAAGTTGTCTTACTCGGGGTTGGATGCTGTGATTGAGGCTAAGTTAGATGCAGTGATATTTCGTTTGCCAACAGGCGAGCAAATTAGCAATATGGAAAACATTTTTCGCAACTTAATGGTTCGTAGCAATATGAGAGTCGATGGAGGCGGTCAGAATAGAACCTTGTATAGCCTTAGGCACACTTATGCCACATTCGCACTAGCAAGAGGGGTTGATATCCACACTCTGGCTAGGCAAATGGGTACTAGTGTTGGCATGATTGAGCGTCATTATTCAAAACTAACTCCTATGATGAATGCTGAAAAGTTGGCTTAAAACTGTTCCAAATGGAACAAACTACAAAATAACGGCTACCCCTGCAGTGGTAGCGGTCGTCTTAAACAGTAATTACGGTGCCTTGAGCTGGATTGACTGTACGCTCTGCCACTTTATAAGCGGCATTGGCCTCGGCGCCTAAGTCCCAAAGATCAGGTTTGAGATCAATGCCTTTGCTCTTTTGTTTGATCTGCTCGTAGCGTTGATCGCGACGAGCTTTAACAAACTCCGCAGCCTCCTTGTTGATCACAAACTTGATTGGCAAGCGAGCAGAGATCTCCGCCAACGCTTTTTCCATGGCACGCCAATCAGTGTCATCGGGTTTTTTGGTAAACAAGAGCTTGGCAAACACATAGCCAGAGTTTTTGCTATCAAAACTTAAGGGGTCTTCAATCTTGTTGATGTCCTTGGTGCTTTTGACCAGTTCATCCAGTTTTGCGCCTGTTAGCTTATTTAACGCATACCCCTTAGTCAGACATTCCTCAAAGGCATCAGCAGGAATTTGGGTAATCAAGTAGATGTTGGTCCAGCTTGCCGGCAATTGATCCACATATTGAATAAAGCGTGGATAGACCCGACCAATTGCAGAGAATTTTCGAACCGTACTGCTGTAGTCCTTAAGTCCGACTTCTTCGCAAAAGGTCTTGAACTGAAACTTATCTAGCGATTGCTCTGCCTCATAAACCACACGGCACATCTCTAAAGTGCTACGAGCAGTTTTTTCAACTCCAGCTTTAAAGGCAACAACATATTCCTTGCGCTCTTTTGGGATGATTGCTGTTGTCTCTGCTGTGGCAGCCTCTAAGCTGAGCTTGCGCTCATATTGCACTAATCCAGTGTTTGCTTTGGATTTTTCCAACTTCACTTTATCCAAAATCGCTTGCACTCGCACCGCCTTTTCCTGCTCAGCTTGGGTAGGTTGCGGTGCTTGAGCAGGTTTTTCTTCACCCTCTACTTCAAATACCTCATCAAAGGTGGAAGTATCTTCTGTCAGCACATTCGCATTCATGCCACGAATATCGATAGAAGGTATTGCTACTTCAGTTGCCGCAGTACTTACTACATTATTAGCGGATTGGTTATTCACTGCAATTGCGTTTTCCATTTTTAAAGCTCCTTAAAAATCAACTTAGCGGTAATGGCGAAAGTGCCTTGGTTTTGCTTTGTTGATGGAGTCAGTATATTTTTTTTCGTATTTTTCGCGCAAATTTGAGCGTTGTTTTATTTCCTTGACACAAAAATACGAAAAATCTAAGCCATATAAATAAAGGCTTTGCAGGCGATTTTAATTTTTCAGAAAAATCACTACATTTTTGTAATTAAGAAAATATAGTGATTTAATTCTTAGCCATAGATCAAATTAATTCCATCGCATTGCGACACATTTCAGGGTTGGCATCGATATATTTTTGGGTTACCGCAATCGACCGATGACCTGCGATTTCAGCTAAGACTCGCACCCCAATTCCTTTTTGGGCAAGTGAGGTAATCATCGAGCGTCTTCCCGAATGGCTACTTGCACCACTAATGCCCGCACCTCGATATAGTGAAAAGAACCAAACACATAAACCGTTGGGTGTGAATTTAAGTCTTCTATCAGTGTGAAAAAAGGCAATTGTGGGATCTTTGATATGCCTGGTCTTTAAGTAAGCCTCTAATTCCGCTTTGAGTTTGCTAGCGATAAAGACGGTGCGAGGATGACCTCCTTTGGTTTGCGCGGCAGATAGCCTTACTTCGTTTTTGATCGTGCCATCGTCATTGACAATGTCGCCTAGCTTTATGGAGGCGATCTCGGCGACCCGCATCCCAGTCAAAAAGCTGGTGAGGATGAGGGCGCGATTGCGCTCGGGATACTTCCTAGTGCTTGCGTAACGCAGAACTTGATCGATTTCTGCTTGGGTAAGGGTTTTAGCTTGAGCCATTTGTAAATCCTTTCATAAATAAAAAAGCACATACAAGTGTGTTTTCTTATTGCAAATAAAGCGACCGAAAGGTTTTTAGCAAAGATCTTCCAAGAATCAATGACTTAGTAAATCAGGTTAAGAAAAGTTGGGTTTTCTTAACCTGTATTTCTTTTAAATATTTATCTGTTTTTGTCGTCTTTAGACGACGATCTAAGTGATTAATACAGCAATAGCTCAAATCAGCCCTACACGTTATTTGATGTGCGTCCAGCAACTAGACGCTGTGATGCTTAAAGATCAGTGCTTGTAGGGCTTTTTTGAGGGGTTTTGCATAATTACTGCTTGGTGTTTAAATCCACATTGGTAGCAACAAATACAGGCTTATTGGCACCTATAGCCTTGCAGTGATGGGCTTTTAAGTCCCATTCATCCTTTGTTCCATTTAGAACATCATCAATTTCAATATGGACTTCACCTGTAGATTGAAGATAGATGCAATAGCCATCGACTAGTTCTTTAGATTTGGTTAAAGGCTCGTAATGCACAATCCACGACATCACTAAGTCTGGGGTGTTACCAACACCACAGGCATCAAACTGCGTATTTCAGCGATCGTGACCGCCTGTTTCAGATTCAGCGTGACCGTCAAGGCTCTAGTATTTGAAGGCTCAGTTATTGTAGTTTAGCGGTC
>NZ_JARXVX010000006.1:0-86749 GCF_029892205.1 Polynucleobacter sphagniphilus
ATACCATCGGGCAGGGTAGTATTGTTGCTAGCAGCAATAATTACAACGTGGTGTACACCAGCGCCAACTTCGCTATTACCGCTCGCCCCATCACCATCACCGCCGATAGCAACCAAACCAAGATCTACGGTAACCTGGATCCAACCCTGACTTACACAGTTCAGGCTAATGCCATTAATAGTGGCTTAGTGGGCAGTGACACCTTTGCCGGCACCTTATCTAGAACCGCCGGTGAAAACGTCGGTAACTACGCAATTAACCAAGGTAACTTGGCCAATAGCAACTACAACATTACCTTTGTGCCAAGCAACTTCGCTATTACCGCTCGCCCCATCACCTTAACTGCTAGCGCTGCCACTAAGGTCTATGGTGAAGTAGACCCAAGCTTAGCCGTCACCATTGCTGCTGGCTCTTTAGCAAGCGCTGCGGTAACTGACTCCTTAGCAAACGTAACAGGCACCCTGAGTCGTTCAGTAGGTGAGAACGTTGGTAACTACAACATCTTGCTCGGCACTGGCTCCAGCGCTTCGAACTACGCCATTACTTATAACAGCGCCAATCAGGCGATGGCGATTACCCCAGCCTCACTAACCATTACCGGTACCCAAGTCTATAACGGCACTGTCTCGATTGCCGGCTCGTCTTTAAGTGCCATCGGCGTCAATGGCCAAACCTTCACCCTTGGTGGTGTTGCTGACCTTGCTAGCAAGAATGTTCAAACCAATCAGCAACTGCTTGATGTGAATGGCTTAACGTTAATTCCAAACGGTTTAGCTTTGGCATCAAATTACAACCCAATTAGTGTTACCAGTACCAGTGTCTCAGTAACGCCCCTGGCTGTGACATTAACGGCGCCATCCATTTCTAAAGTCTATGATGGTGGTTATACCTATAACATGACTGCGGCTAATTTGGCTGCGATGTCAACCCAGCTAGTTGGTGGTGATACTGTTTCAGCTGCCTCAGTTGTCTTTACCGGGAACAACCCCAATGTTGGTGCTAATAAGTCGGTTAGTTTAAATAGCGCAACGATTAGCGATGGTAATAGCGGCGCTAACTACAGCGTTAGTTTGGCTAATTCTAATAATAGTCAAATTACGCCGGCATCATTGTCAGTTACGGCTAATAATGCAGCCAAGTTTGTTACTCAAGCAGATACAGCGCTTTATAACGGCGTTGTGTATTCTGGTTTTGTTAATGGCGAGACCGCTTCATCAGCTCTTAGTGGCACCCTTGGTATTAGTAGAGCTAATGCATCTGTCAATACAGCCGGAGCTTATAGCGGGGTATTAGTCCCTTCAGGATTAAGCGCCAACAATGGTAACTACAACATTACTTATGTACCTGGCAACTTTACTATTGTTGCGGCAAATCAATTATTCGTTCAGATCACGCCAGTGACTGCCAGCTATGGATCAACTCCAACATACGCTACTACAGCTCAGTATTTAACTTGCTCTATATCTAGCTGTCCATCTACTGGTTCAGTTAATACCATTCACACTCTGAGTCCAGTGATTTCCGGAACAAGCTTCACTGTCAATGACGGCGCAGGCGGTTTAGCAGCCTTTATCATTACACCCGCTGCTACAACGGTCAGTGGATCTGGCAATATCAATGTTGGTGGATATCAACTTTTGGCCACCAATGTCAATATAGTTAGCAATGACTTTAGTAATAATATTGTGTTGACCGGCGCATTGACTGTTACGCCACTCATGTTGTCAGCCAGTCAGCTTGGTATCTCGGGTATCAGCAAAGTGTATAACGGCACTTCAGCCATTTCAGGATTGACTTTGGCAACCACGCAAGCTAGCTCATCGATTCTGAGTGGCGATCGGGTTTCGATTGCGGGTACTGGTACCTATGCGGATGCTAATGTGGGCACCAATAAAGCGGTCACAATCGCCGTTGGTTTGAGTGGCGCAGATGCTAATAACTACGTTTTATCTGATAACCAGTTGATCGCGAACATCGGTGCGATTACTCAATTGGCTTCTGTTACCTATACTGGTTCTTCCGGCGGCAACTGGTCCAATGCTAGCAACTGGGCAGGCGGGGCCATTCCCACTCTAAGTAACGTTGCTAATGTGATCATTCCGACTGGCATTAGCGTGAACTATGATAGCGCTGCTTTGGTTGGGTTGATCCCAACTAGTACGATCACTAATAATGGTGTGATTGCCTTTGCCGGTTCAAATAACTTTACGTTTAGCAATGCGGTTTCGGGATCTGGTTCGCTAAATCAGTCTGGTGCTGGTGTATTGACCGTGGCCGGTAACAATACGTTTAGCGGCGGCACGAATATTAATTCTTCTAGCTTGGTGATTGCTAGTGTGAATGCCTTAGGTACTGGCGCGGTGACATCCAATGGTGGTACTTTAAGTCTCGCTACTGGCGTGACCATTCCCGTGTTAACAGTGAATGGGGTGATCATCTTGGGTAGCGATATTAATACTGTTGGCAATCAAACTTATAACGGTTCAGTTATATTGGGAAGTGGTAATACAGTAGGCGGCATCATTTCACCAATGTTGCTCAATTCTAGCGCTGGAAATATCGCCTTCAATGGCACCTTATTGGCTGGCGCATCTTCTTACGCTAATCAGCAATCTCTATCTATTGCCGCTCCAAATGGTGAGGTGACTTTTGGTGATACCGTGGGCGCTAGCATCATTAATAGTGGCGGACAATATATTGGCTATAGCAGCGCCTATTTCAATAGTCCCAATATCTACAACTTGAATGTGGCTGCCAATACCATCTTGATCAAAGGTAATATCACCACTTTTGGTACCCAAGACTACACCGGCCATGTCTTGATTGGCGATAACGGCAGCAATGGCATGACCCGCATCTTGTTATCCGAGGACCCAAGCGTTATTTTCCATGGCGCTATTGATGACACGGTAGTCAATACCCACAATCTTATAGTTGAGGCAATCGCTACAGCATCATCTCAATTGCCGGTGATTGCTTTCGATGCTCCTGTTGGGGTGTCTGAGGCCTTAGCTAGCTTGACCGTAAAAACTGGTTTGCAAAATACTGGTGCTGGAGCCGTGATTGCCGATACCTCAATTGATCCGGCTAATTTTTCTGGAAATATCACCATCGCGTCTAGCGTTAGTACGGGTGGTAATCAAAGCTATACAGCTAATACTATTGGGCTCGGCAATAATTTAGCGAATGATACCCAGATCTTATCAACCAATGGTGGAGTGATTACTTTCAATCTTGGTGCCCCAGCTAATGGAGGCAGTATCGCTCCGTATAACGCGACCAACTATGCCCTTAACCTTGTATTAAATGGCGGCTCTGTAGTTGGCTTGGCTAATTCAGGTATTAATTACCAGATGATTGTTCCTCCGCAGATAATTACCCAGCAGGCAATCCCTCAGGCTGTTAGGTATTCAGCGCCACCACCGCTTCAAGCAATTGCGGCTAATAATGCCAATGTCAGTGCTGGCGAATTAATATCCTATTCCTCCAATATTGGAGGTGCTGGCGGTTCTGTTAGTGTTTCAGCGCCTGTAGTTGAGTCAATCAACCCAACTGCAAGCCAGGGTATCGGAAGCGGTATTTTTTCTTCCATTACTTCTAGTTTAGGCAGTGCCTCTAGTGCGGTTACCTCGACTAATGCCGGCAGCTCAACTTATGCCCAAATTCAAATGGGTAACGGAAGCGTTCAAACTATTCAAAGCAGCCCGGTTCAGGGATCTGGATTTGCATTTACTATTCCACAAAGTGTTCTCAATAGCATCGCAACTCCGGCTGAAGCTGCAAGCTCAATTGCAAATAGCTCATCAGACATATCGATTGCGGTAACACTTGCTGATGGTTCACCACTACCCACTTGGCTGAAGTTTGACGCTAATACTATAACTTTCTCCTCAGAAAAGGTTCCTGAGAATGTTTCTTCAGTGAGGGTGAAGTTGCGGGTGAGTGAAGGGGTGGGTAGAGTTGGCGAGAGTGAAATGACAATTATTCTGGCCAATAAATAAGAGGCCCCATGTATTTATTTCTAAAATTAGCTTTTCTATCCTCCTTAACCGTTTTCTCTGTTTGTTGTTTTGCACAAGAGCCTAAGGAGCATTTTGAATTCATTGCCACTGTCAATGGCGTCCCAATTACCAAAGGGCTTGAAGAGCTCAATATTAAGCAGTCTGTTGCTCAGGGCCAGAAAGATACGCCTCAATTAAGACAGGCAATTAAGCAAGAACTCATTAATCGTCAATTGATTTCTCAAGAAGTAGTGAAGCAAGGTCTGGATAAAGAAATTGATATGCAAGACCAGCTGACTCAGTTAAGGCAAAGTCTTTATCTTCAAGTTTTTATCGACAACTACCTCAAAACTAATCCCATTACTAATGAGAAGCTAAAAGAAGAATACGAGAGACAAAAGCAGTACATTGGCAACGGCACTGACTCTGCTATTCAATACAAGATTAGCCAAATTGTTCTTAAAACAGAATCTGAGGCAATTGCAGTAATAGGACGCTTGGATAATGGCGATGCCTTTGCTAAGGTTGCTAAAGAGGTTTCGCAAGATGCCGCGACTAGAGGACAGGGCGGTGATATTGGTTGGGTTTCACCAGGGCAGCTACCGACCCCAATAGGAGATGTAGTCGGAACCTTATCTAAAGGCAGCTTTAGTAAAATCCCCATTAAGCTTTCTGGTGTCTGGGTCATCGTTCGTGTGGATGACACTCGATCTTCAAAGATTCCGAGTTTTGACGCCTCTAAAAATCAACTTCGCCAAGCCATTATTCAGCAATATTTAGCAGAGACCATTAAGCGTCTACGAGAATCTGCTAAGGTGGTGCAATGAAACGGCTCTTCTTTGCCACCCTAATGCTGATATCAAGCCTTGCTTTTGCAGGTGAGAAGGTGGCCTATCAAAACTGGACAGTAGAATCTACCCCTCAATCCCATGAGGCGTACACCATTGCAGATGCTCAGACCTCGTTTGGCACCTTTTGCTCTGGCGATCAATGTTTGTTTTACCTTCACCAAAACCTCAATTGCAGTCCCGGCTCTAAATACTCTGTTTTGATGAATAGCCCCAGCCTGTCTACTGCATTAACTATGGAGTGCACCTTAATTGGGGGTAATTTATTTCAGATACTGACGCCATTTGAGGCGGTATTAAAGGCTAGTCAAGCGGGGGATAGCATTGGATTTGCGGTAGCTCTTCAATCAGGAGCGTTTGCAGTATCCCGTTTTAGCTTAAATGGCGCTAAACAAGCCATTGATCGGGTTTTGACGGAAGCTGCTCAAAGTAAGTCCAGAGCAACAAGACAGGCACCACCCACCGTCGTTATTCCGATGATTCCGATCGCTCCCATCAATCCTCCAGTACAGATCATTCCAAGGCAGGCCCCTAATCAGGTTCCTCAATCGAACTCTAAAGATATTTCCATCTAATTGATCTATGACTATCAAGCAATTTAACGGTTCTTACCTAGCAAATGAAGACCGTGTTCTGTTTCATTTTAATACTCAAGATCAAGCGGAGTATCGTTTTTGATTTACACGTTAAGTACATAATAGTGAGGTTGTATATGGCCGAAGATCAAAGTAACACCCCAAATATTGCGACTCAACCCGAGCAAATTCAGGGACGCAGTATATTTATCGTAGAAACCATTGCTAGTGGCATTCAGGTTAAGACGGGTTTTCTTGCTGAAGACGGTAGGGTATTGGAGTTACCAGGTATATTCCCAACTCAAGAATATGCTTTATCGCAAATAAATGAATTGCGCAAAATTGTGATTCAGCACTTTGCACAAGCCCAGCAAGCAGGTACATTACAAGGGGTTAGCCTTGAAGGCCCATCCCCTGATGATACGATTCAATAGGCTTCTTAAAACGGGAGCTTCGCATCTGGCTTAGCAGCTAAAAGTGCTTCCTTAAATTCTGCCTGAATACGTTTAATCGCTTCCTCACTGTCTGCTTCAAAACGCATTACTACTACTGGGGTTGTATTGGATGGCCGAGCAAGACCAAAACCATCGGCATACTCTACGCGCACACCATCAATTGTATTGATAGACTCTGAGCTTGGAAACTTGGCATTGGCTTTGATGACATCCAGCAATGAAAATGGCTCGCCTTCGGCACAAGCTAACTGGAGTTCTGGGGTGCAGATGGCATTTGGTAATTCATTTAAGGTCTGACTTGGATCTTTCTCTTTAGACAGAATCTCCAATAAACGTGCACCAGTGTAGAGGCCATCATCAAAGCCAAACCAACGGTCTTTGAAGAAAATATGTCCGCTCATTTCACCAGCAAGAGGTGCGCCTGTTTCTTTGAGTTTGGCTTTCACTAATGAGTGACCTGTTTTCCACATTAATGGTTCGCCACCATGTTTTTTCACATAGGTAGCCAGATTGCGAGTGCACTTCACGTCGTAAATGATCTGACCACCCGGATTACGGGTAAGAACATCTTTAGCAAATAACATCATCTGACGGTCGGGGAATATGACTTGACCATCTTTAGTTACAACACCGAGTCGGTCGGCATCACCATCAAAGGCTAGACCTAATTCATTATCGGTAGTCTGCAGATTTTTGATGAGATCTTGTAGGTTCTCAATATGGGCTGGGTCAGGGTGGTGGTTAGGGAATTTTCCATCGACTTCACAGAACAATTCTTGCACTTCACAGCCAAGGGCTCTGAAGAGTTTGCCTGCAAAAGCACCGCCAACGCCATTGCCACAATCGACTGCAATTTTCATGGGTCGAGCAAGCTTCACATCGCCAATGATATATGCCAAATACATCGGGAAAATATCGAAAGTGCTACGTGAACCTTGGCCAGTGAGAAATTGCTTAGCTTCAATACGTTTACGTAGCGCCTGAATCTGATCGCCGTAAATAGCGGCGCCACCCAATACCATTTTGAAGCCGTTGTAATTCGGTGGGTTATGGCTACCGGTAATCATGATGCCTGATTTAGGCTTTTTGCCATCGAGCACTTGGTTAGCAGCAAAGTAGACCATCGGGGTTGCGACCATACCGAGGTCAATCACATTAATGCCAGTAGAAAGCAAGCCCTCAGTTAAGGCTTCAATTAACGCTGGGCCTGATAAACGGCCATCACGACCGATCACGATTTCTGTTTCACCAATCTCACGCATCTCTGTGCCAAAAGCTTGACCAATAAGTTTGGCAATAGATGGATCTAATGTCTGATCAATAATGCCGCGGATGTCATAAGCCTTGAAGATCGATGGGGATAGTTGCACTGTGTATCCTAGAGTTGGTATTAGTGAGTAAGGTTAAGTATGGAGTTCAATCCATCGCATGCCTCTTGAAATAGGGCTGGAGGAAGGGTTTTCCAAGGGTGGGGTCTTGCGTTACGTAAGCGCCAGTCAAATGATTTTGGTTGATGTGTCAATATATAAGCAGGCTCACCTTTTGCAGCTAAAAATTTAATTGCAAAAGGATTTGATTCATTAAAACTTGCATGGGTCATAGGTAAGCCAATGACAATACCGGTTTTTTCATTAAATGGTTTAGGGGAAATAACCAGCATTGGATGCTCGTCTTTCATTTCTTTTCCTGACTGTGGATTAAAGTTAATCCAAATCATATCTCTACGATCCGGAACCCATAGCTTCAATTTTTCTGGCATCAAAGAACTTCTTTACCGATAGGTTGTGGATTCATGATTTCACCACCATGTATTGAAGGGTCATAAATCTTTAGTTTTTGGTTAAGACTCAATTTAGGTTTACCAACAACTCTAAGAAGAATCCCTTCCTTTACGACCTCGACTGAAATTGGTACACCTTGTGATAAGTGGGCTGCTTTAGCAACTGGTGAAGTAATTCTTACTCCAAGACCATTGCCCCATTCCTGGATCGTTTGCTCTACCTTCAATGCTGGAGCCATCATTTACTCCTTATTCATAGTTGTTTAAACAAGTTTAAACAAAAAGGCAATCATTGTCAATGATGCATTAAATCTATTCGGAAATGGAATTAAGAGTTTAAAAAATTAATCCGTGAAGCAGTAATGGCATCAATACCGACATTTGTTTCAATATTATCAGAGCCAGTAGCAAGAGCTTTTTCGATTGGTTTGGCTAGTACCTTGCCAAATTCAACACCGGGCTGATCAAAGCTATTGATGTTCCAGAGTGCGCCTAAAGTTGCAGCACGATTCTCATATAGTGCTAGTAATGCACCAAGATAGAAGGCATTTAGCTCAGGTAGTAGTAGTAGGCTACTTGGACGATTGCCGGGGTAGATATCGTTTGGGTTATTTGCATTCTTGCCATAGGCTAAAGCTTGGGCTTGAGCCAAGCAATTAGAAAGTAGGATACGGTGATGTGCAATCGCTTCAGGGCGATCGCTCATCGGCTTACGCACTGCAATGAAATCAATCGGAATGATTTCAGGGCCTTGGTGGAAAAGCTGGAAGTAGGAATGCTGCGCATTACTGCCAGCACTACCAAACACTACTGGTGAAGAATGCTTTACTGGCTTACCATCGCGGCCAATACTTTTTCCATTGCTTTCCATATCTAATTGCTGCAACCACTTTGGAAACCAATCCAAAGCATCTGCATACGGAATAGCCGCATAGGCCTTAATGCCACATTTTTCTTGTTGGTATAGAAGCGCGAGCGCCATGATGACAGGCAGATTATTTTCTAGTGATGCATTTTTAAAATGCAAATCCATTGCGTGCGCACCCGCTAGGAATTCTTCAAAAGTCTTAAATCCATACTGAAGAGCAATTGGTAGACCGACTGCCGACCATACGGAGTAACGACCACCGACCCAATCCCAGAAAGGGAAAATATGGTCTTCTTCAATCCCAAATTCTTTTGCAGCAGGGATGTTTGCAGTAACAGCAAACAAGGAGTGATTGATTTGACTCTTGGTCAGTCCATTGGCTTTGAGCCAAGCCACTACAGCCTTGGCATTCATCGTGGTTTCTAAAGTTGTAAAGGACTTTGAAACAATAATCACGCGCGTGCTATTAGGTTGAGCACGATCCAGAATGCGAGCTAATTCAGCGGTATCGATATTGGCCAAGAAATGCATGCGCATACCTCGACTCTCAATACCAGGTACATGAGCCAATGCTTCAATGGCTAAGCGTGGACCAAAGTCTGATCCTCCGATGCCAATATGAATCACATCAGTAATGCCAACCCACTTATTGCAAAGTGCTTCAATCCGTCGCCATACATTTGCAACGGCTGGCATGACATCTTGGCCGTGGAGCATGACTGGAGTTTTGGATAGGTTGCGTAAAGCAGAATGTAGGGCGGGGCGATCTTCGCTCTGATTGATATGTTTGCCGGCAAACATATCGGCAATAAATTCAGGTACGCCTGCTGAGCGGGCGTTTGCAAATAGCTTCTTCCAGGATTTCTGGTCAATACCTTGGTATGCAGTATCCAGAACTACATCTACAGCAACGTGGGAGCCATTGGGCAGCGTGCCAAGGTCATTTGTGCTGATTGCTTTGGATTGAGAATCGGTAGTGAAAGACATTTCTAGATTTTATCAATAAGGGGCCTAAAAACCCTTAAAACACTGAAAATGTTAGGATTTCGGTATATTAAGAGTCATAAGAAAGGCCTATTACTGATAGATGGGCTAAGAATAGGATCTGAGGCAGAAAGATGGAGTGCGTAGATTGTGTCGTAATCGGTGCTGGGGTGATCGGTTTAGCTGTTGCCAGAGAAATGGCACTCCAAGGCCGTGAAACTATCCTGCTGGAGCGAGAAAATGCCTTTGGCATCATCAGCAGCGCCCGCAATAGCGAGGTCATTCATGCGGGTATTTATTACCCCAAGGGTTCTTTAAAAGCGAAGCTTTGTGTCGAAGGAAATCACCTTCTCTATGAATACTGCCGCAGCCATCAAGTGGCTACTCAACCCTACGGCAAGCTCATCTTAGCTAGCGATGCATCACAACTAGATGACTTACAAGCGATTTTGTATAAAGCGCAAAACAATGGTGTTCCAGACATCAAAATCATCTCGGGCGAACAAGCTAAAGCTTTAGAGCCACAGTTGCAGTGCGTAGCAGCCATTCTCTCCTCGTCCACTGGCATCGTAGACAGTCATGGATATATGCTTTCCCTACTAGGTAGCTTTGAAGATGCTGGCGGTATGGTGGCCTATCAATCTCCTCTGATTAGTGCTGAGCCAATTGGGGCGAATGCAGAAAATGGTTTTGAGCTCGAGATTGGTGGACCTGACGGTATGCAATTGCAAACCAAGTTGTTAATTAACTGTGCTGGTATGGGTGCACCAGCAGTTGCTCAAAAAATTACCGAATTAGCTAAAGATCAAATACCTAAAGCGTACTTCGCTAAAGGTAACTATTTCTCTTTATCCGGTAAATCTCCATTTACCCATCTCATTTATCCCATTCCAGAGCCTGGCGGGCTCGGCGTCCATCTCACTTTAGATATGGGTGGTCAAGCCAAGTTCGGTCCAGATATAGAGTGGCTTGATATTGAGTCCGAGGAGCAAATTGATTACACGGTTGACCCAAAAAGGGGGGATGGCTTTTATGAAGCCGTGCGGCGTTATTGGCCTGCCCTCAAAGACGGTGCTCTCCAGCCTGATTACTCTGGGGTTAGGGCAAAAATAATCCCACCCAACACCCCCGCAGGAGACTTTTGCTTTAATGGCCCAGCAGATCATGGCTTGCAGGGCTTATTCAATTTATACGGCTTTGAGTCCCCCGGGTTGACCTCCAGCCTTGCTATTGCCAAGCATTTAGAGGTCTTAATTAAGAGGTCTTAACCCGCTTGGGCTCAAAATTCGAATGGGTTCAGTAAATTAATCTTAAAGCGCTTGAAGTCTTTTATATTTCTACTGACCACGATGAGTTTCTGATCAATGGCTGTCGCTGCAATCATGGCATCCTCCCAAACGGTATTGCTTTCTTTATGCATGAGCTTTGCCCACAACCTAAAGGTTGACCCTGTCATCGGTAAGACATGATGTGCATTTGAAACTTGTTGCAACCAACTTTCTAAAGACTCTGCTTTATTTTTATCTTGCTCGCGAGTCAACTCAATGCCCGCTTGAATTTCACCGATCGAGACTGCGGATATATAAAGGTCATTATCTGAAATATTGTCATACCACTCTAATACTGCTCCATGCGGTTTTGGTTTACGTAGTTCTGAAATAATATTGGTGTCTAGTAAGTACATGAGTTGTCTTACAGTTTGATGGATTTGCGAAATGCACCTTGGCCACGCTTTGGCAGTACTAGGTCACCCTTAGCTTGCTCTGAAAGCAAAAGCGATTTAAGAGAAGGTTTAGCTAACTTTTTCAATGTATTCCACTCCTGGATGGTGATTAATACGGCTGCTTCATGCCCCCGCTTAGTAACCACTTGAGGGCCTTCTTCAAGGCAGGCGTTTAGTAACTCGCTAAATTTTGCTTTGGCATCTTGAACTGCCCAGTGCTTATTCATCACCCTTGCTCCTGACTAGTTATCTGACTAGTTTATCAGAGAAAAGGCTATATCGGTTGGTGCACATAGAGTATTTAAGCCAATGGAAGCAATCTTTAGAAGGGTGCTTATTGCATTTTTACGTAGGGGTTCACCGAATTCCTTATAATCTAGGACTCAATTCGCAAAGGAAGAGTGGCAGAGCGGTTGAATGCACCAGTCTTGAAAACTGGCGAGGATGAAAGTCCTCCGTGAGTTCGAATCTCACCTCTTCCGCCAATCGAATCGCAGTTGGCCTATTTGCTAATCTGCGTGATCTTGTTTCCCTGAATCCCTATTCCCGCCATCAACCCTTGTTGGTTGAAAATAAAAGCATAAATATCTTTTTGGTAGTTCATTGAAGTCAGGCTTGTACCTGCGCCTTGGTCTAACACCACTACGCTTGGGCCAGTTCCAACTTCAAAGCCTTGGGTTGAGTAGAGCGCTTCCAGTGCACTTTCTTTCATGAAAAACATGGCGTAACCATATTGCTGTGCTCCAGCCTGAAAGCCAAACGATCCACCGGCATTGTTAAAGTAAGCACTTGGCCTACCCTCCTTAAAAAGCACTCCCTCTCCATATTGGCCTGCGACCATAAAGCCGGCCTTAGTAATGCTAGGGAAAACCAGTACAGCGACTGCCTTTTTGCTTAACTCTCTTGCTTGCTCATTAGTGTCCAATAGCTTCTTCAAAACCTGCTGCGCATTTTGGTTTAACTCCGTTTTGCTATCAGCACGGCAGATAGTGGAGAAAAGGAGTGTTGACAGAACAACTAAGAAGAGGGGGGCTAACTTTTTGGAAAATAATGACATAGTGAATTAATCAGTGGTTAAATAATCGTTATTAATACTAATACAGTTTCGGCCTAATTGAAGTTTTTCTGTTTTATCGGAATCCTATGCACACCAAACTACCCCTTGTTGCACTCACTTTAATTTTTATCCTTGCAAACTCTGCAATCGCTGCAGGTGGCGGTGGGGTAGTTGCGGATCCTGGTGCAATGGAAGGAAAACATTTTGACCCAAAAGGAAACTCTCCTTCGCAATTCACCATTGAACTGCAAAACGGCTTACGCAAAACTCTGCCATTTGAGGATAAGCGTGATTTTGAGGAAGCTCAGCGAGGCTTTATAGCCGCTCCAGCCTATAAACAAATCATGGCTGATGCCGGTAATGTAGCTTGGGATATGGGTAGCTATGAATTTTTATTACAAGGCAAGGACTTTGATAGCATCAACCCTTCATTGCAACGCCAGGCTATTCTGAATATGGCCTATGGTTTATATGAAGTTGTGCCAGGGGAAATCTATCAAGTACGTGGTTTTGATTTGGCCAATATTAGTTTTATTAAAACCAATACCGGTTGGATCGTATTTGATCCCTTAACCTCAAAAGAAACGGCACGTGCCGCCCTTGAACTCGTCAATGAAAAATTAGGCAAGCGTCCTGTTGTGGCGGTAGTGTATTCACATTCGCACGGTGATCACTTTGGTGGTGTACGTGGTGTAGTGGACGAAGCCGATGTGAAGAGTGGTAAGGTAAAAATTATTGCTCCCGCTGGCTTTATGGAGCATGCCATCGCAGAAAATGTTTACGCTGGTAATGCCATGACGCGACGGATGTATTTTCAGTATGGGGTATTGCTACCGCGCAGTCCATTCGGACATGTTGATCAATCCATTGGTAAAAATACCGCGGCTGGTAATTTGGGTTTGATTGAACCCAATGTCTATATCACTGAACCATTTGAAAAAATGACAGTCGATGGCGTTGAAATGGAGTTTCAAAATACCCCTGGTACAGAAGCGCCTGCTGAGATGAATACCTATTTTCCTCAATACAAGGCTTTTTGGGCAGCTGAAAATATTACCGGCACCATTCACAACATCTACACCTTGCGGGGCGCATTAGTGCGCGATCCTTTGGCTTGGTCTAAGAATATTAATAATGCTTTGTATCGTTATGGTAATAATGCGCAGGTGATGTTTGCATCTCATTCATGGCCACGTTGGGGCAATGAGCGCATTCAGGAGGTGATGCGAACCCAGCGTGATGCCTATGCACACTTAAATAACGAAGTACTGCATTTGGCTAATAATGGCGTAACCATTAACGAGATTCAAAACGTATATCAGTTGCCCGATAGTTTAAAGAAGCAGTGGGCAGCCCATAGCTACCACGGGTCTGAAGAGCACAATAGTCGTGCGGTGATCAATCGCTACTTAGGCTATTGGGATGCAAATCCCGCTACCTTGATACCTTTGTCCCCTAAAGATTCTGCGCCTTTATATGTTGAGATGATGGGAGGCTCGTCCAAGATTCTTGCTAAAGGTAGGCAACTTTATAAGCAAGGAAAATATCGCGAAGCAATGGAAATCGTGAATAAGCTGGTCTACGCCCAACCTGACAATACGGCTGCCAAGGATTTGCTTGCCGATATTTTTGAGCAAATAGGCTATCAAAAAGAAAGCCCTAGTGTGCGCAATAGTTTTTTAGGGGCAGCTTACGAATTGCGCCATGGTATGCCTACGGGGGCTTCACCAAAGTCTAATGGCCCCGACATAATTCGGGCGATGACCACTGAGCTTTGGTTGAACTCCTTGGCAATCAGCATGGATAGTAAGAAAGCTGCTGGTATGCATTTTGTAATCAACTTATCAACACCCGATAACGGTGAAAAGTTTGTTGTTGAGATGAGTAATTCTGCTTTAACCAATATCAAGGGTCAGCAAGCTGCTAATCCCACCCTTGCAATCACCATCAATCGTAGTGATTTAGAGCAAGTGATGGGTGGTCAAACTACTTTTGACCAGCTATTAGCTCAAGGCAAGGCTCAGTTTGATGGCGATCGCAAGGCCTTTGACCAACTCAAAAGCACCTTAACGGTATTTAAGCCTGACTTTGAATTAATGCCAGGTACCAAGCCAAAGGTAGACGTGCCAATGAAGCCCCGCGATCAATTTGAGGTGCAGGATTTAGCCGTGACTGGTGGCGAGTAAAGCGCTAGTTTAAAAAAAGTTCTTGCAGATTATTGAGGTAGCGCAGACCCAGTTCGCTCGCTTTCAAGCTTGCCGGATTGGGATCGAGTAAGCCTTTATTGCTGGCCATATCGAGATTTTTTGAAATAGTGCTTAAGGCTAGGCCGGTACGCTCTGAAAAGGTGTTGGTGGCCACCCCGTTGGTTAGGCGCAAGGTATTGAGCATGAACTCAAAAGGCAAATCACTTGTAGGAATCTCTTTAGACTCAATGAGTGCATTGCCTTTGGTCTCGATTGCTTGCATATACGCGTCAGGATGGCGTTCTCGAATCTGACGTGTAATTTTGTCTGGGAAAGAAATCTTCCCATGGGCCCCGGCACCAATGCCAATGTAATCGCCAAAACGCCAGTAGTTCAGGTTATGTTTACATTCCTGATCTTTTTTGGCATACGCTGAAACCTCATACCGTTTGTAGCCGGCTTCGCTAAGGAGTTTGAGGTTCTGCTCAAAGATGGCGTCGATCGTATCCTCATCGGGGAGCTTTGGTGGAAAACTGGCAAAGTAGGTATTGGGCTCTAAAGTCAGGTTGTAAAACGAGAGATGGGGTGTTTTAAACGACAGCGCTGTTTGAACATCCGTTCTAGCATCTTCAAGGCTTTGATTGGGCAAGCCATACATCAAATCAAGGTTCACGGATTTGAAATGCTTTAGGGCAATTTCCACAGCCTGCTTGGCTTCCTCGCCATTGTGAATTCTTCCTAAAATTTTCAGTTTTTCATTATCAAAACTTTGAATGCCTAAGGAAACACGATTAATTCCGGATGTTGCAAAGGCGGCAAATTTATCGGCCTCTACTGATCCCGGATTGGCTTCCATCGTGATTTCAGCATCAGGCTCTAGGTTCACGCGCGCCCGCACTGCGCAAAGCAATTGATCCATACCTTCGGGCGATAGAAGGCTGGGCGTACCACCTCCAATAAAGATGCTATGGACTTGTCGACCCCACACACGAGGTAGCTCTGTTTCTAAATCTGTGATGAGTGCATTAATGTAGCGCTGCTCATCAAAACCATTCGTACCAATAGTTGAGCCATCAAGCAACTTCGGTTTAATCTGATGGGAGTTGAAGTCACAATAGGGGCATTTCTTTTCGCACCAGGGAAAATGGATATACAAAGACAGCGGAGGCAAGGCGGTTAACTGCGGCTTACTGGCAAGTGCGGTAATTGGATTAGACACTTTGATTCGCTTGGCTTTGAAGTTGTGCAATCAGCTCGCGCAAGGCTTGACCTCGGTGACTCACTTGATTTTTATGGGAGGAGTCTAATTGAGCTGCTGTTTGATTTAATTCGGGTAAGTAAAAGTAGGGGTCATAACCAAAACCATTGCTACCCTGGGCTTCTTTCAGTATTTGACCATACCAGCGTGTTTGCACAATGATAGGCTCTGGATCATTTGGGCTTTTGACAAATGCCAAGGCACACACGTAATGTGCCGAACGATTTGGATTTTCACCAAGCTCTAAAATTAGTTTTTGATTATTGGCCGCATCATTACTATGTTCACCAGCATAGCGAGCTGAGTACACTCCAGGCGCACCCGCCAAGGCATCAACACAAATCCCTGAGTCATCCGCTAAAGCTGGTAAGCCAGTGGCCTCGCTAGCATGTCTTGCTTTAGCAAGGGCATTTTCAATAAAGGTATGGTGCGGCTCTTCAGCCGCTGGAATACCAAGCTCACCTTGAGAGATGACCTCAAAATGTAAAGGTGCCAGTAAGGCCTTAAATTCTCGGACCTTACCGACATTATTGGAGGCAAGAACTAGTTTTTGCATCTGCTTAAATGATGGATTGATTGATCAGTGCAGCGTACTGAGCTTGAGTGCATCTATTTGGAGGGCGGTGAGCTCTTGAATACCTTGTTCGGCTAAGTTCAATAAGGAGTTCAGCTCCTCGCGCGAGAAAGCCGCACCTTCGGCGGTGCCTTGTAGTTCGATCATGCCGCCTTTCCCAGTCATCACCACATTCATGTCCGTATCGCATGAAGAGTCTTCGGGGTAATCCAAGTCAAGTACTGGAACTCCTTCATAGATGCCCACTGAAATCGCTGCCACGCTATCTATGATGGGATCTTTGTTTAAGGCGCCACTTTTTAGTAGGCCGTTCACTGCATCGCGCGCTGCAATATAGGCACCAGTAATAGCAGCCGTACGCGTTCCACCATCTGCTTGCAATACATCGCAATCTAAATGAATCGTGCGCTCACCTAATGCGGCTAAGTTAAAGACGCTGCGCAACGCACGCCCAATTAAGCGTTGAATTTCTTGGGTACGTCCTGTTTGTTTGCCACGCGCTGCTTCACGATCGCTGCGGGTATGGGTAGAGCGGGGCAGCATGCCATATTCGGCGGTTACCCAGCCCTCACCAGAGCCTTTTTTATGGGGCGGTACTTTTTCTAAAACACTAGCTGTGCAGAGCACCTTGGTATCCCCGAAAGAGATTAGCACTGAGCCTTCTGCATGCTTGGTAAAGGAGCGGGTAATGCTGACGGGGCGTAATTGATTCGGGCTGCGGCCGCTAGGGCGATTTACGGAGGGGGTGCTCATTGGGTTTATTCCTAAGGGTTGAGTATCAATCTACAATATCCATATGATATCGAGCATGACTGGTTATGGCAGCGCTTCTCGCCAAGTCTCCCTAGGAGGCGGGGTGGTTGCAGATCTGCAGGTGGAGTGTCGGGCGGTCAATAGCCGCTTTTTGGACTTGGGCTTTCGCTTGCCAGATGAGTGCCGCGGTGCTGAGCCAGCCTTGCGCGAGATGGCGAGCCAAAGTCTCTCGCGCGGAAAAGTGGAGTTTCGGGCCGCCTGGCGTGTCAATGCCAACGCTGCTGGCGCTGCCAAAGCCAATCCCCATGCGCTTGGCGCTCTTAATGCAGATCGCCTGGATGCTTTGTATACGCTTCAAGAAAAAGCCCAAGCAGCCTTTCCTAAGGCCGATCCTTTGCGAATTGCAGATATTTTGCGCTGGCCCGGCATTGTTTCTGAACCACGCGGTGAAGAAGAGGGTTGGATTACAGCGACAGTGGAGGCAGGGCGGGCAGCTTTGGCGGCCTTAATGGATAGTCGCCAAGCCGAAGGTAAGGCCTTAGTAGGCGTGTTGACAGCCATTACAAGCAAAATGCGCGACATCGTGGGCGTAATCGAACCCAAGGTTCCAGGTTATGTATCCCAATATCAAGAAAAGCTGACAGAGCGCCTTTCTGAAGCGTTGGCCAGTCAAGAGCAGTCAAGGGGTGGTGCCGAGCTGATGGAGCGTATTCGTCAAGAGGTAGTGCTCTACGCAGTGCGCATCGATATTGCCGAAGAATTTGCACGTCTCAAAACACATCTGCAAGCAGTCGATAAGGCCCTGGCTGGCAATGGCCCTGTCGGTAAGCGCCTGGATTTCTTGATGCAAGAGCTCGGTCGTGAAGCGAACACCTTGGGCTCTAAATCGGTTTCCGAAGAATGCACTCAGGCCGCTTTGGAATTGAAGTTGCTCATTGAGCAACTGCGTGAACAAGTGCAAAATTTAGAGTAATCAGTCACATCTAGATGAATACACCGACTCTCTCCTCTCCATATCAAGGCAGCATGTTCATGATTGTGGCGCCATCTGGTGCTGGTAAGTCATCCTTGGTTAACGCTCTATTACAAGGTGATAAGGGTTTGCGCCTTTCTTTATCAACCACCACCCGTGCGCCCAGACCCGGTGAAGTTGATGGTAAAGATTATCGCTTTACCAGTCCTGAGGAGTTTATTGCTGAACGTGATCAGGGGTTTTTTCTGGAATGGGCGCAAGTGCATGGTCATTTTTATGGAACTTCGCGTGCTTGGATAGAGGCGCAAATGAAGGTTGGGTGCGATGTCATGCTTGAGATCGATTGGCAGGGTGCGCAGCAGATTCGTAAGCTCATTCCTGAAGTGCAGTGGATCTTTATCTTTCCACCTTCAATTGAAGCGCTTGAAGAGCGTTTGCGTAAGCGTGGTCAGGATAGTGAAGAGACAATCGTGCGCCGTTTAGCCGCAGCCCACGACGAATTGGCTCATGCCCATGAAGCTGATTTTATTGTGATCAATGATGATTTTGACCAAGCTCTTGCCGACCTAAGGCATGTTGTAGCAGCAAGTCGCCTGCGTTCAGGCCCCATCATGGCGCGCAATCCAGCGCTTTTAAGGCGTCTTGGGGTCTAATCAGTTATCCTAGAGGTATTAAACCTAAATGAAGTGAGTTCAGCATGGCCCGTATTACTGTAGAAGATTGCCTTAAAACCATCCCAAATCGTTTTGAACTAGTGTTGGCCGCGACTTATCGCGCACGTCAATTGGTTCAAGGTCACTCCCCACGTGTTGAGTCCAGAGATAAAGCAACGGTAGTTGCTTTGCGCGAAGTTGCAGCTGGCGTAACCGACCGTGATATGTTGACCAAGGTACCTCTTTAATTTAGGAGTTCCGGTGTGGAGCTCCCCTTAAGCGCTTCAAGTTCGTCGGATGCTTCAGGAGAGGTCTCGTCTAAAGCGGCCTCTAGTATTAAAAAACCAGCTTCACAAAATGATTTGCTTCATGAGTCGGCATCTGATGCATCGACGAAGCAATCCATCATTGCGACCCTATTGGCGCAATCGAGCCGTCATTTATTTGGCCCAACCTCAGCACCCAGTCTTCCCTTAAAGCATCAGGTCGTATCCATTGAGGCATTAATTTCTAAGCTGAGTTATCTCAAGCCAGAAGAAATTGCCCAAATTAAGAAGGCCTTTCAATTCTCTGATGAGGCGCACTTAGGTCAGTATCGCCATAGTGGCGAGCCCTACATTACTCATCCTGTTGCAGTTGCTGAGTTGTGCGCAACCTGGCGCCTCGATGCACCATCCATCATGGCCGCTTTATTGCATGATGTGATTGAAGACACCGGCTGCACTAAAGCAGATTTAGTTAGTAAATTTGGCCCTAAGGTAGCTGAACTTGTTGAGGGCCTCACTAAGCTTGATAAGCTCGAGTTTCAAAGCCATGCAGAAGCGCAGGCCGAGAGCTTTCGTAAAATGTTTATGGCGATGGCGCGGGATGTGCGCGTTATTTTGGTGAAGCTAGCAGATCGCACGCACAATATGCGGACCTTGGACGCGGTGCCAATGGAAAAGCGTCGTCGAGTCGCTGCTGAGACCATTGAAATTTATGCGCCCATTGCCCATCGCTTGGGCCTGAATATTATTTATCGAGATCTTCAAGACCTCAGTTTCCGCTACTCCATGCCAATGCGATTTAGGGTCATTGAGACTGCGGTGAAGCGTGCACGTGGCAACCGGAAAGAAATGGTTGAGAAGATTTTGCAGTCGACTCGCATGGCTTTTGCAAAAAGCAATCTAGAGGTTGATCTGCAAGGCCGTGAAAAGACCCTTTTTAGTATTTATACAAAGATGCGCTCCAAGCACTTGAGTTTTTCTCAGGTGCTCGATGTTTATGCTTTCCGGGTCACGGTCCATTCGATTGATGATTGCTATCGCGCATTGGGGATCTTGCACTCCTTATTCAAGCCGATGCCAGGAAAGTTTAAAGATTACATTGCTATTCCTAAGCTCAATGGTTATCAATCCCTGCACACGACGCTACTCGGTCCTTCAGGCGTGCCGGTTGAGTTCCAGATTCGTACGAGTGATATGCATGCGGTTGCTGAGGCTGGAGTAGCGGCTCATTGGGCTTATAAGGACGGGACCCCAGATATGAGTGAGGTGCAAAGCCGTGCCCATCAGTGGCTGCAATCATTAATTGATATTCAGGATAGCAGTGGTGATTCTCAAGAATTCTTAGAGCACGTCAAGATTGATCTGTTTCCAGATGCTGTTTACGTTTTTACTCCTAAAGGGCAAATTCGTGCACTTCCAAGAGGTGCAACTGCACTTGATTTTGCTTACTCTATTCATAGTGACCTCGGTAACACCTGTGTTGCGGTGAAGATCAATGGCTTGCAGTTGCCATTGCGTAGCGAGTTAAAAAATGGCGACATCATTGAGGTGGTTACTTCAGTAAATTCGCAACCAAATCCAGGTTGGCTAGCCTTTGTACGAACCGGTAAAGCCCGTGCATCGATTCGTCATTCCTTAAAAACAAAGCACTATGCAGAGTCCTTACAGCTAGGTGAGCGGCTCTTGGCTAGCGCTTTGCGTCAGCAAGGAGTAGATGCCGGCCTGATGACCCCTATGATTTGGGAGAAGCTGCTGCATTGGACTGGTGATAAAACCCGTGAAGAGGCATGCGTCAATATTGCCCTGGGTCGTCGCTCCGCTCAAGAACTAGCGATTCGTTTAAAAATCTTGTTAGACGAGGAGGGCGGGTCCGAACAGATGCGCTTAGGCGCTGCTGACTGGGTCTCTCCTTCACAAGAAAATAGTCATTCCTTACAGCGTCAAGCCATTTTGGTTGATGGGCGCGAGGGCGGGTCGATTAGTTTTCAAACTTGCTGTCACCCCATACCGGGCGATAACATCATTGGCTATCTGGGCAAGGGTGAAGGTCTTCAGGTGCATACGAATGACTGTCCCGTGGCCCTGAGAATGCTTTCAAAAGATGGCGATAAATGGGTTGAGGTTGAGTGGGCCAAAGAGGTCAATCGAGAGTTTGAGGTGGATTTAGCCATCGATACACGCCAAGGCAAGGGCGTGCTGGCGCGTGTTGCTAGCAGTGTTACAGGAGCAGATTCCAATATCTTGAATGTTTCGATGGATGATCGCTATAAGGAAGACTCTGTCACCATTCGCTTTACAATTCAGGTGGCCGATCGTCTCCACTTATCTAAGGTAATGCGTAGCTTGCGTGCTAACCCCGATGTAATGAGGGTGACTAGGACGCGATCGCTTTAACGGACTCTCAGTAGTATTGAACTTCTAGGATTTCAATTTCAGTTGGCCCGGTAGGCGTCTGGATGCGTACACAATCACCCAAACGGGCCTTTATTAAGGCTTTAGCAATGGGCGAGACCCAACTCACGTGACCTTTCTCTAAATCAACCTCATCCACGCCCACAATGGTGATGGTGGTCTCTTGGCCCGCATTCACCCCTTCTAGGTTGCTGTAAGTCACTGTAGCCCCAAAAAAGATCTGCTCAGCGTCAGCTTCACCTGTTTTTCGGGCTAAATTATCGACAACAACTGCACATTCAAGCCGTTTATTGAGGAAGCGTATGCGACGATCGATCTCTCTTAAACGCTTTTTTCCGTAAATATAGTCCCCATTTTCTGAGCGATCGCCATTGGATGCGGCCCAGTGAACTACCCTTACAACCTCCGGTCTATCAAGGTTTAGCAGCTGTAGGAGCTCGCTTTTAATCCGCTCATGTCCAGCAGGTGTGATGTAGTTTTTCTCTTCCATGGCATAATTATGGCTGTTGCGGCTGTAGCTCAGCTGGATAGAGTACTTGGCTACGAACCAAGGGGTCGTGGGTTCAATTCCTGCCAGCCGCACCAAAACTTTTGAGGGCCTAGTTGAAAGACTAGGCCCTTTCCCTTTTTTGGGTTTCACATTCTGTTCTTGTGGATCCCGTATAGTTTGCATATGAGCATTTCTGACGCCTCCCCATCCGTTACCAGGCCAATTAATCTGGCGCCTGTAGCAAGCTGGACGCAAGTCAACAACATGACCGCAAAAGTAGTAATGAGCGGTCATGTCAATGTCTACACTTTGGAGGGTGTTTGGACGCAGATACGGCAAGAGCAAGATGCTTGGCTTGCTACCGGGGTGAGTAGTCAGAATCATTCGCTGACATTAGATGCTAGCCAAGTCACTTCTTTGGATGGCTCGGGCTTTGCTTTTTTAATTGACCTTGAACAAGCTCAACTCAAAGCCGGCGCTCATTTCGCGATCGATGGCTTAGATACCCGCTATCAACCGCTTTTGCGTGAATTTGAGCCAATCGCTAATTTATTCCCAGTGCCAGTAATCAAGCCCAAGCGTAGCTTTGTTGTCAGTACTGGTATGGCTACAGATAACTTTTTAAAAGATGGCGCGGGACTGATTACTTTTACCGGCCACCTTGCATCAGACTTATTTTGGTCAATCCGCAATATCAGGCAAGTGCGATGGAGTGATTTTGTCAATGCCGCTGTAGAAGCCGGTATTAATGCCTTGCCTATCGTTGGATTGGTTGCCTTTTTAATTGGTGTGATTTTGTCTTTCCAGGCTGCCATTGGTATGAAGCAATTTGGTGCTGTTTCCTTTGTGGGGCCATTAGCTGCGCTTGGGATCGTACGTGAAATGGGGCCCTTAATCACGGCAATCCTATTGGCCGGCCGCTCATCTGCAGCCTTTGCTGCTGAAATCGGCACGATGACGGTCAATAGTGAAGTAGATGCCTTGATTACTGGCGGTTTAAGCCCCATGCGTTTTTTAGTCGTACCACGCGTTTTGGCTGGTGTACTGGTTGCGCCAATATTGACACTGTATGCCGACATAGTGAGTATTGGCGCTTCGATGGTAACGATGCTTGCCTACGGCATTCCCTTTTCAAACTTTTACAACGGCATGCTCAATGCGGTCGATTTAGAAGATATTGGCTCTGGCTTAATTAAGGCAACATTATTTGGTATTGTGGTTTCTGCGGTTGGATGTTTGCGCGGAATGCAGACTGGTGATGGTGCAGCAGCGGTGGGCATATCGGCAACGCGTGCAGTGGTAAGCAGTATCGTTTTAATTGTGCTGGTTGACGGCATCTTCGCCTATATCTCTTATAAGACAGGTTTCTAATGAGTGATATCAAGAATAATATTGCGATAGACGTTCAGAATCTGAGCATTGGTTATGAATCCAGAGTGCTACTGCAGAATCTGAATTTCTCAGTAAACAGTGGAGAAATTTTCGTCATTCTGGGTGGTTCTGGTTGCGGCAAATCCAGTTTGCTAAAAAATCTCTTTGGTCTATATCAACCACTAGCGGGTGATGTTTTTATTGAAGGTCAAAATATTACTAAAGCCATTGGGGTTGATCGGCAAAAAATCATGACCAGTTTTGGCGTCATGTACCAAGAAGGCGCCTTATTTGGGTCGATGAATTTGCTGGACAATGTCACTCTCTTTATGGAGGAATACACTAAGCTGACAAAGCAGCAAATGCAATTATTGGCACGCTGCAAATTAGATTTGGTCGGTCTTCTTCCTTACGAAAGTTATATGCCCAGTGAAATCAGTGGCGGCATGCAAAAACGCGCAGCAATTGCAAGGGCAATGGCGCTTGATCCCAAAATCTTATTTTTAGATGAGCCATCTGCCGGCTTGGACCCGATTACTTCGGCTGATTTGGATAGCACTATTTTGGATTTATCCAGAAATTTAGGATTTACCTTTGTGATTGTTTCTCATGAACTCGCAAGTATCTATGCCATAGCGGACAAAGTCATTATGCTGGATAAAGATACCAAGGGCATTATTGCAGAAGGTGATCCTAAGGTATTGCGCGATACCAGTACCAATCCTCAGGTACATCAATTCTTTAATCGCATTATGAGTAAGGAAGCAGCATGAGCAATAACTCCAACCCAAATTATTTCCGACTTGGCCTGTTTGTCCTTGCTGCCATAGGGGTTCTCATAGCCGTGATATTAATTTTTGGTTCCGGCCAATTATTTAAGCGATCATTTACGATAGAAACCTATATTAAGCAATCGGTTACTGGTTTAGATACCGGTGCAGCAGTGCGCTTTCGTGGCGTAGCCATCGGGCAGGTTACCTCTATTGGGCTTTCAGGCGATATTTATGAAAAAGATCTTCCCATAGAAAATCGACGTGAATATGTCGTTGTCAGAATGCAAATATTTGGCGATAAGATTGAAGACTCTGCGCTGGAAACTTTCATCAAGGATAATTTACGTGCTCGGGTCAAATCCATGGGCATTACCGGGGTCAACTACATAGAATTCGATTTTGTAAACAGCGCCTCATTAGTTCCTCCCTTGGCTTATTCATGGAAACCCACTTATCCAGTCATTCCATCCTTGCCAAATCAAACTGATGAAATTATTTCAGGAATACAAAAACTCATTAGCTCTTTAAATGAGATGAATATTGATCAAACTGAAAAGAAGTTTGATGCATTGCTTGGTAATCTCAATGTCTTATTGGCGGGTGATGCCAAAAATAACTCAGGTGTGATTACTGCGGTGAGGGATCTGAATGTATTGCTTGATCGCATTGCTAAGGTTACAGATAAAGGTGAATTAGACGTATTGATGCGTGAGCTAGTTGGTACCATGGTGACATTACGTCAAACATTGGCCAGCGTTCAGGGTGATACTTCTGTAACCATGGAGAACCTGAGGCAAACCAGTGAACAGCTCAATGAATTTAGCCGCATTGCGAGCCAATCCCCATCCTCACTGATTTGGAGCTCACCTCCGCCACGCATTATGCTTCCAATGAATGGCACCGAAGATGCATCAGGAGCTCAAAAATGAGAATCAATTCAAAAATAACCTCTTTTATATTTAGATTGCTTATTTGCGGACTGGCTATAGTTGGTCTAAGTGCTTGCTCATTACCTACTCAGCCAGCTATTCAGGCCACTAGTTGGATGGTGGCCCCTGAGCGGTCAGGTGCCCCCAGAGTCCCACGTACAGACTATTGGCTCAAGATTGGGACTGTTTCAGTGGCGCAACCTTTTGCAGGCCGTTCTTTGGTTTACCGCTTGGGAGATCAGCGTTACGAAAAAGATTTTTATAACATCTATTCTGTAATGCCTTCAGAGATGATTTCATCTTCTGAGCGTCAATGGATTAATAAGGCGGATATCTTCGCTATGGCTGTTGGAGAAAGCAATACTTTTTTTCCTTATTACACCTTACAGGCTAGCGTAGATGAGTTTTATGGTGACTATCGCACCAAACCCGAAGCAGTGGTGACGGTCGAATTTTTCCTGTCTGCTAGCAATGGTGGCAAAACCAATCCCATTATTGGAAATAATCGCTATAGCAAGCGTGTTGGACTAAAAGACAATACTCCGGCTGCTTTGGTTGCCGGCCAGCAGCAAGCGTTGGCAGAGATTTTTAAAGAATATGAAGCTGACCTATATAAATACGCCGGCAATCTTCCAAAGCCATTTGGACAGTAAGTTGGCCTATTTGTTAGAAAAGTTCTTGGTTTGTTTGAGTCGCTAGCGGTTTTTATAAGGGGTTTACGAAGAGATCTTCGGTCTCGTGAGCTCGCTCAGCTATTACTAGCGCTCACTTTATCTATCACTGCGTTAAGTAGTGTCGGTTTTTTAGCAGACCGTTTGCAGCGCTCCTTTCAATCAGATGCAAAGCAGTTATTGGCGGCTGACCTCTTGCTAGTTGCCGATGAGCCGCTACCCCAACGATTTATTGAGTATGCGCATTCTCACAATCTGCAGTTAGCGCAAACGGTAGTGTTTCCTAGTATGGCATCCGCACAGTCAGTAACCAAGCTGGCTTCATTAAAAGCGGTTAGTGCAAACTACCCATTAAGAGGCAATCTCAAGGTATCTCCCTCAGATCAATCTGATGTGAGTGTGCAAGAAAAGGGTATGCCAAAGTCGGGTGTGGTTTGGCTTGAGCCTGGCATGCTGGCTGGTTTGCATAGTCGGGTCGGTGATTTTATCCAGTTAGGAAACCGCCAGTTTGAAATTGGTGGAATCCTATTGCAAGAAACTGATCGTGGCGCTGGATTTATGAATTTTTCACCGCGCATCATGATGTCCTTAGAGGATTTGCCATCAACTGGTTTGCTCGGCTTTGGTAGTCGGGTCACTTATCGTCTTCTATTGGCTGGGTCTGATGACTCCATTGCCGCCTATCAAAAATGGGCTTCTGACGATATTGCATCAGCTCATTTACACGGTGTGCGAATTGAAACCCTGGAAAATGCTCAGCCCACAATGCGTAAGACTTTAGATAGGGCGCAGCGTTTTTTATCCCTGGTTGCACTATTAACTGCCATTGTTGCTAGCGTAGCGATCGCGCTAGCGGCGCGACGTTATGCCCTGAAACAAACCGATGTATGCGCTATTAATAAATGTTTTGGAGCCACACAATCAATCATTTTCATGCAACAGTGCAAAACGCTTGCTGGTATTGCCTTGATTGCTTCCTTTTGTGGGGTTGCTTGTGCAGACCTTACACAAATTATTTTGCTCCATTTTTTAGGAGGCTTGCTCCCCAGTCCATTGCCTGCAAGTAGTCTATTGCCAGCCATTTCAAGTATTTGCTTGGCGTGTTTACTGTTGCTTGGATTTGCTGGGCCCCCCTTGTATGGTTTGGCCAAAGTATCCCCAATTCGGTTAGTGCGTAGCGATGTCAATAGCATAGGGAATGCACAGCTTTGGCTGGCGCTGGGCTGTTTTTCCAGCTGTGCCTTTGTCATACTGTTGGTGGCTGATGATTGGAGGTTGGCTGCTTGGGTTGCGTCTAGTTTTGGAGCTTCATTACTGTTATTTTCAATGTTGGCATATGGAGCACTCCGACTGCTGGCCCATCTCAAGACCTCTTATTTTGTGGTGCGTTTTGCACTGACCATGCACATTCGTCGCCCCGCCTTTGCGGTAATACAAATTACTGCACTTGGGTTGGCTTTAATGGCGCTGCTGATGGTGTTGTTATTGCGCCATGATTTATTACCAAGTTGGCAAAGCGCAATACCCCCCAATGCACCGAATCGTTTCATGATCAATATCATGGAAGACCAAAAGATTGCGATTGCTCAATTGCTAGAGGATGCTGGGTTGGATAGGCCGGCTTTCTATCCCATGGTCAGAGGCCGACTTACTGAGGTGAATGGACAGCCAATTACTGCTGACACTTATCAGGATGAGAATGCACGACGTTTGGTGGATCGTGAATTCAATTTATCCTATACCGATCAATTGCCGCAAGGTAATCGGATAACCAGTGGTCATTGGATTGAGGGGGATGCCCCACAAATTTCCATGGAAGCAGGAATTGCTAAAACGCTCCACTTAAAGATTGGCGATCAACTGAGTTTTGAAGTGGCCGGTGAGCGTGTTGAAGCACCCATTACCTCTTTGCGCAAGCTAGATTGGAGTTCTATGCGAGTTAATTTTTTTGTGATTATGCCGCCTGCCCAATTGAGGGATATGCCCCAATCATGGATTACATCTTATTACCAATCGCCCCAACATGAATCCCTCGACTTTGACTTGACCCAGGCGTACCCAAACTTAACTGTGGTGGATGTTCAAAATACATTGCAGCAGCTCCAGTCTGTTTTGGATCAACTTAGTAATGCTTTGGGCTTTTTGTTTGCCTTTACGATCGCAGCTGCAGTCTTGGTATTGATTTCAGCAATTGCAGCAACTCAAGATGAGCGCTATCGAAGCGCCGCCATACTGAAAGCCTTGGGCGCCTCTCGTCAAGCTTTAGCCAAAATTGCCTTGATTGAGTTGCTAGCGATTGGCAGTATTGCCGGTCTTTTGGCTGGTTTATTTTCAGGAATGGCAGCATGGGCCCTTGGAAGATACGTCTTAGAGATTGAATTTAATGCTTTTGCTCAATCTCTCATGATGGGTCTAGTTTTTGGTATTACAGTTTGCCTGCTGGCCGGTTTGCGATTTATGCAAAGAATACAAAGTGCTAGTGCGATTGAATGTCTGAGAGAAGCGCAGACATAAGTTCTCGATTGATTAAGAGAGCGTAACCATTCCTTTAGGCAATTCTACTAGGCGAGTGCGTGCAAATCGGTCTGGAATGCTTTGGTGATCCATTGGATCAATGAGAGTGCTTAAGGGCCATAAAAACAATGAGACCGTGAAAAGCATCTCAATAATTTGCCAATGGTGAAACTCAAAAATATATTGCAATAATATGCAGGGCAAAAGCCATAAAGAGGCATAAACATAACGCCACCATGCTTGACGCTTGCTTAATTCATAGCCGGCTTGATTGATGAGTCTCACTCGCCAAGTTTGCATCGCCAAGGTTTGACCGGATTTGCACCAATACCAAACAAAGTAAATACCAAGAACTCCATACAGATAAAAAAAGGTTAACCAGCTCGGTAGAGAAATGCCAAAGAGCATTCCCAAAGCTAAATTGGGAACTAAGAAGGTGATTGCAATTACCCCAAGCAGTACCAATTGCTCATAAAGAGAGCAGCACACACGGCGCCAAAAGGAGGGCGGCTGCAGCTGACTTAATTCGGCCGGTGTCATTAATTTGAACTACCGCTAGTCTCGAGAGGATTCGATTCGCTAGCGCTAGGAATTGTCTCTGAAGGTGTCACAGTTACCCTAATGGGCGCTGCGGGTGGCAGGATAGCTTTTGGCGTTAGGGGATGTTGTTGTAGGGTTGGAGCGCTGGCGACACTCGGTGTCTTTTTGACACCCTGAGATTGGGAGAGTTTGAGCTTTTCTTCCTGGCTCAATTTTTGGTAAGCACTCCAAGCTTCGGCTTTTTTATCTGCAGGGAATTTGAGACTGCTTAAATAGTTTTCTCGTGCTAGGCGTCGATCACGTTGCGAGAGATTGGACCAGCTGCCCATTCGGGATTGCAGACGTTGCTGATCCTGCTCGCTCATTTTTGGATAGATGTTGGCTACCTGTATCCAGCGCTTGTGATTATCTGGGGTCATATAGTTCCAGTCATCTTCAAGGGGCTGAAGGATTTTCTGCTGACTGGAATTGAGGCTATCCCAACTACCATCCACCTTTTTTTCGGGAGCGCTGACGGCTTTAGCTTGAGTGTTCGGTGAATTTTGGGCAAAACTCAATCCAGGGCAGTTCAATGCCAGAAACGCTGCAATACTGAGCGATGCGGTCCTGAGGTTTCTGTGCATTCTGTTAAAGGCTTTTGTTATCTGGTTGTGGCTGATTCAAGATGATCGGCTGTGGCAGCGCCATTCTTGAGGAAGGCCATAAAACCGCTATCAGCGTAAGCATCTGGTGGGACGTCGTCTGTTAATAGGGCAGCATCCACTTGAGCCATGTCATTAATGCGTGAGTCATCTTGCCATTGTGCGATACCAATTAAGCCAAAAACCAAGACGACGAGTGGGGCGACCCAGCCGAGGGTTTCCCAAATAGATTTAGAGCCAGAACGCGAGTGACTTGACCAGTTGCCGGTAATTGTTGCCAAAACTTCTTTATGTTGGTGAACTTTCTCCGGTTTTCTGACAGATAAAGCCTTCATACGAGCTGCATGCAGTCGATTATTGATGGCACTAGGCAGGGTAGTAGAGCCATCACGAAGGAGAGCGGCGCTAGCCCTAGCAAAATGGTCTTGCGCTACTGGGTCTAAATGGTCTCGGGCACGGTTCACAGGGTAATTCCTTTTAATTTCAAAGCTTTAGCTAAGGCTTGTGTTGCTCTGGAGCAGTGTGTTTTCACACTTCCCTCGCTACAACTCATGGCCTTTGCTGTATCAGTAATACTGAGCTCATCCCAATAACGCATCAGGAAGGCTTCTCGTTGACGGGCTGGCAATTTTGATATTTCTGCCTCGAGTACCTGCAAAAGCTGGCTTCTCTCTAATTTTTGCGACCCATCTTGATGAATTTCACTATCTTCTGGGGCAGAGATTGACTCTAGGGGGTCAAAATCATCACCTTCCTCAGTTTTCTTGCCCATGCTCGAGAATAGGGAAACCCAGGCATTTCTGACCTTTTGACGCCTAAACCAGTCATGAATGCGGTTTTGGAGAATTCTTGTAAATACCAGAGGGAGCTCAGCAGCGGGTCTGTCCCCATATTTTTCAGCAAGCTTAATCATGGCATCCTGGACAATATCTAGGGCGGCGTCGTCATCCCTTACAGCATAGACAGCCTGCTTAAATGCACGCTGTTCAACACTACTCAGAAAGTCAGATAGTTCTTGCGCGGATGCCATGCAGAGGATTGGGCCTCATTAAGAAAGAATTGAGTCATTTTAGGGTATTGCTATAGAATACTAGGCTTACTACCTAGAATCTCATTCAAGAAGTGGTTTTTTCTGGTAGCAGCGCCGTTCGAACTCAGGCCAAAAGCAAGGGACAGAACAGACCAAACAATTTTTTGCCGAAAATTGCAAAGGACGAAAGAAAATGAATACAAGCAGCGCCGAATTTTTAGCTACTAAAGCTAAAGACACATCAAATACAAACTCCCTGACCGCGCCACCTGAAATGATTGGTGCTGAAATGCTGGTGCATGCTTTGCACGCAGAGGGGGTTGAGTTCGTTTGGGGTTATCCCGGCGGCTCGGTGTTATTTATCTACGACGAAATTTTTAAACAGAATAAGTTTGAACATATACTGGTTCGCCATGAGCAAGCAGCAGTGCATGCTGCTGATGGCTATGCCCGTGCAACTGGCAAGGTAGGTGTCGCCTTAGTTACCTCTGGACCGGGTGTCACTAATGCAGTAACGGGTATTGCAACTGCCTATACCGATTCAATTCCAATGGTCATCATTAGTGGCAACGTGCCTACCTATGCCATTGGTGAGGATGCCTTCCAAGAGGCCGATACGGTTGGTATTACGCGTCCAGTGGTTAAGCATAACTTCCTAGTAAAGGACGTTAAAGATTTACCTTTGGTACTAAAGAAGGCATTTCATATTGCTCAGACAGGACGGCCTGGCCCTGTATTGATAGACATTCCTAAAGACGTTTCTGCAGCGAAGGGTCCTTTTGTTTATCCTGAGACCCTCGAAATGCGCTCTTACAATCCGGTTGTAAAAGGTCACAGCGGGCAGATTCGTAAGGCGGTTTCTTTGTTGCAAGAAGCCGAGCGCCCATATATTTACACCGGTGGCGGCGTGATCTTGGCTGATGCAGCCCCAGAGTTAAAAGAATTTGCTGATTTGCTTGGCTATCCCGTAACCAATACCCTGATGGGTTTAGGTGGCTTTCCTGGTACTAGCCCGCAATTCTTAGGCATGCTTGGTATGCATGGCACCTACGAGGCAAATATGGCCATGCAGCACAGTGATGTGTTGATTGCTATTGGCGCACGTTTTGATGACCGTGTGATTGGTAATACGCAGCACTTTGCTAGCCATCCTCGCAAAATTATTCATATCGATATCGATCCTTCCGTAATCTCTAAGCGTGTAAAGGTGGATGTTCCTATCGTTGGTAACCTCAAAGAGGTTCTGCAAGAGATGACTACTCAGCTCAAAGCTGCTGGGCCACGTAAAAATGATGCGAAATTAGCAGCCTGGTGGGAGCAAATCAACGAATGGCGCAAAAAGGATTGCTTAAAGTACGATGAGCAATCGCAAATTGTGAAGCCGCAGTACGTAGTCCAGAAGTTGTGGGAGCTAACCAAAGGCGATGCAATTATTACCTCAGACGTAGGTCAACATCAAATGTGGGCTGCTCAGTTTTATAAATTTGATAAACCACGTCGCTGGATTAATTCTGGTGGCTTGGGCACGATGGGAGTTGGCTTGCCATATGCCATGGGCATCAAGAAGGCATTTCCTGAAACGGATGTTTTCGCGATTACTGGCGAAGGTTCGATCCAAATGTGCATTCAAGAGCTTTCTACTTGTAAACAGTACAACACGCCGGTCAAGATCGTTTCTCTGAATAATCGTTACCTAGGCATGGTTCGCCAGTGGCAGGAACTGACTTATAACAAACGCTACTCCAGTTCCTACATGGACTCTTTGCCAGATTTTGTAAAGCTGGCAGAAGCTTATGGTCATGTAGGTATGCGCATTGAGAAAAAATCTGACGTTGAAGATGCTTTGAAAGAAGCGATACGCCTCAAAGACCGCACTGTATTTATGGACTTCCAAACTGATCCCGAGGAAAACGTATGGCCAATGGTTCAGGCTGGTAAAGGTATTACTGAAATGCTTTTGGGTAGTGAGGATCTCTAATGAGGCATATTATTTCTGTTTTGATAGAGAACGAGCCGGGCGCTTTATCCCGAGTGGTTGGTCTGTTTTCAGCTCGTGGCTATAACATTGAAACCCTGAGCGTTGCACCTACGGAAGATTCATCTTTGTCACGTATGACCATTGTGACCATTGGTTCAGAGGATGTGATTGAGCAAATTACAAAACACCTTAATCGTCTGGTTGAGGTGGTTAAGGTTTTTGACTTAACCGAGGGACCACACATTGAGCGTGAACTTATGATGATCAAAGTGCGCGCTGTTGGTAAAGAGCGTGAAGAACTCAAGCGTACAACCGATATTTTCCGCGGACGCATCATCGATGTTACGGATAAGAGTTACACCATTGAATTAACCGGCGACGGCACCAAATTGGATGCCTTTATTGACTCGATTGATCGTGGATCGATTCTGGAAACCGTTCGTTCGGGCGGTTCTGGTATCGGGCGCGGCGAGAGAATTCTCAAGGTTTAATTTTTTTATTTATTACTGCATTACAAAATACTTCAACACAAGGAAAGAGCATGAAAGTTTTTTACGATAAAGACGCTGATTTGTCACTCATTAAAGGCAAAAAAGTCACCATCATTGGTTACGGTTCACAGGGCCATGCGCATGCGTTGAACCTCAAAGATTCAGGTGTAAACGTGACTGTTGGTTTGCGTAAGGACGGAGCTTCTTGGAGCAAAGCTGCTAATGCTGGTTTGCTAGTTAAAGAAGTGGCTGAAGCAGTTAAAGATGCAGACGTTGTCATGATGCTTTTGCCAGATGAGCAAATTGCCGATGTGTACAACAAAGAAGTGCATGCCAATATCAAACAAGGTGCGGCTTTGGCTTTTGCACATGGCTTTAATGTCCATTATGGTCAAGTACAACCACGCTCTGATTTGGATGTCATCATGATTGCTCCTAAAGCGCCAGGTCACACAGTACGTGGCACATACGCACAAGGTGGCGGCGTTCCTCATTTGATCGCTGTGTATCAAGATAAAACCGGCTCTGCACGTGATGTAGCTTTGTCATATGCCACAGCCAATGGCGGCGGTCGTGCCGGCATTATTGAAACCAACTTCCGTGAAGAGACTGAAACTGATTTATTCGGTGAGCAGGCAGTGCTTTGTGGTGGTGCCGTAGAGTTGATTAAGGCTGGTTTTGAAACTCTAGTTGAAGCTGGTTATGCCCCCGAAATGGCTTACTTTGAGTGCTTGCATGAGCTCAAGTTGATTGTGGACTTGATCTATGAAGGCGGTATTGCAAATATGAACTACTCCATCTCCAATAATGCAGAGTATGGTGAGTACGTTACTGGCCCACGCGTTGTAACTGAAGATACTAAAAATGCAATGCGTCAGTGCTTGAAGGATATTCAGACTGGTGAGTATGCTAAGAGCTTTATCTTGGAAAACAAGGCAGGAGCACCTACTTTGATCTCACGTCGTCGTTTGAATGCTGAACATGACATCGAGGTTGTTGGTGCTAAATTGCGCGCCATGATGCCTTGGATTGCCAAAAACAAACTAGTTGATCAAACTAAGAACTAAGTCTTGGCTTTAGTAGAAAATAATCCGTAATCACAAAGGCTTAGAACAAAGATGATGTATCCGCACCCCATTATTGCAAAAGAAGGTTGGCCGTATTTGGCACTAGTGGGGGGCGTTGCTTTGCTAGTTCACTATCTCGGTGGCATTGTATGGTCATGGCCGCTGTGGATTATTTTTATCTTTGTTCTGCAATTTTTCCGCGATCCTCAGCGTATCGCAGCTTTGGGTCGTGATTTGGTTTTGTCGCCTGCCGATGGTCGCATTGTTGTAGTAGAAAAGACGATGGATCCATATGCTGAGCGTGAGGCATTAAAGATTAGCGTTTTCATGAACGTGTTCAACGTTCACTCAAACCGAAGTGCCGTAAATGGTTTGATAAAAGAGATTCAGTATTTCCCGGGTAAATTTGTAAATGCTGATTTAGATAAAGCATCTACAGAAAATGAACGCAATGCCGTTGTGATTGACGCTAATGGACAAGTGATCACATTGGTTCAGGTCGCAGGCTTGATAGCGCGCCGGATTCTTTGTTATATCCATGTGGGTGATCGCTTAAAGGCTGGCGAGCGCTATGGTTTTATTCGTTTTGGTTCCCGTGTTGATGTGTATTTGCCACTGAGCGCTGAGCCTTTAGTCAGTGTTGGCGATAAAGTATTTGCAACTAATACCGCCTTGGCCCGTGTGCCGGGGCTGGATTAATCTACATCCCCAGTTAGGACACTCTTTTGAGTACATTTCGTAGTCGTGGCCGCATCCATCGTAGTCGCATAACGAATGCTCGTATAGCACGCTCAAAAAATGATTGGGAAGTAGAGCAGCTTGAGTCGGGCGACTTTGATGTTGAAGGTCATCATGATGAAAAACCTCGGCCACGCAATAAAGGTATCTACCTTTTGCCAAATGCATTCACAACAGCTGCTTTATTTAGCGGTTTTTTCGCCATTGTGAATGCCATGAACCACCAGTTTGAAACGGCTGCGATCGCGGTCTTTGCCTCAATGGTTTTGGATGGGATGGATGGCCGCATTGCTCGCATGACCAATACGCAGAGTGCTTTTGGTGAACAATACGACTCTTTGGCAGATATGGTTTCCTTTGGGGTTGCTCCAGCATTGGTTGCTTATGAGTGGGTTCTAAAAGACTTGGGCAAGTGGGGTTGGTTGGCTGCTTTTACCTATTGTGCAGGCGCCGCTCTGCGTTTAGCCCGCTTTAACGTCAATACGACTGTGGTTGATAAGAAGTTCTTTCAGGGTCTGCCAAGTCCTGCAGCTGGCGCTTTGCTTGCTGGATTTATCTGGTTGGCTGATGACAATAAGATTCCTGTAACAACGCTTGCAATTCCATGGGTTACCTTTTTTATTACTGTTTATGCAGGCCTAACCATGGTCTCTAATGCACGTTTTTATAGTGGCAAAGCATTAGATGTGCGATACCGGGTTCCTTTTGGCGTCATGGTTCTCATGATCCTGACCTTTGTGCTGATCTCATCAAATCCGCCTTTAGCCTTGTTCGGATTGTTTGTGGTGTATTCAATTTCAGGCTATGTGATTTGGGCTTGGGAGCGCTATAGCGGTCGCCGATTTGGCTAATTAGGGATATTTAGGTTATATTTAAACCATGTTGATGAATTTCTCACTTCTAACGAGTCTTCCCCTTGCACTAGGCCTAAAGCTTGGGGCGGGTAAGGCCTGAGTTGATGAGATTAAATTAAATCATTAACAAAGACATACCAGCCCCAGCACATTGCTGGGGTTTTTCTTTTTCAGAATGCAGTAATTAATTGATTTATCAATACAGTAATTAAGAACCGGAGAGTAGTGATGAGTGACAAAGTAATCATTTTTGATACCACTTTACGTGATGGTGAGCAATCGCCTGGTGCTTCAATGACTAAAGATGAGAAGGTTCGCATAGCTCGCCAGTTAGAACGCCTTAAGGTGGATGTGATTGAAGCTGGTTTTGCCGCTAGCTCTGAGGGCGACTTTGCTGCGATCTCGGCGGTAGCTGCTGCAGTTAAGGATTCCATTGTCTGTTCTCTTGCCAGAGCAAATGACAAGGACATTACCCGCGCCGCGGATGCGCTGAAGGCTGCTAATGCAAAACGCATTCATGCATTTTTAGCCACCAGTCCTTTACACATGGCTGTGAAATTGCGTATGTCTCCAGAGGAAGTGTTGGAACAGGCCAAACGCTCGATTCGCTTTGCACGCAATTTAGCGAGTGATATTGAGTTCTCAGCTGAAGATGGTTATCGTTCAGAGCCTGATTTCTTGTGTAGAGTAATTGAAGCGGTGATTAATGAGGGAGCTACCACTATCAATATTCCGGATACCGTAGGTTATGCGATTCCCGCTTTATATGGTGAATTTATAGCAAATCTTCGTGAACGTGTTCCCAATTCCGATAAGGCAATTTGGTCAGTCCATTGCCATAATGATTTAGGTATGGCTGTTGCTAATTCTCTTGCTGGGGTGAAGTATGGAGGAGCGCGTCAAATTGAGTGCACCATCAATGGCTTGGGTGAGCGCGCTGGCAATACTGCATTAGAGGAAATTGTGATGGCCTTACGCACTCGTAAGGACTATTTTGATATGGTCTGTGGAATTGATGCGGCGCAGATTGTGTCGGCCTCTAAATTGGTTTCTCAGATCACTGGCTTTGTAGTGCAACCCAACAAAGCGGTAGTTGGAGCCAATGCATTTGCTCATACCTCCGGTATCCATCAAGATGGTATTTTGAAAAATCGCGATACCTACGAGATTATGCGTGCAGAAGATGTGGGTTGGTCGGCCAATAAGATTGTTTTGGGTAAATTGTCTGGGCGCAATGCATTCAAACAGCGCTTACATGAGTTGGGGATTGCCATTGATGCAGAGGCTGATCTGAATGATGCTTTTGTACGCTTTAAAGCCTTGGCTGATCAAAAATCAGAAATCTTTGACGAGGACATTATTGCCATCATGTCCGATTCCGCAGCCGCTGAAGAGGCGGAGTTTTATCAATTTCTATCCCTTAGCCAGCATTCTGAAACCGGTGAGCGCCCTAAATCTAGGGTGACTTTCCGCATGGGTGACAAAGAGGTGAGCTCCGAAGCTGAGGGTAACGGTCCTGTGGATGCCAGCTTAAACGCAATTGAGGCACTTGCAAAGAGTGGCTCAGAACAGCTGTTGTACTCAGTGAATGCAATCACATCGGGCACACAATCCCAAGGCGAGGTCACGGTTCGGCTCGCAAAGGGTGGTCGGATAGTCAACGGTGTTGGCACCGATCCCGACATCATTGCAGCTTCTGCAAAAGCCTACTTATCTGCTTTGAATAAGTTACATGATCCCAGCCAACTCAAGTTAAATGCACAAATGACGCCATAAACTATTGCATTTAAAGGTAAATTTGTATTTTTATTGCGTTAGCAGATAGGTGCCCCCTTTTATGGCTTTTTAAGCTGCCATTCAATCATTGGCTCATCTGCTACAATTCGAGTGCTTTGATTTTTAAAGCTTTTTTGTTTTATTTTTATTAATAGCACGACACAGATTGGGTGAAAGCTCAGGTGTTCGCAAGTAAGGAGCATTAAAAAATGGCAGTTGCAGATATTAAAACAGCGGAAATCGTTAAAGATAACGCTCGCAGTGCAAACGACACAGGTAGCCCTGAAGTTCAAGTTTCATTGCTCACAGCCCGCATTAACGAATTAACCCCCCATTTCAAGGCTAACGCCAAGGATCATCACAGCCGCCGTGGTTTGTTGAAGATGGTTTCTCGTCGTCGTCGCCTGTTGGATTACCTCAAAGGTAAGGATTTGGATCGTTATCGTGCCTTGATTGAGAAATTAGGTCTGCGTAAGTAATTCTTTTTTGGTTTTATCGATGCCATCTATCTTAGGGTTGTTTCTTAATTGATTCAGTCTTAAGCGGGTGGCATGTTTTTTGAGCGGTTCAAGATTGTTTGCGTAGGGAATCGTGTCATTCCAATGAGTTTCTGATGTAGATTCAGTGCCTCTCTGGAATGGCATCCCTTGTGATCTTTAAGCGCTCCAGTGTTTGTTGTGACACTGCTTTATCCCACAACAAGCGTGTTCTTCATGTGAAGTGCACGTGAACAATTTGGAGAAGATCAGAATGACTATGTTTAAAAAAGCAGTAAAAAGTTTTCAATGGGGTAATCATCAGGTAACAATGGAAACAGGCGAGATTGCTCGTCAAGCTGGTGGTGCCGTGATCGTTAACGTGGACGACACTGTAGTAATGGGTACTGTTGTTGCCTCTAAGTCTGCAAAGCCAGGCCAATCCTTTTTCCCATTAACAGTTGATTATTTAGAAAAAACCTACGCTGCCGGTAAGATTCCTGGCGGCTTTTTCCGCCGCGAAGGTCGCCCATCTGAAGGTGAAACATTGATCTCTCGTTTGATCGATCGTCCACTGCGCCCTTTGTTTCCAGAAGGCTTCTTAAATGAAGTGCAGGTTGTAGTGCATGTGTTGTCTATCAACCCAGATGTACCTGCAGATATTCCTGCTTTAATCGCCGCCTCCGCTGCTTTAGCGGTATCTGGCATTCCTTTTGCCGGCCCTGTTGGCGCAGCCCGTGTTGGTTATGCCAATGGCCAATACCTTTTGAATCCCACTCGTTCAGAGCAGACTACCAGTGAGCTCGATTTAATCGTTGCCGGTACTCAGGCTGCGGTATTAATGGTGGAATCAGAAGCCAATCAATTATCAGAAGAAGTCATGTTGGGCGCAGTTGTATATGGTCACGACCAAATGCAAACAGCCATCAATGCAATCAATGATTTAGTTCGTGAAGCAGGTAAGCCAGAGTGGGATTGGACAGCAGCCCCTAAGGATGAGCCATTTATCGCTAAGGTCACCGCTTTAGCTGAAGCTCCATTGCGTGAGGCGTACCAAATTCGTCAGAAGGGCGCACGCTCAGACAAGTTGAAAGAAATTAACAAAGAAGTCATGGCAAAGCTTGAAGCTGATGGCGATGTTGATGCTGTTGCTGTAAGCGATATCATTTTTGAAATCGAAGCAAAAATTGTTCGTAGCCAAATTTTGAATGGTGAGCCACGTATTGATGGTCGTGACACACGTACTGTTCGCCCAATTGAGATTCGCAATGGCGTATTGCCCCGCACTCACGGCTCAGCATTGTTTACTCGCGGTGAAACGCAGGCTCTCGTTGTTGCCACCCTTGGTACTGCACGTGATGAGCAGATCATTGATGCGCTCGAAGGTGAATACCGTGACCGCTTCATGTTCCACTACAACATGCCTCCGTTTGCTACTGGTGAAACTGGACGTGTTGGCAGCCCAAAGCGTCGTGAAATTGGTCACGGTCGCCTAGCTAAACGTGCTTTGATCCCAGTATTGCCTAGTGCGGAAGACTTTGCTTACAGTATTCGCGTTGTTTCAGAAATTACTGAATCAAATGGCTCATCATCAATGGCTTCTGTTTGTGGCGGTTGCTTGGCAATGATGGATGCTGGTGTCCCTGTTAAGGCGCACGTTGCTGGTGTAGCAATGGGCTTGATTTTGGATGGCAATCGCTTTGCTGTTTTGACCGATATCTTGGGTGATGAAGATCACTTGGGCGATATGGACTTTAAAGTAGCGGGTACAGCAAACGGTATTACCGCTTTACAAATGGATATTAAGGTTCAGGGCATTACCAAAGAAATTATGCAAGTTGCTTTGGCACAAGCCAAAGAAGGCCGTCTGCATATTTTGAGCAAAATGCAAGAAGCAATGGGTTCTGTGCGTACTGAATTGTCGGCACATGCACCGCGTATGGTTTCTTTCAAGATCCATCCAGACAAGATTCGTGAAGTCATCGGTAAGGGCGGCGCAACTATCCAAGCTTTGACCAAAGAAACTGGTTGCAGCATTGATATTAAAGATGATGGCACTGTAACAATAGCCTCAACTAGCGCAGAAGGCATGGCAGAAGCAAAAGCCCGTATTGAGGGCATCACTGCTGAAGCTGAAGTAGGTAAGATCTACGAAGGTCCGGTTGTGAAGTTGCTTGAATTCGGTGCTTTGGTAAATATTCTTCCTGGTAAAGATGGACTCTTGCACATTTCAGAGATCTCTACTGAGCGGGTTAAGGAAGTAAAAGATTACCTGCAAGAAGGTCAAGTGGTACGCGTGAAGCTGTTGGCTGCTGATGAGCGTGGTCGTTTGCGTTTATCACTCAAGGCAGCCATGGCTGATGAGGGTGGAACAATTGAGCCTTTAGCTGCCTCCACCCAAGCAGTTGCTGAAGAAGTAGTTGCTCCTGGCGAATCTGCTTAAGTTTTAGATCGTCCAAAAACGGGAGTTTTCAGATGCGTGTGATGGAAATCAAAGAGTTTGGAGCGCCAGAGATGTTGGTGCCCAATACTCGCCCCGATCCGGTGGCTCCAGCCGCTGGAAGTGGTGAGGTTTTGATCAAAGTAATTGCAGCAGGAATTAATCGTCCTGATGTGTTGCAGCGTAAAGGCCATTATCCAGTTCCAGCTGGTGCATCTGATATTCCTGGTTTGGAGGTTGCTGGTGAAATTATTGGCGGGGATTTAGCCCATGCTGATAATGCCTTTGGCCTAAAACTAGGTGACAAGGTCTGTGCCTTAGTGCAGGGTGGTGGTTATGCAGAATTAGCAACCGCTCCTATTGCCCAATGCCTACCATATCCAACTGGATTTACGGATCAAGAAGCTGCTGCTTTACCGGAAACTTTTTATACAGTATGGAGTAATGTCTTCATGCGCGGGGAGTTGTCTGAAGGCGAAACTTTATTAGTGCAAGGTGGCTCAAGTGGCATCGGCGTAACTGCTATTTTGATTGCCAAGGCTTTGGGTCACCGGGTATTTGTTACCGCTGGTACGGATGAGAAATGTGCTGCATGTTTGGAGTTGGGTGCTGATTTAGCAATTAACTACAAGACGCAAGATTTTGTAGAAGAGATCAAAAAGGTAACCGACGGCAAAGGTGTAAATGTCATACTTGATATGGTGACTGGCGCCTACGTGCAACGTGAAATTGACTGCCTAGCTGATGATGGCCGCATTGTGATTATTGCCATCATGGGTGGCTCCAAAGCCGAAGTGAACACCGGTCAAATTTTGCGTCGTCGTTTAACCATTACTGGCTCAACTTTACGTCCAAGGCCGGTCTCATTCAAAAAGCAGATCACTGCCCAATTGTATGAATATGTTTGGCCCTTACTGAATGCTGGCAAATTAAAGCCGGTGATATATAAAACATTTGCGCTTGAGCAGGCGGCTGATGCACATCGATTGATGGAGTCTTCAGAGCATGTTGGCAAGATAGTATTGACGGTTTAATTTAGATCTATGCGACCGCTAACCATCATTGGCAACTGGAAACTCAACGGCAACTTGGCTAGCAATGAAGTTTGGGTGAAAGCTGTATGCCAGGGCATGGAAAAGGGGATGCCTGCGGGTCGTAAGTATGCTGTTTGCGCTCCCTTTCCGTATCTGTCTCAATGTGATCAGTTGATTAAGCAGTGCTCCTTGGCTTTCTTGAGGTTGGGTGCTCAGGACGTGTCAGCCCATTTGTCTGGGGCCTACACAGGCGAAGTGAGTGCGCAGATGCTCAAGGAGTTGGGTTGTACTTATGTCATAGTTGGCCATTCAGAGCGCCGTCAAATGCACCATGAAACGGATGAGTTGATTGCTGAAAAAGCACTCCAGGCACTAGATCAAGGTATTACGCCAATCATCTGCGTAGGTGAATCAGCTGATGAGCGTAATTCTGGCAGGGAAGTGGAAGTCGTGCGCGGGCAAATCGCAAAGCAAGTTTCTGTTTTACAAGACAGGCTGGCTGATTGTTTGATTGCTTACGAGCCAATTTGGGCTATTGGGACTGGCAAAGTCGCCAGCGCTCAAGTGGCGCAAGATATGCATCGCGCGATTCGTTTGCAACTGGCAGAATTTGATGAAGACGTCGCTTCACATGTTGGCATTTTGTACGGCGGAAGTGTTAAGCCTGATAATGCCGTTGAACTTTTTGCAATGCCTGATATTGATGGTGGATTGATAGGGGGTGCATCACTAAATCCCCAGGATTTTCTAGCCATCTGTCAGGCCTAATTATTTTTAATTGGAGATAAGCCATGGAATGGTTTAAGACTTTGTTGATCGTATTACAAGTAATTTCTGCCTTGGGAGTAATTTTGTTGGTATTGCTCCAACAGGGTAAGGGCGCTGATATGGGTGCAGCTTTTGGTTCTGGCGCATCTGGCAGCTTATTTGGCGCTAGTGGATCTGCTAATTTTCTTTCGCATACAACCGCTATTTTTGCAGCCATCTTCTTTATTTGTACTTTGGGAATTACCTGGATTGGCAATAAAAAGGAAGTTAGCCCAGGAATTTTATCTGGAACAGTTGCCCCATCAGCAACGCCAGCGGCTGCTCCGCCCGCACCAGTTCAGGATCCGAGCAAGCCTGCGGTTCCAAAGTAAGTTATTGAATGATTTAAGAGCAATTTTTTAGTCGCATTTTTGGACTTTTTGCTTGTGCAATGCAGTAGAATTGATACGTTTTATAAGATGCCGACGTGGTGAAATTGGTAGACACGCTATCTTGAGGGGGTAGTGGCTTAGGCTGTGCGAGTTCGAGTCTCGCCGTCGGCACCAATAAAATGCACATATTGCATTTGAAGTTGCATGTAGGATGTAGGAATTGTTGATAATTTGAAGTGTTTAAGATTTACCAGACGAATAACTCAGGGCTATTTTGAATCTCGCTAATTACTTTCCTGTTCTGCTTTTTATCCTCGTAGGTATTGGGGTTGGTTTAGTACCCATGTTCCTCGGAAAAGTGTTGGCTCCTTCGAAGCCAGATGCTGAAAAACTCTCCCCATATGAGTGTGGCTTTGAGGCCTTTGAAGATGCTCGTATGAAATTTGATGTGCGTTACTACTTAATCGCCATCCTCTTTATTTTGTTTGATCTTGAAACCGCATTTCTATTTCCTTGGGGTGTTGCCCTTCGTGATATTGGATGGCTCGGCTACGCCTCTATGGTGATTTTCCTGTTGGAATTCATTGTGGGATTTGTATATATCTGGAAAAAGGGCGCTCTCGACTGGGAGTGATAGATATGGCATTAGAAGGCGTTCTCAAAGAAGGTTTTGTAACAACTACCGCGGATCAGTTGATTAACTGGACCCGTAACGGTTCCCTCTGGCCGATGACCTTTGGGTTGGCCTGTTGTGCCGTTGAGATGATGCACGCAGGCGCATCACGGTACGACCTGGATCGTTTTGGTGTGGTTTTCCGCCCATCTCCACGTCAATCTGACTTAATGATTGTTGCTGGTACCCTCACCAATAAAATGGCTCCTGCATTACGCAAGGTCTACGACCAGATGCCAGAGCCTCGTTGGGTAATCTCCATGGGATCTTGTGCTAACGGTGGTGGTTACTACCATAACTCCTATTCAGTAGTGCGCGGTTGCGACCGGATTGTGCCAGTAGATATTTATGTTCCCGGTTGTCCTCCTACTGCAGAAGCATTGATCTACGGCATTATTCAATTGCAATCAAAGATCGCTCGTACTAGTACTATTGCGCGGAAGGCTTGAGATGTCTGAACGTTTGAATCAACTTGCTGCCAATATCGATAAAGTTCTCGGTAAAAGAGTGCAATCAATCGAAATTGCACTTGATGAAGTGACTGTGATTGTCAACGCCGAAACATACTATGAGTCAGCTCTGCTTTTGCGTGATGACCCATTGTTGGCATTTGAGCAACTCATTGATCTTTGTGGTGTTGATTACCAAGATTTTCGAGAAGGGAAACACACTGGCAAGCGCTTTGGTGTGGTAGCCCATCTATTATCGCTGGCTCACAATTGGCGTTTACGGGTACACGTGTTTGCTCCCGATGATAGCTATCCTGTCGTAGCTTCGATTACGCCAGTATGGAATAGCGCCAACTGGTTCGAGCGTGAAGCATTTGACCTCTATGGCATTTTGTTTGATGGTCATGATGATTTGCGTCGCATACTCACTGACTATGGATTTATCGGCCATCCTTTCCGTAAAGATTTTCCAATTTCCGGCAACGTCGAAATGCGTTATGACCCAGAGTTAAAGCGTGTTGTTTATCAACCCGTCACGATTGAACCGCGTGAGATCACTCCGCGTATCGTTCGGGAAGAGCAGTATGGAGGTTCGGTTTAAGCCATGGCGGAAATTAAGAACTACACACTCAATTTTGGACCTCAACATCCTGCGGCTCACGGCGTTTTACGTCTAGTACTAGAGCTTGATGGTGAAGTGATTCAGCGTGCTGACCCACATATTGGTTTATTGCATCGTGCTACTGAAAAATTAGCCGAGACTCGTACATGGATTCAAAACGTTCCATATATGGATCGTTTGGACTATGTATCCATGATGTCGAACGAGCATGCTTACGTTTTAGCGATTGAAAAATTGCTGCAAGTGGATGTCCCTTTGCGTGCACAGTACATTCGAGTGATGTTTGATGAGTTAACTCGCTTGCTCAATCACTTGTTATGGATTGGCTGTCATGGTCTAGATGTCGGTGCAATGGCTGTTTTCCTCTACGCATTTCGTGACCGCGAAGATATTTTTGATATGTATGAAGCCGTTTCTGGGGCCCGTATGCACGCAGCGTACTATCGTCCTGGCGGTGTGTATCGCGACTTGCCGGAGAAGATGGCTCAGTACTCTAAATCGAAAATTCGCAGCGCATCAGCTATCAAGCGTTTAAATGAAAACCGCAGTGGGTCCTTGCTTGATTTCATTGAAGAATTCTCTAGTCGCTTTGATGCCAATGTGGATGAATATTGCAATCTGTTAACTGATAACCGAATTTGGAAGCAGCGTTTGGTAGGTATTGGCGTTGTCACTCCTGAGCGTGCATTGCAGTTGGGTTTCACTGGGCCAATGCTACGTGGTTCGGGTATTGAATGGGATTTGCGTAAGAAGCAGCCCTATGAGACTTATGACAAATTGGAATTTGATATTCCTGTCGGTGTGAATGGCGACTCCTACGATCGTTATTTGATTCGCATGGAAGAGATGTATCAATCTAACCGGATTATTAAACAGTGCGTTGCTTGGCTAAAAGCAAATCCTGGTCCGGTGATGAGCGATAACCATAAGGTTGCCCCTCCTAAACGGGTTGATATGAAGACCAATATGGAAGAGTTGATTCATCACTTCAAACTCTTTACTGAGGGTTTGCATGTTCCTGATGGTGAAGCCTATTCAGCGGTAGAGCACCCTAAAGGTGAGTTCGGGATTTATCTCATTTCCGATGGTGCTAACAAACCATATCGCATGAAGATTCGCGCACCTGGATTTGTGCATCTCTCCGCAATGGATGAAATGTCTAGAGGGCATATGCTTGCTGACGCTGTAACTATTATTGGTACCCAAGATATTGTTTTCGGGGAGATTGACCGCTAATTTTGCGGGCCAAGGATTATTTAATGACAACAACTCTTCATCTATCCGAAAAGACCTTAGCTGATATTGCGCGTAATATTGCTAAATATCCCCCAGAGCAGAAGCAATCTGCGGTGATGGCTTCATTGATTGCAGCGCAAACTGAAGTGGGTTGGGTCTCGCCCGAGGTGATTGAAACAGTTGCCGACATTCTTGGAATGCCGACGATAGCAGTTGAAGAGGTAGCCACTTTTTACAACATGTATGACACCAAGCCAGTTGGTAAGTACAAGTTAGTTATTTGTACCAATCTACCATGCCAATTAACGCATGGCGAAACCGCCGCTAACCACCTCAAAGAGACCCTTGGTATTGGCTTTAATGAAACCACCCCCTGTGGCACATTCACCCTCAAAGAAGGTGAATGTATGGGAGCTTGCGGCGATTCCCCAGTGATGCTGGTTAATAACAAGCGGATGTGTAGCTTCATGAGTAAAGAAAAGATTGACGCACTCTTAAATGAGTTACGTGCAGAAGGGAAAGCAGTATGACTAGCTTGCACGATCGTCATATCAAGCCATTAATTCTTGCTGGGTTAAATGGCGATAACTGGCGTTTAAAAGATTATGAAAATCGTGGTGGTTATCAGCAATTGCGTCGCATCATTAATGACAAGCTTGCTCCTGATGCAATCATTGCGGAGCTGAAAGCTTCATCATTACGCGGTCGTGGAGGCGCAGGGTTTCCAACTGGACTGAAGTGGAGTTTTATGCCACGCCAGTTTCCTGGCCAAAAATACTTAGTCTGTAATAGTGATGAAGGTGAGCCAGGCACGTTTAAAGATCGTGACATCATGCGTTACAACCCGCATGCTCTGATTGAAGGCATGATTATTGGTGCCTACACCATGGGTATTGGTACGGGTTATAACTATATTCACGGAGAAATCTGGGAAACCTACGCCCGCTTCGAAGAGGCTTTGGAAGAGGCTCGCACAGCTGGTTATTTAGGCGATCAGATCTTGGGAAGTGATTTCAATTTCCAATTACACGCTGCTCCTGGCTGGGGCGCCTATATTTGCGGTGAAGAAACTGCTTTGCTTGAATCCTTAGAAGGTAAAAAAGGTCAGCCTCGCTTCAAACCACCTTTCCCTGCAAGCTTTGGTTTGTACGGCAAACCAACAACCATTAACAACACTGAGACTTTTGCAGCCGTGCCCTTCATCATGGCTATAGGCGGCCAAGCGTACCTCGAATTGGGTAAGCCCAATAACGGTGGCACAAAGATTTTCTCTGTGTCAGGTGATGTTGTTCATCCAGGCAATTACGAGATTCCCTTGGGCACGCCATTTTCCGAGCTATTGAAGCTTGCTGGCGGTATGCGTGATGGCAGAGCTTTAAAGGCTGTTATACCTGGCGGCTCATCCGCTCCTGTTGTTCCTGGTGCACAAATGATGGATTTAACAATGGACTACGACAGCATTGCTAAAGCTGGTTCGATGTTGGGTTCTGGTGCGGTGATCGTGATGAACGATACACGTTGCATGGTACGTGCTTTACTTCGCCTATCTTATTTCTATCATGAAGAGTCCTGTGGACAGTGCACGCCATGTCGTGAGGGTACCGGCTGGTTATGGCGAATTGTTAATCGCATTGAGCATGGCCAGGGTCGTCCAGAGGATTTAGATTTGCTAAATGATGTTGCAGCAAATATCCAGGGCCGTACCATTTGCGCCCTAGGTGATGCTGCTGCAATGCCTGTAAGAGGGATGTTGAAGCATTACATGGATGAATTTGCGTACCACGTAGAACACAAGCGCTGCTTAGATTCTGCGCAACCTTTATAAAAGATATTGAGCACGGGACTTCATAAAGTGAGCATGGTTGAAATCGAATTAGATGGCAAGGCAGTAGAGGTTCCTCAAGGTTCGATGGTGATGCACGCCGCGAACAAAATTGGTACTTACATTCCCCATTTCTGCTACCACAAGAAATTATCAATTGCAGCTAATTGCCGTATGTGCCTTGTTGAGATTGAAAAAGCACCTAAACCATTGCCGGCCTGCGCAACACCTGTTACACAGGGCATGAAAGTGTTTACGCATTCTGCCAAAGCAGTTGAAGCGCAACGCTCTGTAATGGAGTTCTTACTTATTAATCACCCATTAGATTGCCCAATTTGCGATCAAGGTGGCGAATGTCAACTGCAAGATTTGGCTGTTGGTTACGGCAAGTCTAACTCGCGTTACGACGAAGAGAAGCGCGTTGTTTTCCATAAGAATGTAGGGCCCCTAATCTCGATGCAAGAGATGTCACGTTGTATTCATTGCACTCGCTGCGTTCGCTTTGGCCAGGAAGTGGCTGGCGTAATGGAGTTGGGCATGATTAATCGCGGCGAACATTCCGAGATTACAACCTTTGTTGGTCAAACGGTTGACTCAGAGCTTTCTGGAAACATGATCGATATATGCCCAGTCGGCGCTTTGACGAGCAAACCATTCCGTTATGCAGCGCGAACCTGGGAGTTGGCACGTAAGCGCTCAGTAAGTCCTCATGATAGTTTGGGTGCGAACACTACTGTTCAAACTAAAGCAAATAAAGTGATGCGTGTCGTTGCTCTTGAGAATGAAGCTATCAATGAATGCTGGATTAGCGATCGCGATCGTTTCTCATACGAAGGTTTGAATTCTGCTGAACGGGTCACTACACCAATGGTGAAGCAGGGTGGTCAATGGTTGGAGACCGATTGGGAGTCTGCGCTGGACTATGTGGCGCGTTCAATTAAATCCATTTCTGCCGAGAGTGGTCCCGATGCAATTGCTGCCTTGGCTCACCCGATATCCAGCACAGAAGAATTGCATTTATTGCAAAAAATAATTCGTGGACTGGGTTCATCTCAAATCGAAACTCGCTTGCGCCAAACGGATGTTGCTGGTGCACCCAAAGCTCCCTGGCTTGGTTTGCCTGTGAGTAAATTAAGTGAGTTGGATCGCGCCTTGATAATCGGTAGCTTCTTGCGCAAAGATCAACCTGTTTTAGCTGCGCGTATTCGTACTGCAACTAAACGTGGCCTCCTGGTATCCCGCATTGATGCTGGTGGTGATGACTGGCTCATCCCAGCGGTTGAAAGTATCTCTGCGGCGCCAAGCGCCTGGCTCAATGCCTTGAGTGAGGTAGCCTTGGCAGTCGCCAAAGCTAAATCAAGTAGCGTCCCTGCTGGCACATTTAACTTGCCAGTTTCAGCTGCGGCCCAAGCAATTGCGGATAGCTTGATCTCCGGTGCTACTACTGCAGTGCTTTTGGGGTCTGCCGCGCAAGCGCACCCCCATAGCACCGACTTAACCGTCTTGGCTCAATTTATTGCTGAACAAACAGGCGCTACTCTAGGTTTCTTGCCGGTTGGCGGCAATGCCGTTGGTGCTTCCCTAGTTAATGCAAATGGTGCGGGCGTTCAATCCGTTTTATCCGGTGATCGTCGCGCTGTATTGCTAATGAATTTGGATCCTTTAGCTGATTTGCCTAATCCAATTCAGACACGTGCTGCTTTAGCTAACGCAAATACAGTTATTGCTTTGACTGCATATAAGAGTGCTGACATTTTAGAGGCGGCAGATGTGATTTTGCCCATTACAACTTTTACTGAAACTGTCGCAACTTATATTAACGCTGAGGGCAGGGCGCAAACGATTCAACCTGCTGTTAAGCCCCTGGGCGACTCTAGGCCGGCCTGGAAGGTGTTGCGTGTCCTTGGTGGTTTATTGGAGCTTGATGGCTTCTTGCTCAATACACCAGAAGAAATATTAGATGAGGCATTAAGCGAGACTTACTGCAATCTTCTCAGTAACCAAGCTCAGGTCAGTCATTTATCAAACGGTAACTTGGCTCCGTTAAATGGGCTGGAGCGTGTTGCTGATGTCAACATTTATGCTGTCGATCAAATCGTGCGTCGCGCTGGAGCGTTGCAGTCAACCCATGATGCAAAGCGAGGTAACCAAGTTGGTTTGAACCAGTTTCTGTTTAACTCCCTTGGCCTGACAGAAGGTGATCTCGTATCGATTGAGCAAGAGGGTAAAACTGTGATCATGCCTGCAACTTTGGAGGCGGCTTTGGCGCCCAATGCAGTGCGCATCTCTGCTGGCACTTCATTTAGCTCCCAATTGGGACCGATGTTTGGCCCTGTGACGGTAACTAAAGTTTAGGAGGTGGGATGGATAATTTCTTAAACCTCATTAATACAAATGGCGAAGCTATTTTCGGCTCGCTTTGGCCAGCGATTTGGGCTTTAGTGCGCATTGTCATTATTGTATTGCCTATGTTTGGTTGCGTTGCATACCTTACCCTCTGGGAAAGAAAGCTGATTGGCTGGATGCACATTCGTCTTGGACCAAATCGCGTAGGACCTTTGGGTCTTTTGCAGCCGATTGCAGATGCATTAAAGCTCTTGATGAAGGAGATTATTTCTCCAGCTAAAGCAAGTAAGGTTTTGTATTTCATTGCACCAGTCATGGTGATCATGCCGGCTTTTGCAGCATGGGCTGTGATTCCGTTTCAGGCCAAGATGGTATTGGCTGATGTTAACGCTGGCCTGCTTTATGTCATGGCAATTTCATCTATTGGTGTTTATGGTGTGATTTTGGCGGGCTGGTCTTCCAATTCAAAATATCCATTTCTGGGTGCAATGCGCGCATCAGCTCAAATGATTTCTTATGAAATTGCAATGGGTTTTGCTTTGGTCACCGTTCTTCTTACATCCGGTACCTTGAATTTGAGCGCTATTGTGATTTCACAGAATCATGGTTATTTTGCCAATATGGGTCTCAATTTCCTCTCTTGGAATTGGTTGCCCTTGTTGCCAATGTTCCTCATTTACTTTATCTCTGGCGTCGCAGAAACCAACCGTCATCCTTTTGACGTAGTTGAAGGGGAGTCTGAGATTGTTGCTGGTCACATGGTTGAGTATTCAGGCATGTCGTTTGCTATGTTCTTTTTGGCTGAATACGCCAATATGATTTTGATTGCAGCTCTGGCTTCAATCATGTTTTTAGGTGGTTGGTTGCCGATTGTAGATCTCCCAATCTTGCGTGATATTCCAGGATTCTTTTGGCTGTTTGCAAAGACATTCTTCCTCTTATCTTGCGTAATTTGGCTGCGAGCCACTCTTCCTCGCTATCGTTACGACCAAATTATGCGTTTGGGATGGAAGATCTTTATTCCAATTTCTGTATTTTGGGTAGTTGTTATTGGTGCTTGGGTTGTTTCACCATGGAATATTTGGAAATAAGCTGATCAATTATGTATAAAAAAATCCAACAATTCCTCGACAGTTTGATGCTCAAAGATATTTTGACTGGTATGTCTATTACCGGTCGTTATCTCTTTAAGCCAAAGATCACCATTCAATACCCTGAAGAGAAGACTCCTCTCTCACCTCGTTTTCGCGGTTTGCATGCATTACGTCGCTACGAGAGTGGCGAAGAGCGTTGCATTGGTTGCAAGCTATGTGAAGCAGTTTGTCCGGCATATGCGATTACGATTGAAACGGCCGAACGTGATGATGGTACACGTCGCACCAGCCGCTACGATATTGATTTAACAAAATGTATTTTTTGCGGCTTTTGTGAAGAAGCTTGTCCAGTTGATGCTATCGTGGAAACCAATATCTTTGAATATTTTGGCGACAAGCGGGGAGATTTGTATTTCACTAAAGAGATGTTGTTGGCTGTTGGCGATCGCTATGAAAAAGACATTGCTGCAAATCGTGCTGCCGATGCTCCTTACCGTTAATCGAATTGAGCGAACACTGATATGACATTCGATCCATCCACTATTTTTGCTTTCTTCTTTTATGCCTTTGCAGGCCTTTTAGTATTGTCTGCCGTTCGCGTTATTACAGCGCGCAACCCGGTCCATGCAGCACTCTTCTTAGTTTTGGCCTTCTTCTGTGCATCTGGTTTATGGATGCTATTAAAGGCGGAGTTTTTGAGTCTGGCACTCATATTGGTTTATGTTGGCGCCGTCATGGTGCTCTTCTTGTTTGTAGTGATGATGTTGGATTTGGATATCGAGCATCTGCGTCGTGACTTCAAAAAATTCCTTCCCCTGGCCTTTTTAATGGGCGTTGTTATTGTCCTTGAGTTGTCGATTGTTTTGATACGCAGCTTCATAGGCACGAATACGCCGGTTCAAGCTTTACCACCCGAGGTTTCAGCAAACAACACACTTGCATTAGGTAAGCTCATTTTTGTGGACTATGTCTATGCATTTGAAGTTGCTGGCGTCATTTTGCTTGTGGCAATCATTGCTGCTGTGGCCTTGACGCTTCGTAACCGCAAGGACTCCAAATCGCAAAATATCGCGCAACAAGTGAGTGTGAATGCTGCCGATCGTATGCGTATTGTACAAATGGACTCAGATATGGCGGCCAAGCAAGATGTTAGAGGAGAGAGAAAATGAATATCACCCTCGCGCATTACTTAGTGCTCAGCGCAATCTTGTTTGCGACCAGCGTGATTGGTATCTTCTTAAATCGTAAGAATGTAATTGTTCTGTTGATGGCAATCGAACTCATGCTTCTCTCGGTAAATATGAATTTCATAGCCTTTTCTCATTATTTGGGTGACATGGCTGGTCAGGTTTTCGTATTCTTTATTTTGACCGTGGCTGCTGCTGAGGCAGCGATCGGCTTGGCAATTCTGGTTGTCCTATTCCGTAAGGTAGACACCATTAACGCTGATGACCTTGACCACCTAAAAGGCTAGTCATGAATTTGACCTTAACACTCCCCATCCTCTGCGCTATACCGCTGGCCCCTTTATTTGGCTCCGCTATTGCTGGATTTTTTGGAACCAAATTGGGTGGAAATCGCATTGGACATGGTGCCTGTCAGTTTGTAACTATCCTGGGCGTAACAATCGCTTTCGTTCTTTCTTGCAATGTTTTAGTGCAAGTGATGGATGGTTTTTACTTCAATGGCACTGTGTATCGCTGGATGCAATTGGGGGAATTAAATCTCGATATTGGGTTCTTAATTGATCCCTTAACAGCCACGATGATGTGTGTAGTTACCTTTGTATCTTTGATGGTTCACATTTACACCATTGGATATATGCAGGGTGAAGAGGGCTATAACCGCTTTTTCTCCTACATTTCTTTATTTACCTTTGCGATGTTGATGCTGGTAATGAGCAATAATCTATTGCAACTCTTCTTTGGCTGGGAAGCAGTCGGCGTAGTTTCTTATCTCTTAATTGGTTTCTATTTCGAGCGTCAGTCTGCTGTTTTTGCCAATATGAAAGCGTTCTTAGTCAATCGCGTAGGCGATTTTGGCTTCATCCTGGGTATTGGCTTGTTATTGGCGAGTACTGGTTCTATGAACTACGACGTGATCTTTGCGCAAAACAATGCATTGGCAGCACAGTTACTGCCGGGAACAAGTTGGAATTTACTTACAGTTGCTTGTATCTGCTTGTTTATTGGCGCGATGGGTAAATCTGCGCAATTTCCATTACATGTATGGCTGCCCGATTCTATGGAGGGTCCGACTCCTATATCCGCTTTAATTCATGCTGCAACAATGGTTACCGCAGGTATCTTTATGGTGGCTCGTATGTCACCAATTTTCGAGCTTTCAGATACTGCATTAAGTTTTATCTTGGTGATCGGCTCCATTACCGCTCTCTTTATGGGCTTTTTGGGTATTGTCCAAAACGATATCAAGCGCGTGGTTGCATACTCTACCTTGTCACAATTGGGTTATATGACGGTGGCCTTGGGTGTCTCGGCATATCCTGTTGCAATCTTTCATTTAATGACGCACGCCTTCTTTAAGGCACTCCTATTTCTTGCGGCAGGAAGCGTTATTCTAGGTATGCATCACGAGCAAGATATGCGTAAGATGGGTGGCTTGTGGAAATACATGCCTATCACTTGCTTAATGATGTTGCTAGGCAATCTGGCTCTTATCGGCACACCATTTTTCTCGGGCTTCTATTCTAAAGACTCCATCATCGAAGCTGTTGCTGCTAGCCACATTCCAGGATCTGGATTTGCATACTTTGCTGTGATGGCCAGTGTTTATGTGACGGCGCTGTATTCATTCCGTCTGTATTTTTATGTATTTCATGGAAAAGCACGTTGGGGTCATGCCGATGCTCATTCGCACGATCATCATGAGCATGCAGTGCAGGGTGATGACCATGCCCATCATGGATTAGCTCCAGGACAAAAACCACACGAGTCTCCTTTTGTGGTGACTCTACCTTTGGTATTGCTTGCCATTCCATCGGTGATCATTGGTTTTTACGCTATCGAACCGCTATTATTTGGTACTTATTTTGGCGACTCTATATTTGTAGATATCAGCAGACATCCCGCTATGGTTAAGCTTGCCGAGGAGTTTCATGGGCCAGTTGAAATGGCATTGCATGCTTTTACTTCTCCTGTTTTGCTTCTGGTTGTCTTGGGTGTTTTATCTGCTGTAATCGGCTATCTTTGGATGCCAAAATTACCAGGCAAAGTTGCAGAAGCTTTCGCTCCCCTGAAAAAGCTCTTGGATAACAAGTATTACTTAGATGATTTAAACCAAGCAATCTTCGCTAAAGGTCTTTTGTGGATAGGTCGCTTCTTGTGGCATCGTGGCGATCAACAAGTTATCGACGGTTTTGTAGTTAACGGCAGTGCGCATGCAGTAGGGCGCTTTGCTGGTGTGATTCGTCATTTGCAATCCGGTTATCTATATCACTATGCCTTCGCTATGATTGCGGGCTTAGCGTTATTGCTAGCCTGGGTTTTGTACGCTTACCTGCCTTTTGTTCGCTAGGCCTTTGTTACCTAAGTAGCCATCATGATTCTCTCTTACGCCATCTGGATTCCGATTTTCTTTGGACTCATTATTTTGTTTTATGGGTCAGAAAAGCCGTCTGCGGGCGTCCGCTGGTTGGCGCTGTTTGGGGCCATCCTCGGATTTGTTGCGACTTTACCTTTAGTCATTCACTTTGACCTTGCCAATACTGGCATGCAATTTGTTGAAAATGTCCGCTGGATCCCTCGTTATGACATCAATTACCACTTGGGTATCGATGGCATATCAGTCTGGTTCATTGTGCTCACGGCTTTCATTAATATTTTTGTTGTGATAGCCGCTTGGGAAGTGATTGATACCAAGGTATCCCAATACATGGCTTCGTTCATGATCCTTTCCGGTCTGATGATTGGCGTGTTTGCTGCGCTCGATGCATTGTTGTTCTATGTTTTCTTTGAGGCAACCTTGATACCGATGTACATCATTATTGGTGTGTGGGGTGGCCATAATCGCATCTATGCAGCATTTAAATTCTTTTTGTATACGTTGTTGGGTTCCTTGCTGACTTTGGTTGCAATGCTATACCTCTATAACGTGACTAATACTTTTGATATTGCAGCTTGGCAAAATGCACGTCTAGACATTGTTGAACAAGTTTTATTGTTCTTCGCATTCTTCATGGCCTTTGCTGTCAAGGTACCGATGTGGCCTTTGCATACTTGGTTGCCAGATGTCCACGTAGAGGCACCTACTGGCGGCTCCGTAGTATTGGCTGCCATCATGTTAAAACTTGGTGCTTATGGCTTTCTGCGTTTTTCCTTGCCAATTGCCCCTGACGCAAGCCAATACCTTGGACCCTTCGTTATTTTCCTATCTTTAGTGGCAGTCATTTATGTAGGTGCCGTAGCTTTAGTGCAAAAAGATATGAAAAAGCTAGTAGCTTACTCATCTGTAGCGCATATGGGTTTTGTCACTCTTGGGTTCTTCCTCTTTAGTCCTTTGGGCATTGAAGGCGGTATTGTCCAGATGATTTCTCATGGCTTTGTTGCTGGTGCCATGTTCTTATCGATTGGTGTTTTATATGATCGCATGCATACAAGGCAGATTGCCGATTATGGTGGCGTAGTGCATCGTATGCCTGCCTTTACTGCCTTTGCTGTATTAATGGCGATGGCGAACTGCGGATTACCGGCTACATCTGGTTTCGTTGGTGAGTTTATGGTTATCTTGGCCGCAGTTGATTACGACTTTGTGATCGGTATCTTGGCCGCTACAGCTTTAATACTTGGGGCCGCTTACTCTTTATGGATGGTCAAGCGAGTATTTTTTGGTGCTGTGGGCAATCAGCACGTAGAAGAGCTAAAAGATCTCAATGGCCGCGAGTACTTCATGATGGCAGTTCTTACTATTTGCGTAATTGGCATGGGCGTTTATCCCAAGCCATTTACTGACATCATTCATCCGGCTGTAATTAATCTGCTGCAGCATGTTGCTGTTAGCAAACTCTGAGTAAAAGCTAATGCAAGCATTCGACCTATACGCCATCCTGCCTGAACTCGTTTTACTGATCACCACCTGCTTATTGCTGGTTGCCAGTGTATATGTTCGCGAGCGTCAACCTGCCACTCCGGGGGTAGAGCAGGATATCTTTCATACTCCGCGCGGTGTTGGATTTGTTTACTTCTTTGCTCTGCTTTTGTTGGCTTATTTATTTTTTGCATTCTTTGGTCGCCTCGGCGATGTCTCACTACTTGCCATGAATGGCATGTTTCAATCAGATCCCCTCTCAAACCTGCTCAAAGCTTGTTCTTGTGCAGCTGTTTTTGTGACGCTGGTTTATTCAAAGCAGTACTTAAAAGATCGTTCCTTATTTCGCCCCGACTTCATTGTCTTGGCATTGTTGGCCCTATTGGGTCAGTTTGTACTCATTTCAGGCGCTAACTTATTGACTCTCTATCTCGGTTTAGAGTTGATGGCATTGCCTACTTATGCATTGGTTGCAATGCGTCACAGCAGCGAGAAGAGTGTTGAGGCTGGTATCAAGTACTTTATATTAGGTGCTCTGGCTTCTGGTTTCTTGCTTTACGGCATGTCGATGCTCTACGGGATCACTGGATCATTAGATCTCCTGGAGATCTTTAAAACAGTTGCTGACCCACGCGTAAATCATTTAGTAATGGCTTTTGGGTTGGTTTTCATTGTTGCTGGCCTAGCATTTAAATTGGGTGTGGTGCCATTCCATATGTGGGTTCCAGATGTGTATCAGGGCGCACCAACAGCTGTTACTTTGATGATTGCTGGAGCTCCTAAGCTAGCCGCATTTGCTTTGCTGTTCCGTTTATTGGTAAATACACTGCTTCCATTGCTTGGCGACTGGCAGCCAATGTTGGTCTTGCTAGCATTGCTATCGCTAGTCGTTGGAAACGTTACTGCAATAGCTCAAACCAATCTAAAGCGTATGCTGGCGTATTCAGCGATCGCGCAAATGGGATTTGTCATTCTCGGGATGCTTTCTGTATTTGATGATCATGCCTTTAGCGCCTCTTTGTTCTATGTAGTTACTTACGTTATGACTACCCTAGGAAGCTTTGGCTTGCTAATGGTTTTATCTCGCCATGGTTATGACTGTGAAACGCTTGAGGGTCTGAAGGGGCTGAATAAAAAACACCCTTGGTATGCATTTATTGGTCTTGTGATGATGTTCTCCTTGGCGGGTATTCCCCCTACGGTTGGCTTTGCTGCAAAGCTGGGTGTGCTTGAGGCCTTGGTTGATGCCGAGCATACCTTCATTGCTCTTATTGCTGTGATTGCTTCTTTAATAGGCGCTTTTTACTATTTACGGGTCGTGAAGGTAATGTACTTTGATGAGCCAACGCACGAAATTACCGTTACTGGATCTGGTTTTGCAAGAGCACTGCTAGGTCTGAATGCCATTTTGGTGCTTGTCGTTGGGATGTTCCCGGCGACATTGATGACAATGTGCTTAGATGCAATGCGTCGCACTTTGCTTGGCTCTTAAGCCCAATATGCTGTCAAGATTTAAAAGGCTCCGTAAGGGGCCTTTTTTCTTTGTGTCATCTGATTTTTGTAAGATAAACAATCAACTTTTTCTTTTGAGCAAACAAAATGACGGAAAAATTTTTTGAAGAGCTTCCTGATGGCGATTCGCATCTGCGCGAGGTGAAAATCTTGGCTGAGGATCTATGCGATGGTATTTTCCTAAAGATGAAGCGAGATCAAGTGCGGATGCCAGATGGCAAGGTTGCAATCCGCGAATATCTTACCCATCCTGGTGCAGTTGCTATTTTGGCAATACTTGATGATGGTCGGGTTTTATTGGAGCGGCAATTTCGTTACCCTATCGCCAAGACATGTATTGAAATTCCGGCAGGTAAATTGGATCTTAGCGAGGATCCATTGGCCTGTGCCAAGAGGGAGCTATCTGAAGAGACGGGTTATACCGCTACAAAATGGAGTTATATCCGGCGAATACACCCAGTCATATCGTACTCCACAGAATTTATTGATATCTATTTGGCGGAAGGCCTGAGCTCTGGGAAAAGCCATCTTGATGAGGAAGAGTTTTTAGATGTGTTTGCGGCGCCTTTAGAGCAATTAATTGAATGGGTGGAGCAGGGTGTCATAACAGATGTTAAAACCACTATTTCGGTATATTGGCTGGATCGTTACCGGCGCGGCTTAGTAAGCCCCAGTCTCATTGAGTAGGCCACTGCAATGAATGGAGGTGATAAATCCCTTAAAATAGATCTATTGAATTTGGCACTTTTGCCTATATATAGGTCTCATGAAAGTTTATAACCTCGCTTGTCCGTTAGATCATCGCTTTGAGGGATGGTTTGCTTCTGAAGAAGATTGTCTCTCACAACAGGAGAGGGGTATGCTTGCTTGCCCTCTTTGTGACAGCACTGAAATAACCAGAATGCCGTCGGCACCGCATATCGCTAAATCTTCATCCATCAAAACAGAGCCCTCTACCGCCCTAAGCAATGGCAGTGTTGATCTTAGTTCTTTGAATGGTGATGTGGTTGCCCTAACGGGTAGGGATCACTCCGAGCTTGAGGCTAAGGTTCAGGCCGCTTTTCTGAAAGGCATGCGTGAATTAATGGGCCGTTCTGAGGACGTAGGCAATTCTTTTGCAGATGAAGCCCGTAAGATCCATTACAAGGAGTCTCCAGAGCGGAGTATTCGTGGGCAAACCACCCTAGATGAAGCAGAAGCCTTAAGGGATGAGGGTATAGAGGTATTGGCTGTGCCGCTAATGCCTGCTCTGAAAAATACCCTGCAGTAACTCTTACTCAAGGCGATAAAAAGGGCGCAATCGCGCCCTTATTTATTTGAAGCTTAGAAGAGCTTATTCCCTATTGTTGCCACCAAAAATACCGAGCAATGCCAAAAGGTTGGTAAAGACGTTGTATACATCAAGATAGATCGCTAGGGTTGCCATGATGTAATTGGTTTCACCACCATTAATAACCCGCTGAACGTCCACCAAAATAAATGCGGAAAATATGGCGATAGCCAAAACCATTACCGTCAACATCAAGGCCGGGAGTTGCATCCAAATATTTGCTAAAGAGGCAACAATGAGGAGTAACACACCAACCATGAGCCATTTTCCCAGTCCGGAGAAATCACTCTTGCTGACGGTTGCAATCGTTGCCATTACGCCAAAAATCGCCGCAGTGCCGCCAAATGCAAGCATGATCAGGTAGGGGCCATTCGTGTAACGGCTCAGCGTCAAACTTAAAAGGCCTGTGAGCATGATTCCCATGAAGAAGGTGAATCCAAGCAGAAGGAGTACGCCTATTCCACTGTCTTTATTCTTTTCAATTGCCCAGAAAAAACCAAAGGCGACTGCCATAAAAATAATGAAGCCCATGAAGGGATTTCCGGCATATAGATTCAAGCCCATTGCTACCCCAAGCCATGCTCCAATTACTGTTGGAATCATGGAGAGAGCTAAAAGTGCATAGGTGTTACGTAGTACACGATTGCGTATTTGGGTGGTGCTAATTGAGCCTGATTGCCCAAAGCCGTACGAGTTAAGATCGCTCATATTGACTCCTTCTTTAGAGTAAGTTCACAAGCCCAAAAAGGGGCTGTTACTTATAAGTATAGACAAATGGGTGTCAATTCAAGGTTATATAGAAAAACTGTTTAATGCCTATGTTCAAACAAGGGCTTATGCCTAGTAAATTCAATAGCTTAGGGCTTGCCAACTAGGGGTAAATACGGTTACCCGATGTATAATTTGCGGGTCGTTGAAAGTAGGGTGTCTAGTGGGGTTTCTTGAAGAGGTTTTTCTGGGGCGCCGCCATCCCCGCGCTCAACTAATACTTTTGAAATTACTACTGGAGTTTTGCATGGCAATCGAACGCACCCTTTCTATTATCAAACCTGACGCTGTTGCTAAGAATGTAATTGGCAAGATCTATGATCGATTTGAATCAGCTGGTTTGAAAATTATCGCCTCCAAAATGGCCCATTTGTCACAATCCGAAGCCGAGCAGTTTTATGCCGTTCATGCTGCGCGTCCTTTCTTTAAAGATCTAGTGAGTTTTATGATTTCTGGCCCGGTAATGATTCAGGTTTTGCAAGGCGAAGGCGCGATTGCTAAAAACCGTGACTTAATGGGTGCTACCGATCCTAAGAAGGCAGATGCCGGAACTATCCGCGCTGATTTTGCTGACAGCATTGATGCGAATGCCGTTCATGGTTCTGACGCTCCTGAAACAGCTGCTGTGGAAATTGCCTTTTTCTTCCCTGGCATGAATGTTTTCGCACGTTAATCATTTAGCTATTTAATAAGTAGGCGCATTGACAACCCCGCGCATCAATCTCTTAGATTTTGACGCTGACCAAATGGCGGCGTATGTCGCGGGGTTAAACGAAAAGCCCTTCAGGGCGAAGCAACTCATGCAATGGATACACCAACGTGGTGTATCGAACATCAATGAGATGAGTGATCTGGCAAAAAGCTTTCGAGCCAATTTGATTGATAAGGCTGAAATAGCGCCTTTGCCAGTTATCAAAGACGAGCTAGCAAACGATGGCACCCGCAAGTGGCTTTTAGATGTGGGTGCTGGTAATGCGGTTGAGTCCGTTTTCATTCCGGAAGATGATCGCGGCACTCTCTGTATTTCATCTCAAGCTGGATGCGCTGTGAACTGCCGCTTTTGCTCGACTGGACATCAGGGCTTTTCACGCAACCTCACATCCGGTGAAATTATTGGTCAACTTTGGTTTGCCGAACATTTACTGCGTAATGAGCCTGGGGCAGTTCGACGTATCGAGACTTATCCCACCCCAGGTTGGGAGCATACTGGCCGCGTAATTTCGAATGTTGTCATGATGGGTATGGGCGAACCATTGCTGAACTATGACAACGTAGTTTCAGCCTTACGATTGATGTTGGACGATAGGGCGTACGGTTTATCACGTCGTCGGGTGACCGTCTCCACCTCTGGCGTGGTACCAATGATTGATCGTTTAGCGCAAGATTGTCCGGTTGCTTTAGCTGTTTCGCTACATGCACCCAATGATGCCTTGCGCGATCAATTGGTTCCGCTGAACCAGAAATATCCCTTAAGAGAATTATTGGCTGCTTGTGAGCGCTATTTACCTTTTGCGCCAAGGGATTTTTTAACCTTTGAATATTGCATGCTCGATGGCGTGAATGATTCTGATGTTCAGGCTAAAGAATTGGTGCGTTTACTTGCAAACATTAAATGTAAGATTAATTTAATCCCATTTAATCCCTTTCCTGAATCCGGTCTCAAGCGTTCACCACCGCAGCGTGTGCAAGCTTTTGCCAATATCCTGCTGGATTCTGGCATGGTGGCTACTGTGCGTAAAACCCGCGGCGATGATATTGCTGCAGCCTGCGGTCAACTTGCTGGTGATGTGATTGATCGCACTAGAGTGCGCGAGCGCGCAGTTCACGATAATGAAATCATTCAGCCCATAACATGGTTGAATCGTCTCGATGATTAAACGCTGATGACTACTTTAAATCATTCACCATTCATATTGCCTTTGGGCCCATCCCCCAAAAGAGCAACACGTCAAGCGAAGATAGTTTGGAAATCGAACTGTATTACCGTTGGGGGTGATGCACCAGTGCGTGTTCAGTCAATGACTAACACCGATACTGCTGATGCGATAGCTACTGCAATTCAAATTAAAGAACTCGCCCGCGCTGGTTCGGAGATGGTTCGCATCACCGTGAATACTCCAGAGGCAGCTGCCGCTGTTCCTTATATTCGCGAACAGCTTGATAAGATGGATGTGTTGGTTCCTTTAATCGGTGATTTCCATTACAACGGCCATACCTTATTAAATGATTTCCCTGATTGTGCAAAAGCACTTTCTAAGTACCGCATTAACCCAGGTAATGTTGGAAAAGGGGCTAAACGCGACCCTCAATTCGCACAAATGATTGAAGCCGCTTGCAAGTATGACAAGCCCATTCGGATTGGCGTGAATTGGGGTAGCCTTGATCAAGATCTATTAGCAAGCATTATGGATAGCAATGCTGCCCTAGTAACTCCAAAGACCGCTCAAGAGGTCATGATTGAAGCATTGATTCAATCTGCCTTGCAGTCGGCCGAAAAAGCCGTGGAGTTGGGTATGAATCCTGATCAAATTTTGCTGTCATGCAAAGTAAGCAATGTTCAAGATTTAGTTGCGGTGTATCGCGATTTATCCCGCCGCTCTGACTATCCACTCCATCTGGGTCTTACTGAGGCTGGTATGGGCAGTAAAGGTATAGTTTCATCGACGGCAGCGATGAGTATTCTCTTGCAAGAGGGTATTGGTGACACCATCCGAGTTTCTTTAACGCCCGATCCTGGCGCGCCCCGAGAGAATGAGGTGATTGTTGCCCAAGAAATTTTACAAACCATGGGTTTACGTAACTTTACCCCGATGGTGATTGCTTGTCCTGGTTGCGGTAGGACCACTAGCACCACCTTCCAAGAGCTGGCGGCAAATATCCAATCCTATTTGCGCCAACAAATGCCTTTATGGAAGAAAACCCATCCAGGTGTTGAGAATATGAATGTGGCAGTAATGGGTTGTATTGTGAATGGTCCTGGCGAAAGCAAGCATGCCAATATTGGCATCTCATTACCCGGAACTGGTGAAACCCCAGCCGCCCCAGTATTCGTTGATGGCGTAAAAGTTCAAACCTTGCGTGGCGAGAATATTGCACGCGATTTTCAAGTGATTGTTAATAATTACGTTGAGCAGAATTACGCTCGCGCATCTAAATAATCGATTACACCAGAGAACATGAGCGATAAATCTTCAGAGCAGTCAAATCAAAAGCCTAAAAAGGTTGAGCAGATGAGGGGCGTACGAGGCATGAATGATCTTCTGCCCGCAGAAGCTCCCTTGTGGGCTCATCTCGAACATGTTCTGCGCGACCTTACTAGAGCCTATGGCTATGAATATTTACGCACGCCTATCGTAGAGGCTACTGCTGTATTTCAGCGTGGCATTGGTGAGGTAACGGATATTGTTGAAAAGGAAATGTATTCCTTTGAAGACCGCTTAAATGGTGAGCAATTAACTTTGCGTCCTGAAGGAACTGCTGCTTTAGTGCGCTCTGTTATAGAAAATAATTTGCTTTACGATGGCCCAAAGCGTCTTTGGTACACCGGTCCCATGTTTAGGCATGAGCGTCCTCAGCGTGGTCGCTATCGCCAGTTTCATCAATTCGGCATTGAATCTCTTGGTTTTGCTGGTCCTGATATTGATGCTGAAATTATTTTGATGGGTCAACGACTCTGGGATGAGCTTGGCCTCAAGGGTGTTCGGCTGGAAATTAATTCCCTGGGACAAGCAAATGAGCGTGCCGAGCATCGTGCAGCCTTAGTCAATTATTTTGAGCAGCATGTTGACCAGCTTGATGAGGATTCCAAACGTCGTCTCCTCAGCAATCCTTTGCGTATTCTCGACTCTAAGAATCCAACCATGCAAGAATTGATTGAAAGTGCCCCCAAGTTGTTGGATTTTCTGGGCACTCAATCACTGGCTCATTTTGAGGCTGTTCAAAAACTACTAAAGTCGAACAACATCCCCTGCAAAATTAATCCTCGCTTAGTAAGGGGTTTGGATTATTACAATTTGACCGTATTTGAGTGGATAACCGACGAACTTGGTGCTCAGGGTACGATTGCCGGTGGCGGCCGTTATGATCCTTTGATTGAGAGAATGGGTGGCAAGGCTGCGCCAGCTTGCGGTTGGGCTATGGGCATGGAGCGCGTTCTAGAGCTAATGAAGGTATCCGAGAGTGCCCCCGACGCTCAGGCGCAATGTGATATTTTTGTTCTTCATCAGGGTGGCGATACTTTAACTACCGCGATGATTGTTGCGGAGCGCTTGCGTAGTGCTGGTATAGATACCATCCTTTTTTGCCCACCTGATGGCCAATCATCTAGTTTTAAGTCTCAGATGAAGAAGGCGGATGCCAGTGGAGCGGCTTATGCGGTGATTATTGGGTCGGACGAGCTCGCAAATAATGAGGCTCAACTCAAGGATTTGCGATCCAGTGGTGCACAACAGGCAATACCCCTAGAATCTATATTGGAGGCGGTAATTGATGCTTTGGTAGGCGCATCCGAATAGAATGACTGATTCATTGACCAAATATTGTATTTATTAGCTTGGATTGATATGCCATTAGATTTAGAAGAACAAGAACAATTAGACCAATTTAAAGCGTTTTGGCATAAATACCGAAACCTGATTACTGGCGTCCTCACGGCAGCCCTATTGGTGTATGCGATTTATAGCGGTTATCAGTGGTGGCGCAATAGTCAAGCGGCTTCAGCAGCACAACTGTATGAAACAATGATCTCTGCAGTAGTCAAGGGCGATAAAGAGCAAAGTTTTCAAGCTGCTGATGATCTGCAAAAGCAGTACGCACGCACCCCTTATTCAGCTATGGCAAGTTTAGTGGCCGCAAAAATTGCTTCTGACTCTGGGGATGCAGCCAAGGCAATTATGTATTTGCGCTGGGCCGCTGCCCATGCTTCGAATGATGGTTATCTTGCTTTGGCAAAAATGCGCTTAGTGTCCCAATTAATTGAAGACGGTTCAACTCAAGACTCTGCAGAGGCAGACCAAATTCTGAAAGAAACTCCTGTCAAGGGTTATGAGGTTTTATGGTACGAACGCCGTGGTGATTGGTATCTTGCGCAAAAAAATACGGCCCAAGCGAGATCAAGTTATGAGGCAGCATGGAAGCAACTGGATCAAGCAAAAGAATTTCCTGAGGAGGCGCGCCGTTTGCTAAAAGTGAAATTAGATGCGGTTGGAGGGTTGGCAAAGTGAAGACAGAATTAAAGCGCTCAATCACTCGATTCGGTACTGGTTTACTTTTTGCTGGCGCTCTAGTAATGCTGGCCGCTTGCTCAGGCAATGATCGTGCTCACAAGCCCGCAGAACTCGCTCCTATCACCAATAAATTTGATTTAGCGCCAACTTGGTCTGTTAATGTTGGATCTTCAGAGCCATTTAACTTTCACCCATTAGTCGCAGGCGATGCTGTCTACACCTCATCTAAAAATGGAAATCTGTATAAGATTGATTTACAAACTGGGGTTACTGTATGGAAGGTGAGTGTTCCCGAGGATTTATCCGTAGGACCTGGATCAGATGGTCAGACTACCGTAGTGGTCAGCACCAAAGGTACTGTTTATGCTTATGATCAGGCTGGTGCACCAATCTGGAATCTCAATCTTGGCAGCGAAGTTCTTACAGAGCCCGTCGTTGCCTCAGGTGTGGTTGTTATCCGCACACTTGATAGCCGTTTTATAGGTCTTGATGCCCTTACTGGAGCTCGACGTTGGAATTATCAGCGTCAACAATCCACGCTTTCTTTAAGGGTGGGTTACGGTATGCTCCCAATCAACAATGAGGTCATTGTCACTGGTTTTACTGGTGGACGTTTTGGCATGCTTGCAATTGCGAATGGTGGCTTGATCTGGGAAACACCCGTTTCTTTTCCAAAAGGTTTTTCTGAAATCGAACGTCTTAATGATGTTACCGCAAGGCCAAGTATCGATGGTGAGGCCCTCTGCGCTGTTTCATATCAAGGTAGGATTGGTTGCGGTCTAGCTCGAACTGGCGCACTGATGTGGTTTAAAGATTTTTCAAGCTATACAGGTACCGCCCAGAGCACGGAAATGGTTTTTGCTGCGAATGAAAAATCTCAAGTAAGCGCCTTTGCAACGAAGGATGGCAGTTTGATCTGGGAAAGCACCAAGTTGATGTATCGCAATGTAGGTGAGCCCCTGGCAATTGGTCGCGCTGTATTTATGGGCGACTCTGAGGGTTTCGTTCATGCAATTTCACAGTCCAATGGTGAGATACTTGCGCGAATTCGACATGATAGTAGTCCAATTTCTGCTGCGCCAATTGCGGCGGGCGGTCTTATCTTGATTCAATCTCAAGGTGGGAAATTAGCGGCGTATAGTCCAAAATGAATCCAGTCATCACCATCGTTGGGCGTCCGAATGTCGGAAAGTCTACCCTCTTTAATCGCCTAACACGATCGCGTGATGCTTTAGTTGCAGATTTCTCCGGATTAACTCGGGATCGTCACTATGGAAAAGGGCGTATTGGTGAGCGCGCATTTATTTGCGTGGACACCGGTGGTTTTGAGCCGGTAGCTAAAACGGGCATTGTTGCTGAGATGGCTAAACAGACCAAGCAAGCGGTTGCTGAGTCTGACATCATTATTTTTTTAGTCGATGGTCGTTTGGGTATGGCGCCCCAAGACCGGGTGATTGCTGATTTCCTTCGTAAAGCCGGTAGGCCAGTCATATTGGCCGTGAATAAAACGGAGGGTATGCAAGCGGGTGTAGTTACTGCTGACTTCCATGAGCTCGGTTTAGGTGAGCCATTTCCATTATCTTCGGCTCATGGTGATGGTGTGCGTGGCCTGATTGATGATGCGCTAGATTCTTTAGGGATTGCAGAGCCTGAACCTGAAGATTTGCAATCCGACCCCAATCGCCCAATGAAGATCGCAGTTGTTGGTCGTCCAAATGTCGGTAAGTCCACTTTAATTAATAAGCTTATTGGTGAAGAGCGTGTTATTGCTTTTGATATGCCGGGTACCACTCGCGATGCAATTGAAGTTCCCTTTGAGAGAAACGGTAAGCCATATATCTTGATAGATACTGCTGGTTTGCGACGTCGTGGAAAAGTGTTTGAAGCGATCGAAAAGTTTTCGGTAGTTAAAACCTTGCAAGCCATTGCAGATTGCAATGTAGTGATATTGATGCTTGATGCACAGCAGGATATTTCGGAACAAGATGCCCATATTGCTGGCTTCATTGTCGAGGCGGGTAGAGCATTAGTAGTTGCCGTTAATAAATGGGATGGCATTGACTCATACGTCAAAGAGCGTGCCAGACTCGAGATTGCTCAAAAGCTTCGGTTTTTGGATTTTGCTAACGTGCACCCAATTTCAGCTAAAAAAGGCACTGGCCTAAAAGAACTGTTTAAGGATGTTGATTCTGCTTATGCTGCAGCAATGGCCAAGTTGCCTACGCCTAAATTGACGCGTATCTTGCAAGAGGCAATTGAGCATCAGCAGCCAAAACGGGTTGGCATGGGCCGGCCTAAATTACGTTATGCACACCAGGGTGGTATGAATCCCCCTATAGTGGTTATTCACGGAACCTCTTTAAGTGGTGTTACGGATAGCTATAAGCGCTATTTAGAGGGTCGCTTTAGAGATGTCTTTAAATTGCGCGGTACGCCTTTACGAATACAGATGAACACCGCTAAAAACCCGTATGTTGATTCCGATCCCAAAAAGGGTAAAAAGAAATAATTCGAAATGAGCGGCCTTGAAATTTGAATTTCTTGCCCCTTATAAAGTTTGTAGCAATCAGTAGTGTGCAGGTGGTTTATTAAAAGCAAGACTCCATAATAAAAAATGAAGAAGGAGCAGTATGAACATTAACAAAATTCAATTACTACAGGATCCATTCCTCAATGCATTGCGCAAAGAGCATGTACCCGTTTCTATCTATTTAGTGAACGGTATCAAGCTACAGGGCAATATTGAGTCCTTTGATCAATACGTAGTTCTTTTGCGCAATACCGTTACTCAAATGGTATATAAGCATGCAATCTCTACCATTGTCCCTGCGCGCGCAATCGATTTTCGTTTAGAAGAAGCCGGCTCTGTATAAAACAGGAGTAGATGCAGCTCGCGCTGTTCTGGTTGGGGTAGATACCGGACGCGAGGATTTTGCTGATAGCATGGCCGAACTCAGTCTTTTGGCTGAGAGTGCTGGTTCTGTGCACATATCCAGTGTGATTGCTCGCAAAGGCAAAACTGATCCAGCTTTATTTATTGGCTCTGGAAAAGCAAATGAACTAAAAAGAGCTATGGAGGAGGGGGGTGCCGAATTGGCGATTTTTAATCATCCTCTTTCGCCGACCCAACAGCGCAATCTTGAGCGGCACATAGGTTTTCATGTGATGGATCGTACTGGATTGATCTTGGATATCTTCAGTCAGCGAGCTCAAAGTCATATTGGTAAAACTCAGGTTGAACTAGCTCAAGTCCGCTACCGAATGTCTAGACTCGTAAGGGCTTGGAGTCACTTGGAGCGTCAACGAGGTGGCATTGGTGTTCGTGGCGGTCCGGGTGAAACTCAAATGGAGCTTGATCGCCGTATGCTTGCCACAAAGGCAAAGCGTCTTGAGTCTGAGCTCGAAAAACTTCAGCGTCAACAGAGGACGCAGCGCCGAGCGCGTAACCGAAAAGATGTATTTTCAGTATCTTTGGTGGGTTATACCAATGCTGGAAAATCTACTCTATTTAATGCCCTTACAAAGGCAGGTACTTACGCTGCCGACCAGCTTTTCGCTACCCTAGATACAACCTCAAGACGTGTACATTTGGAGGATATTGGTTCAATTGTCGTTTCCGATACGGTTGGCTTTATTCGCGAGCTACCTCATCAGCTCGTGGAGGCTTTTAGAGCCACATTAGATGAAACAATTCATGCTGATCTCATATTGCATATCATTGATGCTTGTAGCCCCGTTTCGCGGGAGCAAAAAGCAGAAGTAGAGGCGGTCTTACGTGAAATAGGTGCAGATGACATTCCTCGGATTGAGGTTTTCAATAAGATTGATCTTATGCCTCAGACTTTTACCCGTGGCGCTGTTATAGAGCGAGACTCGGAGGGGCTTCCAAGCCAGGTTTTCATATCGGCACAGACTGGGATGGGCTTAGATTTATTGAGGATAGCGCTGGGTGAGTACTCTCAAATGACTGATAGAATAAGGATTCAACACAACCGCGCCAAATCCCAGATGGCTGCAGATGAGTTTTTAGAGCCCTTAGCCGAACGACCAGAAACTGCTGAATTTAACCCTATACCAAATCGTAAATATTCACCTAATGATGCGTAAATTTCTAGGCCTTTTTTCGGTCAACTCTACTGGTGATTCGCCTAAAGATCCCAAAGATGGGCAGGGTTTAGAGCAATCACCGGCTGATCAAGCAAAAAATCCAGGAAATACGCCGCAAAGCACCAAGCCTGAAGGGCCACCTGATTTAGATGACTTGTGGCGTGACTTCAATGATCGGCTTGGTAATTTATTTGGTGGAAAAAAGAGGCCGCCAGCAGTCAATTTCCCTTCAAATGGAGCTCAAAGCAAACCCCGTTCCAGTGATATTTTGCCTCCCTCCGAAAGGAAGGCTCCTCCCGGTAATGGTGGTAATGGCGATGGAATGGGTGGCCCGGATTTTAATTTCACCAATCCATTTGGCTCTAAGGCCAGCATTCTGGTAGCTGTTGTTGCCGTGTTGATTTTTTGGTTATTTAGCGGATTTTTCATTATTCAAGAAGGCCAGGCCGGCGTCATACTTACTTTTGGTAAATATGATTACACGGCAAAACCAGGAATCAATTGGCATATGCCCTGGCCTATTCAGACTGAAGAAACTGTTAACTTGTCAGGCGTTCGCTCTGTTGAGGTAGGTCGCCCTATCCTGATCAAGGCAACCAATCAAAAAGATTCTTCCATGCTCACCGAAGATGAAAACATCATTGACGTGCAATTTGCAGTTCAATACCGCTTAAAAGATCCAACTGACTATTTATTTAATAATCGCGATCCAGATACGGCCGTAGTTCAGGCTGCTGAAACTGCTGTCAGAGAGATTGTTGCCCGCAGCAAAATGGACACTGTTTTATATGAAGGACGAGAAAAGATTGCCCTTGACTTGGCGGCATCTATTCAAAAAATATTAGATAGCTATCAAGCAGGGATTTTTGTAACCAGCGTTACCGTTCAAAATGTGCAACCTCCTGAGCAAGTTCAGGCAGCGTTTGATGATGCTGTCAAAGCTGGTCAAGATGAGGAGCGCTTGAAGAGTGAAGGGCAGGCATATGCTAATGACATTATTCCTCGCGCTAAAGGAACGGCTGCTCGATTGATACAAGAAGCAGAAGGATATAAGTCTAGAGTCGTATCTACTGCTGAAGGTGATGCTGCTCGCTTTAAGCAAATTTATGTTGAATATGCTAAAGCACCCCAAGTTACCCGAGATCGTATGTACATCGATACGATGCGCGATATGTATTCGAACGTCAGTAAAGTATTGGTGGATGTCTCAAAAAGCAATAGCTTGCTCTATTTACCTTTGGACAAAATGATTGCCCAAGTGAACGCCGAGAGTTCGCAAGTTGCTACCCCAACTGGCTCTGTGACTGTTGGCGGTCCAAGCGGTTCTTTGCCACAGCCGGCAGGGCAATCTTCGCCACCTTCTGCAAATCCAACGGCTCCGGTACCGGGTACTCAAATGCCTGCAAACAATGCTTCAGTTGATAAGCGGGACAGCTTACGTAGTCGCGACCGGGATTCTCGATAATGAATCTCAATCGATTGATTGCATCTTCAATTGCGCTAGTTGCTCTTGCCTATGTGCTCTCATCTAGCATCTTCATTGTTGATCAGCGTAAGTTCGCGGTGGTTTTTTCTTTCGGTCAAATTGTTCGGGTGATTGAACATCCTGGTTTGCAGTTTAAATATCCTGCACCCTTTGAAAATGTGCGTTTCTTTGATCGCCGCATACTAACGATTGATAACCCAGAGGCTGAGCGATTCATAACAGCCGAAAAAAAGAACTTATTAGTCGACTCTTACGTGAAATGGCGCATAGTTGATCCGAGTAAATTTTTTATCAGCTTTAAGGGTGATGAGCGTTTAGCGCAAGATCGTTTAACCCAACTAGTGCGATCTGCTCTGAATGAAGAATTTACCAAACGCACCGTGCGCGAATTGATCTCCGATCAACGTGAAGCGGTGATGCAGGGGATTCGAAAGAAGGTGGCTGATGACTCTAGTGATATTGGGGTTGAGATCGTTGATGTTCGTCTCAAGCGTGTAGATCTCTTAGCTGAAATCAGCGATTCTGTATATCGTCGTATGGAAGCCGAGCGCAAGCGAGTCGCCAATGAATTGCGCTCTACTGGCGCTGCTGAATCAGACAAAATTCGAGCCAATGCTGAACGTCAACGCGATACGATATTGGCTGAAGCTTATCGCGATGCGCAGAAGATCAAAGGCGCAGGTGATGCAAAAGCTACTGCACTTTATGCCGAGGCGTTTTCGCGTGATCCTCAATTTGCTCAGTTTTATCAAAGTCTAGAGGCCTATAGGAGCTCCTTTAAGGATAAAAAAGACTTGGTGATTGTTGAGCCAAGTGGCGATTTCTTTAAGTTCTTGCACAAAAAATAACGAAAGTACATCCTGATCATGAATCGTTGGTTGCTTCCTGAAGATATTGCCGATGTTTTGCCATCCGAGGCTCGAAAGGTAGAGGCATTGCGTCGTGCAATTCTGGATTTGTATCGATCCTATGGTTACGAGCTGGTTTCTCCCCCGATTCTGGAGTTTCTAGATTCCCTATTAACCGGCACGGGTTCCGACCTCAATCTTCAAACATTTAAGTTGGTTGATCAGTTATCTGGTCGCACCCTTGGTTTGCGGGCAGACATAACCCCTCAAGTTGCGCGTATTGACGCCCATTTACTCAATAGATCTGGTGTCACGCGTCTTTGCTATGCCGGTACTGTTGCCCATGCTCGTACCCCTGTTGGTCGTTCTGCTCGCGAAGAGCTGTTACTTGGTGCTGAAATATATGGTTGCGCAGGTTGGGAGGCTGATTTTGAGGCCATCACTTTGCTTCTTAAATCCATTCGCTTGACTGGTTTATCAAAGATCTATCTCGATTTATCTCACGCTGGTGTTTTGGCTGGAATTCTTGAGGAAGTGTCAATTTCTGAATCAAACGTCGAGATTCTCTATGGCCTACTGCAAACTAAAGATCTCTCGGGCCTGGCTCAGTGGACAAGCTTTCTCCCCGAATCTATAGCTAAAGCATTGCAAGTCTTGATGGATTTAAATGGACCCCCGGGTAAGGTAATTGAAAATGCCAAACGTCTGCTTCCCAAAAATAAAACTATTGAACAATCAATTGCTGATCTTGAGCGCTTAGTTATCGCCTCTGGAGGTCTGGGTGAGGGTCTGGAAATTAGCCTAGATTTGGCTGATTTACGAGGTTTTCAGTATCACAGTGGAGTGATGTTCTCGGCCTATGTTGATAACTTGCCACAGCCCATTGCTCGCGGCGGACGCTATGACCATGTCGGCCAGGCTTTTGGTCGATCAAGACCAGCAACGGGTTTTTCATTCGACTTATTAACACTGGCTGGCCTATCCTTGCCAAGTCAGCCTGAGACTGCTATTTTCGCTCCATGGGTGGATGACGCCGATTTACAGACCACAATAGATGGTCTACGAAGTAAGGGTAGGGTGGTCATTCAGCTGATGCCGCAAGATCTGGAATATCTCTCCGAATATCAATGTACGCATCAATTGACCAAGAATGGTAACTCTTGGGAAGTGATCCTACTAAAATAGCTTAAATATTGGTATTCCCCCATTTTTGTAATTATTTTCTGGATTTAGATATGTCTTCACAGCAACAATCACACGGTCGTAATGTCGTTGTCATCGGCACCCAATGGGGTGATGAAGGGAAGGGCAAGGTCGTTGATTGGTTAACTGATCATGCTCAAGCAGTTGTTCGCTTTCAAGGCGGACATAATGCTGGACACACATTAATTATTGGCGACAAAAAAACGATCTTGCGCTTAATTCCTTCAGGAATTATGCATAAGGATGTTGTTTGCTACATCGGAAATGGAGTTGTACTTTCACCTGAAGCACTCTTTAAGGAGATTGGTGAATTAGAGGCGGCAGGATTGGATGTGCGCTCCCGATTGAAGATTTCTGAAGCAACGACCTTAATTCTTCCTTATCACGTTGCAATCGATCAAGCTCGAGAGCGCAAACGCGGTGAAGCAAAGATTGGAACAACTGGACGCGGTATTGGCCCGGCCTATGAAGATAAGGTAGCGCGTCGTGCACTTCGCGTTCAAGATTTATTCTACCCAGAAAAATTTGCCGAACAGCTGCGTGAAAATTTGGAATATCACAATTTCATGCTTACAAACTACTATGGCGCAGATCCAGTCAGTTTTGAAAAGACCTTGCAAGACGCAATGTCATATGCTGAACAAATTAAGCCTATGGTGGTTGATGTTTCAGGCGCTCTTTATGCCGCAGAACAAGCCGGAAAAAATTTATTGTTTGAGGGTGCGCAAGGGACCTTGCTTGATATTGATCACGGCACCTATCCATATGTGACTTCAAGTAATTGTGTTGCGGGTAATGCCGCCGCTGGATCGGGAGTTGGACCAGATTCTCTCCAATACATTCTTGGTATAACAAAGGCCTATTGCACTCGTGTTGGTGCTGGACCATTCCCAAGTGAGTTATATGATCATGACAATCCTGCGAAACAAGATCCAATTGGCGTGCGCCTCGCTGAGGTTGGTAAAGAATTTGGTTCAGTGACCGGTCGCCCCCGTAGAACGGGCTGGCTTGATGCTGCAGCTCTTAAGCGCTCCATTCAAATTAATGGCTTATCCGGACTTTGTATTACCAAGTTAGACGTGCTAGATGGACTTGAAACGATTCGCCTTTGTGTCGGCTATGACTTGGATGGCAAGAAATTAGACGTATTGCCTCGTGGCGCTGAAGCAGTCGCTCGGTGTCAGCCAATTTATGAAGATTTTCCTGGATGGAAGGGCACCACCTTCGGCATCCGTGAATGGGATAGATTGCCTGTGGAGGCACAAAAATTCCTACGTAGAATTGAGGAAGTTGCTGGTAAACCAATCGCAATGGTTTCAACTGGACCTGAGCGCGATGAAACCATCTTGCTTCAGCACCCATTTCAGGAATAATGGAAAATAATTACACAACTTATTTAAACACCAATCAATGGAATCAAAGGCTTACAAAATGACTGCACGCACAACCTGTAATGGTCTCCAAGTAGCAACTCCTCTTTATCGCTTCATTGAAGATAAGGTCCTCCCGGGTACCGGCATTAAAAGTGCTGATTTCTGGAAAGGATTTGATGCGATTGTTAAGGATTTAAGCCCTAAGAATGAAGCGTTACTGCTTAAGCGTGATCGCATACAGGCTGAGCTCGATCAATGGCACAAAAGTAATCCTGGTCCCATTACAGACATGCCTGCTTATCGTCAATTTCTGAAAGAAATTGATTACCTCGATGAGGTCCCAGGAAAGGTGGTGGCAGACACCAAAAATGTGGATGATGAGTTAGCTCTCCAAGCTGGACCACAGTTAGTTGTGCCGGTATTAAATGCACGCTATGCATTGAATGCGGCTAATGCACGCTGGGGCTCTTTGTATGATGCCCTTTATGGCACAGATGTTATTTCTGAGGATGATGGTGCCACCAAAGCTGGTACTTACAACCCGATTCGTGGCGCAAAAGTCGTTGCATATGCACGTAATTTTTTAGACCAAGCAGCGCCATTAGCCAAAGGATCGCATCGTGATTCAGTAGCGTACACGGTTGATGGTAATAAATTGGCAGTTCAATTAAAGGATGGTAGCTCTACTGGTCTTGCTGATGAAAAACAATTCGTAGGCTATCAAGGCAATGCAGATGCTCCCTCATCTATTCTCTTGCGCAACAACGGTATTCATATTGATATTGAGATTGATAAATCTAAAACCATTGGCGCAACCGATCCCGCTGGAGTAAATGATGTTGTTCTTGAGGCTGCACTTTCGACCATTTTAGATTTGGAAGATTCTATTGCGGCCGTGGATGCTGATGACAAGGTATTGGCCTATGAAAATTGGCTTGGCATTCTCAAGGGGACTTTGGTTGAAGAGGTAAATAAGGGTGGAAAGACCTTCACTCGGACCCTCAATCCAGATCGCCAATACAAAGCTGGCATTGGCGCCGTTGCTGCTAAAGATGGTGTGGTGACCTTACACGGGCGCTCACTATTATTTCTTCGTAACGTTGGCCATTTAATGACCAACCCCGCCATCTTGACTGAAGGCGATAAAGAAATTTATGAAGGCATCCTTGATGCGGTAGTTACCGTATTAATTGCCCTGCATGACATTAATCGACCTGCTGCACAACAGATTGGTAATACTCGCAAGGGCTCCGTGTACATTGTGAAGCCAAAAATGCATAGTCCTGAAGAGGTTGCGTTTGCAGCTGAGCTATTTGCTCGTGTTGAACGGTTGCTTGGGCTTCCAGCTGACACTGTGAAGTTGGGGATTATGGATGAAGAGCGACGTATGAGTGCCAACATCAAGGCGGCTATTGCTGCGGCTGGTGCACGTGTGGCATTCATCAATACTGGCTTTCTAGATCGTACCGGTGATGAAATGCACACCTCCATGCATGCTGGCCCAATGATGCGTAAGGGTGATATGAAGACCAGTAAATGGTTATCTGCCTATGAGCGCCGTAATGTATTGGCCGGTCTTGATTGCGGTTTACGTGGTCGGGCGCAAATTGGTAAGGGTATGTGGGCTATGCCTGATTTAATGAAGGCTATGGTGGAGCAAAAAATTGTTCATCCTAAGGCTGGCGCAAACACTGCATGGGTTCCATCGCCCACCGCAGCAACCTTACATGCCTTGCATTACCATCAAGTCAATGTTGCTGAGATTCAAAAAGAAATGGAGAAGTTGGATACGGCTGCACAAGCAGAATCTTTGCTGGATGAGCTATTAACTATTCCTGTTGTAGAGAAACCAAACTGGTCCAAAGAAGAAATTCAACAAGAGTTGGACAACAATTGCCAAGGTATTCTTGGGTATGTGGTTCGTTGGATCGATCAAGGTGTTGGATGTTCTAAGGTGCCAGATATTCACAATATTGGACTTATGGAAGATCGCGCAACTTTACGAATTTCGAGTCAACATATTGCAAACTGGTTACTTCATGGCATTGTTACCGAAGCTCAGGTAAATGAGACTCTGCAGCGTATGGCTAAGGTGGTAGATGGGCAGAATGCTGGTGATGCTTTATACAGGTCAATGATGCCTAATTACCAGGATTCCTATGCGTATAAAGCGGCTAGCGATTTAATATTCAAAGGCCTTGAGCAACCCAATGGCTATACAGAGCCCTTGTTGCATGAATGGCGTCAGGTAGTCAAACAAGCAAACGCAAATTAAATTACATAGCTAGCATTTGCAATAAAGGTGGATTTGTCGAGAGGCAAGTCCATTTTTATTTATTCAATGCATCTTACATGTTCTCATTCTTTAATCCCTTCTCAAAAAGTTGCTCTACATTTGGCTTCCAATTAAATGATGGTGGCCGCCTGGAGGCGGGTTTTAGTGGTGGGGCTGGAGATTGTGTGGTTCGATCTATCGCTATTGCTACTAAGCTGCCATATTTGCGGGTGTATGAAGACCTTCGTCAGGCCAATGAGCAATATGCTCAAAATCGCAATGACCGACTGGCAAAACGATTAAGCGTGACTGGAGCAACTCCTCGCAATGGCAATCACCGCAATGTGTTTCACGACTATATTCTTGCACAAGGATTTATGTGGGTGCCGACCATGAAAATTGGCGGTGGGTGTCGTGTTCACTTGAGGCCAGATGAGTTACCAAAAGGTATCTTGATTGTGAGGGTATCTAAACATCTTACGGCTGTGATAGATGGTGTTATTCAAGATACCCATGATCCATCTAGGTCAGGTAAACGCTGCGTTTACGGTTACTATATTAAAAATTAAATGAATTAAATAATCAAAAAAAGAGGCTATACATGATTCAATTTGAAAGGCCTGATGGGCTGCCTGTAAATGCTTATCTAGCAGAACCAAAGGATCGTGCAAACGCGCCTGGCATCGTTGTCATTCAAGAGTGGTGGGGTCTTAATGATCAAATTAAAGGCGTTGCAGATACTTTGGCTAGTGCGGGCTATAGAGCTTTGGTGCCTGATCTGTATAGGGGTAAATCTGCCCTGGATGCGCATGAGGCCGAACACTTGATGAATGAATTGAATTTTGCTGATGCTGCCGGGCAAGATATTCGGGGTGCTGTTCAGTACCTAAAGGCTACAGGAAGTCAAAAGGTGGCAGTCACTGGATTTTGTATGGGTGGAGCGCTCACTGTTTTATCTTCGTGTAATGTTCCTGAATTAGATGCCACAGTAGTTTGGTACGGATGCCCGCCACTAGAGTATGTTGATGCATCTAAGATCAATACCCCAATGATGGGTCATTGGGCTTTGCATGATGATGCATTTCCAATCAAAGACGTGGACCTTCTTGAAGCCAAGCTAAAAGAGGCGAGGGTAAATTTCAACTTTTATCGCTATGATGCAAAGCATGCTTTTGCCAATGAGGAGGCTGATTCTAAAAACCTTTTCTTCTTAAAGTATGACAAGGCAGCCGCTGTTTTAGCGTGGCATCGCACAATGGAATTCCTCAAACTGCAATTACTGCAATAACCTTAATAGTTACCTTTATTTATTCGTATGCATCTATTTGCTGAAAATCTTGCCGTAGAAATCGGCATTTATTATCGAAACTTGGCTCTAGCCCATGGTGTCATTCCCAAGGTCTTTTCCTTGGTTAATGCGCAAGGCGATCAGTATTTATTCTTTATAGATGATTTGCCTCTAGATGAGCAGGATCAAAATGCATTTTTAGCTTATATAGTTCAGGATCATGATGCCATTTGCTACGCTCGGGGTACGCTGGTTATTTTAGATAACAAGCAACGGTTAATTGAGTATGCCGTTATTGATAAGGACGATCCAGAGGCTATTGTTTGTTCTGCCGAATTAACCCTTGATCTAGATGAAAAGCCTATTGTTTTAAGTGAGTTTGATAAGGCTCTGGCCCCTAAGAAGACTATTTTTTTTAACGGTTTATTTGAGCCAATTTCTCTGTCCCATGACAAGTTGGAGGATTTTCAGGGCCTATGGGAGGAAATGAAGTCGAAAATCCTACATAGAATGATGGATTTGTAATGGAATAACTTCGTATTGGTTTGATTTAGCCCCTGCAAATCTATAAAATGATCATTGCGGTTCTAAAAGCAGTAATTTGGTGCCCAGAAGAGGTACGTGACACTTCCCAAGTAGCCATATAAATCAAGAGTTTAACAGCCATTTCTCTGCGGAATTTATGTAGTTTTATGTAGAGGTTGGCATGCTATTAATTTCCACGCAGAATATCACTGTGAAACTCAAATACTACTTTAACAACAACGGGCAGCACTACTTCCAGCGCTCTATCCCTAGGGCGCTACAGCGCTTTTACGGTGATAAGAAGATCGTGCGCCACAAGCTGCCATCTATTCACTCGCAAATGCTTTTGGAGATGAATCGACTGGCGCATCACTACGACCAGCACTTTAAGGCGCTCAAGAGCGGCCAGGGCGGTACGCCATCCCAAATTCAAGAGCAGGCGGTTGCACTCCTTGCCAGCCATGGCGTACTACCGGGCGCGGCAAACACGCCAGCTAGGGTGCCGGAGGGAATGTATGAATACCCGCACCTAGACTACATTGAGGATTACCTGCGCGATAAGAAGCAGGCAGGAACCATGACCAAGGTCGACGAGCTCGCCCAGCTGCTGCTTAGCAAGCCCATGCCGATCCTCCTGTCTCAGGCGACCGACGTCTACTTTGAGAATCACGAGCACGGCACATCAGAAAAGTTCAAGAAGAACACCCTCAAGCGCTGGAAGAATATCTACGATGTCACCGGTGGAGACATTGCGCTAGCTGATGTGACCCGAGAGATGGCGCGTCGCTACATCAAGCACCGACTAACTACCGTCAAGACGACGACCGTTGAGCGTGAGCTAAAGACTATACGCGCTGTCATTAACAGCGTGATTAAGGAGAAGTCGTTAAATCTTAGTAATAAGTTTGGGCGCCTCACCATCCCGAAAAAGGGCAAGGACAGCGTAGCCCGTAAACCCTTTAGCCAAGACGAATATCGCAAGCTAATAGCCGGCTGCGTTAGCAAGGCTGATGAGATTAGGGTTTTGATCTTAATTTGCTGCCTAACTGGTGTTCGCCCTTCGGAGGCTGCAGGATTGCGTCGTGAAGATGTTTACCTAGATGACGAGTACCCTCACTTTGATGTGGTGGAGTATGGCGGCCGAACCCTCAAGACCAAGAACAGTGTGCGCAAGGTCCCACTCATTCCTGCTGCAGCCAAAGTTCTGGCGCAGTATTTAGAGACCCATACTGATAGCGTGGTCTTTCCCCGGTACTGTGACGGCAATGAGGTCTTAGGCGATAACGTGAGCGGGGCAACTAATCGTTACATTGCATCGTTGGGCATTAGCAAGACCCTCTACTCGGCACGCCACACCGTTAAGACATTGCTCGATCAGGCAGGTACACCAGAGTATCTGGCTGAATCGATTGGTGGCTGGGGTAAGCCATCCATCAGCCGTGGCTACGGTGACGGACACTCCTTGGCCAGAAAATACGCAGCATTACAAAAGGCGCTCACTACGGTGTTGGTTAATGAATCAGAGTGAGATGAGCGCGCTTAGCATCAAAGAGCGGGCAGACTACTTGCGAGAGCGTGGTAAGGCTAGCCCTGCATTGAGGATTGCCAAGACCGCCTTTGACCACGCCTCTAAGGTGCGCTTAAAAAATACCCCAAAGCATCAAATCTTGGAATGGATTGGTAATAATGTCCTAAAAATCGATGAGTGCGAAGATACGGAAGAAAACAAGGAAGAGGCGCGCCTGTTTTGCTTTACGGCCTACGAGTCGGTCCAAAAACGCATCCTCTCGAGCAAGGACGAGGCGGGTGGCAACGCCGCCGGAAACGCCAAGCAGTCGAAGGACGGCTACAAGCGCAAGCTGCCTGTCCACGTCCTGGGTAACGAAAATCGCCTTTACAGCGGCTCCGATGATGATCTGGACTACGACTAAAAATAAATATTCATATTTGGGGCGGATTGACGTCAGCAATATGTAGTGGAAAGTATGAAGAGGTAAAAAGCAGTTTTGTTGTGGCGGCTCAGTGCAGATGGGCCAGCAAGCAGGCAGTGCTTTGTGGTGAGATTCCACATAAAACGGCTCAAGGTCACCGAGATAAGCGCGGTGGCTAAGAGAGAGGGCAGGGGCGCCCACCAACTGCATTATTAAGTTGCGGCTTTGCAGTAAGCCTAGGTGTGACACCGTGAACGGTCCGTGGAATAAGGCCAATCAGAATGTAAGCATGCGGCCCAAGAACTTGGGTGAGAGTGTGCAAAAAACGTATCCATAAGCTCGCGACACAACATCCCAGCCACTAAGGCTGGAATACGCTTTGGAGTTTTCATAATGCATTACACATTCACGCTGCTGAGCAGCGCAAAACCGTCTGTTGTATCTAAAGTCTTTTCCTTAGACGAGCAGGCAAATCTCAAAAAATCAACATCAGCAAATATTGTTCAGGCTAAGTGTGAGCTTAGGTCTGTGGAGAACCTTACGCAGTTTGGCGATCTACTTGACTCTTTGCTCCACAACCAGTGCTTGGTTTACGGTACTGCGCCACAGAAGGTTACTGAGATTGTCACTACCAAGGCCTGGGAGGAGGGTGGTAGGCCAGCCCATCAATCCCCCAGGGCAAAAGAACTATTTGGGTGGCCAGATGGCGGAGGCATCTTAATGCTCGACTATGACGCGCCCAAGGATGGAGCGCGTGCTCACAGTGCGAGTGAAATTATTGCTCAGCTTATTGGCGCAGTTCCAGAGTTAGCTGACGTACAAATTTTGATGATACCGAGCACCTCAAGCTGTCTTTACTACAAGGACCAAGAGCTTGTAGGGGTTAAGGGCATACGCTTTTATATTCTCGTAGACGATGCTCAAGATATTGAGCGTGTGGGTGAGATTATCAACGCACGTCTTTGGCTATCAGGTGTTGGAAGGTACGAGGTCAGCGAGTCGGGTTCGCTTTTGGAGCGTCCACTGTTTGATCAGTCTGTTTGGCAGACTAACCGGATTGATTTTTGTGCTGGCGCAAAGTGTCAGGACGGAATCGAACAGCGCAGGGGCACTCCAAAAATTATCTCAGGCCATAAGCATTCGCTAGACTCCTCAAGCCTTAAGGATTTATCGGCAGCCTTGATGTCACAGTTGCAGATAAATAAGTCTCGCGCTCGAAACGCCGTGCTGGACTTTGCCGACAGTAAGAAATCTGCCTGGGTGTCTAAGCGACTACACGACTACCGCACTAATAACCCACAGTTTGGGGATGCCCAGATACACAATATGGTCTATAGGGCAATTGACCAGAAAGAGCTGCAGGGCGACTGGCGCGTTGTGGTCAAGACTAAGAGCGGCGAGCAGGAGCTAACCGTGGCCCAGCTGCTGGAGAGTCCAGAGGACTTTAACGGCTGTGTGACCCTAGATCCGCTAGAGCCTAATTACGATGGCAGGCGTTTTGTTGGCAAGCTCTTCTTGGGCAGCGCCTTTCCAAATCTTCATTCATTTGCTCATGGCGGCGTTAACTTTAGATTGTTTAGCCGACCTGTCCGTATTGAGATTTTGGACGGTAAAGAGGCGGAGGTGATTGATTCAACTTTAGAGGTGATGCGCAAGGCGCCAAACCTATTTGACTTTGGTGATGTCCTGGTTGAGGTGACCGATGACATGAAGATCAAGTCAATCAAGGAGGCGAACCTTCGCTACATTCTAGGCAAGCTGATTCAATTTGAGCATGATCACAAGCTTAAGAACCCGCCACCAACCTTATGTAAGAGCATCGTAGAAATTGGTCGGCACCTAAAGGCGTTGAAAGCAGTGGTGTCGGCGCCAACGTTACGTCCCGACGGCACGGTTCTGGCAACCAAGGGCTACGACGAGCGCACGGGGCTGCTACTGAGTACCCAGGATGCGTTAGTTCCAGTGCCAGAGTGTCCAACAGAAATGCAGGCCATCAAGGCCCTTAACCTGTTGATGGAGCCATTCAATCAATTCCCTTTTGTGGATGAATTAGCGAGGTCGGTGCACCTAGCTGCGCTTCTAACGGTCGTGGTTCGCCCGTGCCTGCCAACCTCGCCAGGGTTTGCATATGACGCTCCGGTGCAGGGTAGCGGCAAGAGCTTGCTGGCTGGGTGCGTTGAGGTTTTGGGCAGTGGGCGCGAGCCAACGATTTGGCCAGATGTAGACGTCAGGAATGTTGACGAGGTCAGAAAGCGTGGATTTACCGCTATACGCAGCGGCGACAGAACGGTCATCTGGGATAACGTAGTAGGTGAATTTGATTCTGCAGCTTTGGCTGGAATGATGACCTCACAGATGATCAAGGAGCGTTTGTTTAACACGCAAACCGTGCTTGAGGTCCCAAACAAGACGTTAATGATCTTTACTGGCAATAATTTCTCGCCGGTAAATGACATGAGTCGACGGGTCTTAATTTGCCGCATCGACCCGCAGACTGAAAGGCCTCAGGCTAGAAGTTTTGACCTCAATCCAAAGGACGTGTGCATCTTTGATCGGCAGCGTATGGTCTCCGCAGCGCTCACACTCATTCGCTTTTACCTTAACAGTGGCGCCAAGAAGGTAGGGGACACCGGTTCATTTTCAGAGTGGGACACGTTTGTGAGGCAAACGGTGATGCACATTGGAAAAACGATTGCCCCCAACCAGTACGTAGACATTGCCAAATCCATTGAACTAAATCAAGCCGAAGATCCGGAAATGGAAATGCTACTGCAACTCTATCAGGGATGGGTCAAAGCTTTTGGTTCAGATTGGGTAACAGCAAAGCAGGTAGTCGCCAAAGTAACAAACGACTGGTCCGATTCTGAGGCAAAGGATTTACGCGAGGCGTTACAGCAGTTAGTTGGCCCGAACTGGTCCTCACCTAAATCGCTGGGTAAGGCACTTAAAAAACGCAACGGAAGACTAGTGGCCGCTATGAAGCTTGAGTGCCATGGCTCAAATGGGGATAACGCCAAATCATGGCGAATTACTAAAAAGGAGATTGTATGAATCATAAAAATAATCCAATGATTGAATTAAGTCGAGCAGAAACGCAACAGCTTAAAGAGTTGTGGGCGCGTATACGCAATCGTGTTCAAGAGCAGCGCGATAACTTCGTGTGGGTCAGGCTCTGCGCACACCAGGCACGCTTATCTAGAAAGCAGTTGTGGATGGTGGTTTCGACGTTGGCAAACCTCTTGGAAGACCAGCCTATCCCGCTGTTTGTCTACGGATACCTAGACCAGCAGCAATGGGACGCCGGCCTAGAAAAAACAATCAATCCTAAAAATACGGTTTAAACGGTTTAAACGGTTTGTTTATTACTCAAACAATATTTTTAATGAATAAGTTATGAGTATCAAACAAACCCTAAATACCGGTCAAACCTTTACAAATATGAAAGTAAAGAACATGAACAAAAAGACAACAGTAGTAAGCAGTTATGAAGATGTAGACATCTACGGATCAGAAGAGAATTACTCGGTGATCATTGAAATGCTATTTGACTACGGCGACAGCCATGAGTCGATGCGAAGAAGATACTTGGATGCATTGGAGCTGGTTCGGCGACAAGTCTGGCGCAGCTATGGCGAACCCACCTTTCTTGCCTATGAAGATGACATTAAGCATGAATTATTTTTTGAGCTGGTTGAATGTGTAGAGATGAGTACGGATGATGTATTGCGACATCACTGGGATTACGACATGACTCATCGTGAGTTCTTGGAAATGGCCATGCAGCCCTATGGGGCACTCGATTGCTTATTTGAAAACGTAGTGGAGGTCGAACAACACATACCTGATGATTTATTGAGCGATGACAGGATGCTTCACTAACGTTACGCGCGCGAGGGCCTAAGGTCTATCTTGACCCTAGTTTTTGGGGGCTTAGATCGATTGTTCGCAAGTAGGCACACCGCAGAGAAAGCAATGTTCTTGTTTTGATGCTGGCTCTGCGGTTGTCTTAATCAAACAAAGTTAAGGCACCAACAAAACTAACCCCAAAAAGAATGGAAAAAGGGTGTAAATCAACTAAATTAAGGATAAAAATGCCAAATAAACGTACTAAAAAACGCAATCTACTGACTACTAATCTTGAGTTAACCGAGCTTGCTTATGTGCTGCACATCAGTGCAATTCGACTTAGGGAAACCTTATCTGCCATCAATGTTCCCAATGCCTACCGCATCCAAATTAGTCGCAGAGTTCAGTGGATGATTCATCAGGCACAAAGCTTGGGCGGAGAGTTGCAACCAAAAAATCCTAGCGCCTTTTTAACCAAGAAGAGCACTGAATCTATTGGGGATCAGTTGGGTCTATTTGACAGTTAAGAGACTCAAGTTATTTACAATTAAGCCGCCAATCGTCTTCTCGCCAATTAGTTTTGCGTTTAAAGCGCACCTAAACCTTGCCGTCAGAGACCTCGACTGGAGACGCCCAAAGAATCTAGGCGTAAATTTGATGATCTAGAATGTTGATGATAATCATAAATAATCCAAACCGAAAATGAATAGAGAGTAACCATGGAATTAATGAATCAACTGCTGTTTGGAATATTCGGACTAATCCTATTTGGAATATTCTTGACCGTGCAAGTTGATAATCAACTCCATAACTCCTTAGAATCCTCTCTATTCTGGCGATATACAGTTTTGCTGAGAAGCATTGCTTATTTTTTTTGGTTTTTGGTTCCGTTTTTTGGTTCCGTTTGTTTACTTCCTGCAAACTATTTATACATGGCATCTGTTGTGTTGCTTGCTCTCTTCTTAAGCAGTTGGAATGCTCCTATTAAGAGGTCGGTGATGTATATCCTAGCTATTGGCTATGTAATATTTTGCTTTGTGTTCCTTCATTTTTTTCTAAAGGAGAATAGCTTTGTTGCTCGCGTAAATACGGTGGCAGGCACACAAATTCCATTGATGATTTGGGAGTTTTTTTCCATTGCATACTGCCTACGGAAAAAAAGAGATTACGTTGTTGGCATATTAATTTTCTTCTTGGCTTTACAAGTTACCGCCTACTCATTCGGAATAATTACGGTTAATCGGAGCCCTCACTTAAATATACAAAATATCGTAAACGCTGATCTATTGTCCAGCATGATGTCATGGACATCAAATGGGATTAACGTGATAGTTTATATATTGATCAACGCTTACCTTTACCGCAGACTGTGGAAAAAAGAGCGTGAATCAACCTATAAGTATGACATCGAATCAAAAGAGCGGACGAGAATACAAGAGCTTTTAGTTGAGCGCGAAAAATTAGTCTCTTATCTACTGAAGTCCAACAAGACTGCTAGCACCGGCGCTTTAGCTGCATCATTAGCGCACGAGTTAAATCAACCACTTGGCGCATCTCTTTTAAATGCGCAGCATCTTAAATCCCTAATGGACAGAAATGTAGTTAAACTCGATCTAGAAAAGGATATCGTCAATTCTATTGAGGCTGATACAAGAAGAGCGGGACAAATCATTCGCTCACTGCGCGCACTGTTCTCCGGTGATGCGATTACGTTAGAGAGAATTGATTTGATTGGGCTCGTCTATTCAATAGCCCAATTGGTAGAGCCAGAGTGCAGAGGCTCGAATATTGAATTATTAATTGAGATGCCAGAGCGGTGCTACATCAATGCTAATTCGATTGAGATTCATCAGGCCATTCTCAATGTTTTAAATAACGCTATTGAGTCCCTGAAAAGTAAGAACAATATAGAGAAAAAACATATCCTTATTGCCATCAATCTTCAGGGCGAACAAGTCACAATCAATATTAGCGATAACGGTCCGGGTGTTCCTATTGAAAGAGAGCATTCATTATTTGAGTTACTAGACTCACAGAAAGAATCGGGCATGGGCTTGGGCCTTTGGTTGTGCAAACACATCATGACTAGACATGGCGGAGATATTTTTTATAAGCGCGGGTCAAATGCTGGCGCAACTTTTAGCCTCGTCTTCCCCCCCCCAATCCCAGTCGATGATTTGAGGATTTAGCGTATCCCGCGATCGAGGGATATTGATGGGCAGTATGTTTGTCATAATCCGAGAGAGTAATTTTTGGGCAACAAGTAACAATGACCGGTAAAGCTGCAATCCATGATGTTTTGAAACATGTCTTCTTAATAGAGGACGATGCTTCGATGCGAGCTACTTTAACGAGTCTTTTGGAGTTTCTTGGATACCGGGTTTACCCCTTTGCTTCTGCTATAGAGTTTTTAAAGATTCCACTTCACGTTTCGCCAGCAGTAGTTATTACTGATATGCGCATGCCGGATATGACTGGGGTAGAACTACAGGCGGAGTTGATAAAGCGTGGTCGTGAGGTGCCAATTATCTTTATTAGCGCCGAAAGCACTGTTGCACAATCGATTACAGCAATGAAGCAGGGCGCTATTGAATTTTTAGTCAAACCATTTGAGCGAGACGCCCTTTTGGATGCGGTAATCAAGGCTTTAGATATAGATGCTAACAATATGCGCAGCTATGTTGAGCAAAAAGCTTTTGAGGAGCACGTTAAGGCCTTGGCTCCACGGGAGCTTGAGGTGCTTGAATTGCTTGCTTTAGGGTTTAGTAATGCAGAAATTCAAGAAAAACTACAGATTTCACTGTACACAGCCAAGCAGTACAAGGCGCAGGTCAAGCGTAAACTGCACTTGCGCTCGCTAGCCCAGCTCATTGCTTTCAAAAAACGAGCTAAATAAGTCGGTCAGTTAGCCGTAAGGCTAACTCTCGTTCGAGGGATTTTCAGCTTCTAGATTTAGCGTTTTAATGTCTGCTCAATTATTAGAGATAACAAGATGCACCCTCACATTCGCCATTCCATTCAATCTGGCACTGCCGTAAAGCATTCACCATTTAGCGCCCCTGCTTCTGCACGTCGTGCAATTGCATTAGCGGCAGGTTTTTTGGTCTTGAGTGGTTCGGCATATTCACAAGTTGGCCCTGATGCTGGTGCATTACAGCAACAATTACAACGTGAAGTTGACCGCGATCGCCAAAATGTTGCGCCGGATAACCTCATTAAGAAGCCCACAAAACCAAGTAGGCCAAAATCAGGTGACAAAACAATTGAGGTGAGCTCCTTTAAGGTGGTTGGTATTACGCTGATTACGCAAGAGCAAGCACAGGAAGCTCTCAAACCTTTTACTAATCGCCAGTTAACTTTGGATCAAATCAAAGAGGCTGGAGATGCATTAACTAATCTTTACGCTCAGATGGGAAGAATGGCCCAAGC
>NZ_JARXVX010000007.1:0-48153 GCF_029892205.1 Polynucleobacter sphagniphilus
CCTACAGGGCCAGAAGTAATGGTGTAAGAGCCTGCACTACCAGTTTCCACTGTAGAGGCGCCCAAGCTTAATGTGCCACCTGAGATGGTGGTGCCGCCAGTGTAGGTGTTGGCACCGGATAGAGTTAAAACTCCAGTTCCATTGTAGGTAAGAGCCGTTGGACCACTGATAACGCCACCAGAACTCTGACTTGATGTAGTGGATGAGGATGAAATACTTAAGCTGGATAAATTAGTGGCTGATCCGATTGAAACGGCACCAGTTCCAGCATTAATTGTTAATCTGTTTTTTGCTAAAGAAACAATAACAATGCCTGAGCCACCAGTGCCGCCAAGTACTGTAGTTGAAGCCGGCGGGGTATTGCCATTGACGTAGCCTGCACTTCCACCCCCACCCCCAGTATTAGGACTGCCATCAGAGGCTTTAGTTTGATCTAGAGTTCCGCTGCCACCGCCACCAACACCGCCAATAGTTGCTGTCGCATTAGAAGCATTCGTTCGAGTACCTGCACCCCCACCACCGCCGTAGGCTACCGAAGAACCAGAAATTGAGTTATAGATTCCATTTCCACCATTGCCACCATTGCCAGCATTAACGCCATTTGAACCAGCACTACCTGCGCCGCCGCCTCCGCCACCTTGATTGACAGTGCCATCACCTGCACCACCTGCATTACCTTGTCCAGTAGTAGCTAGACCACCTGACCCACCACCACCTCCGCCGCCGGAACCACCAAGAGCACCGTTGGCGTTTGAGCTGCTTAGACCTCCAAATGCACCACCGCCGCCACCGCCAACTGCAGTGATAGTGCTTGCCCCAACTAAAACTGAGTTCTGTCCATTCTGCCCTTGCTGTCCGGCGTAATTCCAACCCACACCACCGATGCCACCGGCGCCGACAGTTACGGTACCGCCACCACTCAATGTCGCAGATCCGGTTAGTACCCCACCACCACCACCGCCGCCGCCGATAATTCCAGCGCCACCGCCACCGCCAGCAACAACTAAATATTGCACCGCATTGGAGAGTAAATTGACAATCTGATAAGTATTGGTTGCAGAGTTAAAGCTAATTTCCATATCACCAACTAAAGTAGGCGAGGATGAAGAACTCGATACAGTTCCGGATACACCGTTATAAATATAGGTGCCCGTTGTTGTTCCAGTAAATTGAATAATGCCGCCAGAAGAGATACCACCAGTAGCATTTATTCCACCAGAGCCACTAGTCAAAGTTGGAGAGCTGCCAGCTACGAACAAAGATCCTGTATAAGTTTGAGCTCCGGCAGTGGTAATGTCTCCACCCAACACGGTGCTCCCCGACACTGTTAATGTGGAAGTGCTACCAGTACTAGTAATTGCCGATCCGGATGCTAAAACCAAAGATCCTATAGTGAATGACCCCTGAAGATTCAGGCTAGCATTCGTTGCGATAGTCAGCGGCAGGCTTGATGAAAGCGAAGTAGAGCTAGTAGTAACATTGGCGCCAGATGCAATACTAATGAAACTTACATTCGCATTTCCGGGTTGAACGCCGTTGATCCACGTTCCATATGCCCCCCAAGAAACTGGGCTTGCAGTAGTTCCACTAATTGAGATTGCAGTGAGGTTGCTTAGCGAGGCGCTCCAAGGTAGCAACTGTAAGGTGCTGCTATTCCCGATAGTCCAATATTGACTTGAAAGTCCCGTTGGTATTGAGGACTGACTAATGCTGCCAAGGTTGGTAACATTGCTGGCGTTGACGAACCTATTAGCACCAGAATAATCCGTAACCGTTGTGTAAGAATTATTTACCACTGCAAATGCAGTAGCGCTGTTAGTAGAGGACGAATTACTATACCCATCAAAAGCACCGACAGTAACAAAACATCCAGTCACAACACAATCTGCAGATGTTGGTGTGACTAAAACATTGGTAAATGTTGTACATCCCGCACTAGAGCAATTCGAAGTTCCAACGATGTCTCCAGTTGCGGCATATCCATGGTATGAATAACCACCAATAGTAGCTCCTGTAAAAGAGGAACCATTAATCGAGAGGGTAACTCCACTGGATACGACTGAGGGGCCAACACCTGATGCTGCAGGAATTCCAACCGTGCCAACAAAGCCCCCAATACTATTCATGCCAAAATTACCAACGTTATTATTTCCGGACATTGCAATACTGCTGGTAGACCCATTAATTGTTGTAGCGCCTCCAGTAACGGCACCAATTAAACCGCCCACAATCAGAGAGCAATTATTACAAGCTGAACCAGCAGGATAATTGAGAACAAATTGTCCTGACACGTTCACGTTAGTAAGAGAATTGGTGCCGCTCGCCCTGCCAGCGATACCGCCAAAAATAATATCTACATTTGAAGCAGCAGTCTGGGTTGCATAAACAGATAGGCTTAGATTCTGAATCGTAGCGCCAGTAATAGATGGGAATAAACCCAGGCTCCCATTAAAGTTCAAAGGGCCACCAAAGCAAAGAGAGCCAGACACAGCACAGTTATTGCCAGGGGAACCAGTAGTTTGAGATGTTGGGGCAAAAGAATGGCCTAAACCATCTAAGATTCCAGAAAATGTAGCGCTTGAGGCACTGGAGCCAATGTTGAAGAAATAGCTCGCCCAGCAATAACCGCTGCAAACAACTGTGGTGACATTACCAATTATTGCGTAGTTACCTAAAGCACTGGTCAGAGTTGCATTCGTTGATCCATCAATCAAGGTAAATGATTTGTTGGCCTCATATAGAGAGGATGCGGTAGAGGCAAAAGTAATGCTTACCCCTGATCCAAGGTAGTAACCGGTTCCGGCTGTTGCTGCCGCCGAAGAAGTGGATCCGCCGTAAAAGAGATTTAAACCGGAAGAAGAATTATTTCCATTAACAGTGATATTGGCATCTATATAAATATTGCCAGTAGCACTCAGAGTTAAAGCGGTATTGGCGCTCCAAGTAATTGGACTGACAACCCAAATACTTCCACCTGTTGTTGGTGTTGGATTAAAGGCTGTGTCGACACAAGCTACAGAACAACTTACTGTTGTACCTGCTTGAATTGTTACGTTACTTGTTGCTAAGGCAGTTTGAATGAGTCCAGCTGTAGTTGAATCAATAATGATATCGGTAGGATCCAGCAGCCACATTCCCCCTCTACCTGCATTAATAGAGGATAAAAGATTCAATGTATGGCCTGATGTCTCAATAAAACCACCAGTGTCATTGCTTGGATTGAGTTCTAGTTGTGATGCGTTGATTGAGCTTGTCGCATCGATGCTGGTAAATAAAGCAAAAGGCAATGTGCCGTTGCTTGCATCATTGCCTATCTTGATTGCTCCACCCTGCGCATAACCTGTTGCGTCAATCTCTGTGCCGCTGATATTGACGTTGTTGTATGCAGAAATACCAATGCTTCCGCCACGACCATTAGAGCCGTTGGTTTGAATGAGTGTATTTTGTATATTAAGGTTGCCAGCATTGCTGACAATCGTGATGGAGCCACCATCACTAGAACCATTAGCGCTAATCTGCGCTTGATTAATGTGGATGTCTTGATTAGAGGTGAGCGTAGTCGTGCCACCAGGACCAGCTTGTCCGTTGGTTTGCACTACTGCTGCGTTATCTAATATTAAGGCGTTAGCTGTTACTGCAAAAGAGCCACCATTGCTGCCATTGGCTGCAACTGTTCCTGCGAGATGAATATCAGTGCCGTTAATTGCTATGACGCCGCCGGGGCCATTGTTACCGTTGGCTTGGATCAAAGACCCACTTTGGGCATTAAATTGCTGTGCGGATAAGGTGACATGGCCACCGGTCGTACCGTTGGCCAGAATTTGGGCAGAGCTGTAGATTGTTAACTCATTTACAGCATTGAGGTAGATGACATTTGTCTGAATATTTTGACTAGTTTGTGCATTAGCACTGGAATCATTCGCAGCAGTGCTTGAATACACTCGATCTAGTGCAGATGTGGCGTTGTTTTGCGCAGTCAAGAACGTTGGTAAGTCTTCTTTACGAATAACATTGCCGTTATACGTTACAGATGTATTTGTTGTGTTGCTTGTATTGGAATTTGTATTGGCTGATGTTGTTAAACCGCCAGACACATAAATCGCTTGAGCAAGCAGTTGAATGGCAGCTCCTAGTGTTGTGCCATTACTTGCATTGATGGTGCCATTTGCATAAATGGTTTGCGCTTGCACCGTCACTTGTGTTGCCGTGATTGTTGTGCCAACGTTCAGATATGCAATTGAACTGTTAATGATCACGCTCAAATTTTGTCCGCTAATGTCAGCGTTCAAATTAAAAATACCAGATGACGTTAATGTCAATGTTGTTTGTGTAAGACCTTGCTTCAGAATATTTGCGCCACTAGCAATCGTAAGATTGCCACTACCCGCTTGCGTACAGCCACCAAGGCTTGGGCAGACATTGCCATTCACAGCAATGCTGACGTTGTTGTTTGCAAGAGCAAGTGAAATGACATTTGCAGCAGATGCGTCAATGATCAAATCAATTGGATCCAAGAACCACAAACCTGATCTACCTTTTGCAGCGCTGGTATCAACAACCAATTTTGGCGCAAGGTTTACTTGTCCTTTGGAGCTTGTTTCAACAAAACCACCATTGCCGGCAAGTGCACCACCAATTGCTTTGAGTGTTCCAGCAACAGTCGTTTTAACTTGCGACCAAATCGCGATAGATCCTGCATTACCGTTTTGAGTTGCAGACACATCGATCACAGCGCCCTGCTTCACGGTCACAGTGTTTGCCATTTGTTTTGTGTTCGCTGCTTGTGCTGCATTACTTGCAACGACTGCTTGATTTTGTTGTGCTGTATTTGCACTAGGCGTTTGCGCATTGACTTGCGTACCACCAGAAGCTTGGGTTTGCGCTAAACCGACATTCACCTGTCCGCCACCAGCTGTGCCAGTTGCTGTCGTAGAGGATTTCTTAGTGATCTTGATATCGTTTGCGACAAGATTGACTTGACCGCCTTTGCCATTAGCTGCAGAGCTATTGGCCTCAACTGTGCCTGCCTGGGTGACATTATTGGCAACCAGCTCAATGACACCACCGTTGTTGACCATGGAGGAGGCAGATATCTTGCCGGTGTTTTTTACCACTGAACTCATCAGCTGGTTAGCCGCACCCGCGGCGAGGACAATCAGGCCCCCATTAGTCTCAACTACCCGCTTATTGACGATGAGGGCTTTCAGGGTCGCCTTATCTACCGTAACGCCAACCAAACTGTGATTGCCCTGGAAATTCAGGGTCACTTGGTCGCCAGCAGCCATGGCAATGCTGCCACCCGCCCTGGCTAGGACATAACCCTGGTTTTGGACCTCTGGAGCCAGCAAAGCGATAAAGCCATCAGGCTCATTGGCCTGAATCGAGCCTTTATTGATGATTTTGCCGGTTCCATTGCCGTTATAGGTGGATTTACCGTCCATAAAGTCTTTATCAGCGATGTTCATGGTGCTGGCCGTAACGGCTGCAGCATCTACCTGAGCACCCCTACCAAAAACTACGCCATTTTGGTTCACCAGGACGATTTGGCCATTGGATTTGAGGGCTCCATCGATCTGAGAAGCGCTAGTGCCAGTAACTCGATTCAAAGTCGCTGAATTTGCACCTGGAGTATTGATGTTTACAGAGGCATTTTTACCAATGTTAAAGCTATCCCAATTAATCACTGCACGTTGCGTGCTTTGATTAATGGTCATGGTATTGGTTGTCTGTGAAATCGTTGCAGAACCTGCCACTACCTTTCCGTTGGTTGGCAATGCATTGAGTGGCTGGGCCACCACATATTCACATTGGAATGCAATTAAAACGAAAAAACTCAAAATGGCTTTTGATTTGATTTTGGAGATGCTTTGTAATTTGAAATTGGAAGACAGGGTCACTCGAGCAAATTTCTTCTTCAAAACACGATCTTGGAAAGATTGGACCAAGAGTATGAAAGCATCAAAAATACAAATCGTATTTTGGGTGATATTTTGAACCGCAACGACCGAAGAAAACATCTCAAGAGATGAGAAGAATTTTGCAATCTTTCGGGTCGGTGATTTGACGGTATTTTGGAGTGATTTCTTAACCGCTTGCGTGCGCGCAAGCAAGGCAATTCCCTTGCACATTTGTGTGTGCAAATGAATGCTACCTTGCGAGAGAATTTTTTTCAGTAGTACCAAAATATTTTTTACAAATGGTGTGTGTTTTTCATCTATACGAATCTGCGTTAAACCCTTTGTAAATATAGAAAAACACCGCAGACGTTATTTTAAATAAAGTATTTTTTGAGAGCAAATATTGAAGTTGTCAAGCCCTGGAAGCCCCGTCAAATCAAGACCCAGTTTTAGAGCCATTCTCTAGATATCGCTTTTGAGAGGAAATCGCCCTTTTATGAGCTAAAGAGGCAATTCCGTTATCAGGGCCATATAGGGGCATTATTTTTAAAAAAATACGCTCGTATTTTTGTCCAATTGAAGAAATAAAGCGGGTTTATTTCAGTAGAAAAATGGAATGGAGCTGGCTCTATTTGAGCGAGAAAAAAGAATGTTGCTTCTCACTCAATGTGTATTTAAAAAGTGCCATTTTTGTGTCATTTTTATTGGCTATTTTTAAGTGTTTTTTGAGTTCACTAAGTGGGTTTTATCTGCCCCAAAATATCCATCTAATTTCACCCAAATTGGGAAAAGATTTCCGCCTAGAAAGAATCGGCTTGAGCTGTCTTGAGAGTTTTCATCTTTGACCACCCACCCGATTTTGATAAACCAATCCAGTGATTAGCCAGATCTTTTTTTTGCATTCTGAATCGAAAAAAGATTCTCAGAATTTTGACTTACACCGCCTATTTTTGAAAATGTAAGACTTCTTCCTTGGGTTCTTGTTGTTTTTGACTGGAGTGATTTACATTGAAACTTGCATTAGAAATCCAGCGGATGTCCCAAGTTCATTCAAGAAGTCGTTATTAGTAAGGTGCATCAAATTGAAGGTCAAGCATGGCAATTTTTTGCTTTTACTAATAAGAAATTGGCTTGTTATTTTGATGCAAAAACATACCGTTTTTTTAGGCTACATTTGGTACGAAAATTTCAAGAAAAAAGACTCAAAAACCACCCTCATTTGCGGGAATTTTTGAGTCCTGTTCTCTATCACTTAGGTTTATCGCCCTAAGTGATTTTTTATTGGGTATTTTGGCTGTATTAGAAGCTATAACTGCCGGTAATCCAGCCTCTTGGTTGGGTTGTGCTGCCATCGGTATTCACAGGTTGGCCATATTGACTATATAGGGGGTTTTTACCCACCATCCAGGCAACTATGGCTCCTAGATTCCAACCCTCGTAATCCCACTTTGCTCCAAAACCTGCACCCATCAGTGAATAGGTATTGTTGGCGTTAGTAAGGCCTTGCCAGCCTGGGTAGGTAAATTTGTATTGCTGCACCACGCCACCATCAAAGAAGGCCGATATATTTACTTTAGGCATCAGCTCATGACGCAACTCCATTGTGAAGATTCCGCCTTGAGCGCCGCCCGATTGCGCCACTGGGTAAGCGCGCACGCCATAGGGGCCGCCTAAATAAAATTGCTCGGCAGAATTGAGGTTGGTAGAGGCAAATTGGCCAGATAAGGCGGTATACAGGGTTGTTGTACCGTCTTCAACCAATTGCTGGTTGCGGTTACCAGAAAATGTCAGCTTGCTGAAATTGCTGGGGGTAATAGGCTGGTAAACCGTTGGAGTGGTATCTGGTACAGCATACATGCTGTAGTTCGACATGCTGGTTCCCAAGATGCTGAGGTTACCCAAAATTGCCGTTACTGAACCACTGCTAACAGCCCCATATCCAAAGCCATCCACAAAATTTCCGGATAAACCTGCTGATAGATTATTAATGTTGTACGCGCTGATGGTTGTATTAGTAATCGTATTGCGGTTGTTGTAGCTCTTGATGTCGTAGTTCAAGCTGGTATTGAGGTTGGCACCTTGCGAACGGATGAGCGGGTAAGCTGCGCTGACGCCAGTAGTCCATGCATCACCAGCGCCGCCCGTGGACGAATAGTTGCTGACGTTTTTATATTGCAAATAGGTTCCTGCCAAACCCAGTCTTAAGCCATCTCTGGAGCCAGGCAGCGAGATAGCGCCCTGCACATATTGAGACCCCTGGGAGAAAATTCCATTGACTGATGCCGAGTCGCCAATTCCCAATGCGCCATTCAGGTTCATCGAAAATACACCTTGATTTGCGCCAGTAGTTCTACTGCCGTAGTTATTGGCCTCTACCCTTCCCTGAACCAAATCGGGCTGAGTCAGCTGCAAACGCAGATTGGTATCACCATCTTTTTCGCCCGGCTCTAATTGACTTGAAACCATCACCCCTGGAGTTTCATTGAGGATGATGATGGCGCGCTCTACCGCATCCATATTGAGCGGATTGCCCAAAGGGTTGGCATAAGTAATATAGGCCGCTGCTTGCTCTTTACTAAAGCGTGTTGGTCCCTGCGGATTCTCCACTTCAACTTTTCCAAGCTTTGCCTCAGTAATCAGGATCTTAACTACCCCGTCCTTAATTTTTTGGGGAGGCAAAATTGCTTGAACCGTATAACCCTTCTTACGGTATAAGGTCTGAATGGCATCGCAAGCTCTTTGTAAATCATCAAAGCTCACCGGCACACCTACCCAAGAACGAATTGCCAACTGCACTTCTGCTTCAGGAAGAATATTGACTCCTTCCAGCACAAATGAATTAACCGTAAAACGCAATTCACCTTCTTTGCTGGCGCTTGGCTCGCTTGGCGCCGCTTTACCGGGCTCTGGCAATGCCAACGGCGAAGGTAATGGCAATTGTTGCTCGAGACCTCGCTGTAATGCGCCCGCATCAACTTGAGCATTTACAAGAGATGCGAGGCCAAGCTGCAGCGTCAGAAAAGCAATTGCGGATAGCTTGAAGGTCTTAGTACGGTTTGAGTGCATAGTTTGGGTACTGAATATCAGCATTAAATATCAAAAAGTTCTGAGATTTTAACGGTTTAGAGCGTTTTACAGAAAAATGCCTATACAGGTTAAGATTTCGTATGAATTCAACTGTTAGCGCCCCAATTGCTTTTGATTACCCCTTGCAAGACTCAGCTGGCATCACCTGCACAGCTCAAGCCTGGGCTAAAGTCCCACCCCATCTTGCTGGACCTGAGAAAGCGGCAGTCATTGCCCGTATTAAGCAGCTATTGATCGAAAAAAATGCCGCCTTAGTGGCTCACTACTATGTTGACGGCGATATCCAGGATCTAGCTATCGAGACTGGTGGCTTTGTTGCCGACTCTCTGGAGATGGCACGCTTTGGCAAGAATCATCCCGCCAAGAATCTGATTGTTGCTGGCGTTCGCTTCATGGGTGAGTCTGCCAAGATTCTCAGCCCCGAGAAACGCGTCTTCATGCCCGACTTAGAGGCTACCTGCTCATTAGATTTAGGTTGCGATGCTGCTGACTTTGCCAAGTTTCGTGCTGCACATCCTGATCGTGTTGTGGTGGTCTATGCCAATACGAGCGCTGCCGTCAAAGCACAAGCCGACTGGATGGTCACTAGCTCCTGTGCTTTAGCAATCGTTCATCGACTCAAGGTGGAAGGCAAGAAAATCTTGTGGGCACCCGATCGCCATCTTGGAAGATACATTCAGGAACAAACCGGTGCAGATATGTTGCTATGGAATGGCGCTTGTATTGTTCATGATGAATTTAAGGCGGCTGAACTGGAGATACTGAAAGCAGCGCATCCGAATGCCATGATCTTGGTTCATCCTGAATCGCCACAAGCCGTAGTAGATCTGGCAGATGTGGTGGGCTCTACTTCAGCCATGATCAAGGCCGTGGTTGAAGGCACTGCTACTGAATATATCGTGGCCACCGACAACGGCATCTTGCATCGCATGCGTCAGCTAGCACCCAATAAAAAACTCATTGAAGCCCCCACTGCGGGAAATAGCGCCACCTGTAAGAGCTGCGCCCACTGCCCCTGGATGGCCATGAATGGTCTCCAGGGTATTTTGGATTGCCTAGAAAATGCTTCTGGAGAAATTGTTATCGATGAGCCCATTCGGGTTGAAGCACTGGGTTGCATAGAGCGCATGCTCGATTTCACAACCAATCACCCTGACTTACTAGCAAAAGCGCAACATGGCTTTGTCAAGAATATCGGCGCTGCCTAATATTATTAGTTCCATTATTTTTCTTTTTTCTTTTGGATTGATCCGAATTCTCCATGTTTGAATACAACGAAACCCTAGAGCAAGCGCGTCAACGTAATATTCATGATGCGCTCATGGAGGATATTGGTACTGGTGATTGGACTGCGAAGCTAGTCCCTAGTAAATCGGTTCAGGCTCACCTCATCGTGCGCCAAGAAGCAGTACTGTGCGGTGTTGATTGGTTTGAAGGCACCCTTAAGAAGCTTGATCCAAATGCAAAAATGACATGGCATTACATCGAAGGTGATTTAATGAAGCCGGATACCAAGGTGTGCGATATTCAAGCTGACTCACAAGCACTGCTTTCTGCAGAACGCACCTGTATTAATTTCTTACAAACACTATCTTGGACAGCTAGCATTACCCGTCAACACGTGGATGCTATTGCAGGTGCCAGCCCCAACCCTAAAGGCTGCGCAGTATTGGATACCCGCAAGACTATTCCCGGTTTACGTCAGGCGCAAAAGTACGCAGTACGAGTGGGTAGTGGTCAGAACCAACGTCTTGCTCTGTGGCACGGCATTCTGATTAAAGAAAATCATATTGCTGCTGCTGGTAGCGTTACCGCTGCATTAAAGAATGCGCAAGCACTGAACTCTGGGGTTGATATTCAGATTGAAGTAGAAAACTTTACTGAATTAGAAGAGGCTTTAGCTGCAGGCGCCAAGAGCATTTTGATTGATAACTTCAATACCGATCAAATGAAACAAGCCGTAGCCATGACTGCGGGCCGCGCATTATTGGAGGCTTCTGGGGGCATTAACTTAGATCAGATGCGTGCCATTGCTGCTACTGGTGTTGATCGCATCTCACTCGGCAAGCTAACCAAGGATGTGAATGCGGTAGATTTCTCGATGAGAATCTTATAAGTGCTCGCTCAATATCTTTAGAGAATCCCGCATTGCCACTAAGTTCATTAGTTGATTCATTGCCCGCTACTAGCTAAACTAGAGATTAGACGTGGTAATCATAATCACGCGATTTACCCCTTGTTGTACAACCCCCCTTCTTTTTTAAGTCTCCCAAAGAACATATGGGGATCATTTAAACAATAATGTATAAAATTTGATACAATTGATGAAAATAACAGAAAAGCCCATTCAATGGAGGGGGTCTAGCCTCAAGGATATTAAGGATGCAAAGATTTTTTCATCCGACGCCCGCAAGGAGGCTGGGCATCAATTGAGCCAAGTTCAAATTGGCTTGGATCCAGATGACTGGAGGCCATTTGAAGAAGTTGGGGCAGGAACAAAAGAAATACGCATCAATCTAGATGACGGTTGGTATCGAGTGATGTACGTAGCAAAGTTTAATGACGCCATTTATGTATTGCATTGCTTCAAAAAGAAGACTCGAGTTACCAGCAAACAAGATAAGGATATGGCGATCAGTAGATATAAGGAAGTTATAGCAGAAAGGATAAGAAAATGACTCGTCAAAATAAAGCCACGCATATCACCCCCGTAGGTGGAAACGTTTTTTCCGACCTTGGATTCTCTCCAAAAGAAGCGGCTAGACTGCAAGCAAAATCCAAGAAGATCATCTCGGAAAAGCTAGTCATTAAAGAGTCATTAATGACTGAACTATCCTTGTGGATTGACGAAAAGCAACTGAAGCAACATGATGCTGCCATCATCCTTGGGATAAGCCGTCCAAGAGTATCGGATGTCGTTCATAAAAAAACCGTTAAATTCACCATAGACTCTCTTGTGGATATGCTTGCTAGAACCGGAAAGCATGTTGAGCTTTCGGTGAGATAAATGAACGTGAAGTTAAAACATATATCAAAAAATTGGGTTGATCCGGATGATGCGCCCGAACTCGATGAGCAATGGTTTCAAGATGCGCATGTCTATATTGGAGACACTCTTATCAAAAGAGGTGTTGATCGCCCTCCAATTAAAAATACAAAAGAAATGCTCAGCTTGAGGTTAGATGCTGATATCTTAGAAAAACTACTTGCTAGCGGTAAGGGCTGGCAAACCCGCTTGAGCAATCATATTAAAGGGGCTGTTCTAAAAGGTACTCTTTGAATCGGTTTAATTATCAGTAGATTCTGAGGTGCCCTCTGCCTGAGGGGTCAAAATCGTTGGGTATGAGACTGCCCAAGTACCTGGGTAGTCACGGCTGTAATGCAATCCCCTGCTCTCCCTACGCATGAGGGCTGATCTCACGATGAGTTCGGCACACTCGAGCAAATTACGTAACTCAATCAGATCTCGTGTGACCTTAAAGTTGGCGTAATACTCTTGTACTTCATATCGAAGTAGCTTAATTCTATGTAGTGCGCGCTCCAATCGACGATTGGTTCTCACAATACCGACATAATTCCACATCAGTGAGCGCAATTCGTCCCAGTTATGGGCAATCACCACTTGCTCGTCAGCATCATCTACCTGGCTTTCATCCCAAAGGGGAAGGGTTGGCATCAGCGGAGTCTTTAATGCGGAGATGTCTTCAGCAGCAGCCTTACCAATCACCACACACTCTAAAAGTGAGTTGCTTGCTAGGCGATTGGCGCCATGCAAACCAGTATAAGTTGCCTCACCTACGGCATAAAGGCCCGGTAAATCTGTTCTTCCTTTGAGATCGGTCACTACACCACCACAAGTGTAATGTGCAGCAGGAACCACTGGAATGGGTTCTTTAGTGATATCTAAGCCAAGACTTAAACAACGCGCGTAAATCATTGGGAAATGTTCCTTGATAAACGCTTCGCCTAAATGAGTAGCATCCAGATGCACATAGTCCAAGCCATGCTTCTTCATTTCAAAGTCAATGGCACGTGCCACGATATCGCGTGGCGCTAAATCATTGCGCTCGTCATGCTCTGGCATAAAGCGCGTGCCATCGGGCAGCTTTAATAACCCACCCTCACCGCGCATGGCTTCGGTAATGAGGAAAGTGCGATCACTAGGGTGATACAAACAGGTTGGATGAAATTGAATAAATTCCATATTGCCTACGCGGCAACCTGCACGCCAAGCCATGGCAATACCGTCGCCAGTAGCAGTATCAGGATTACTGGTGTAGCGATATACCTTACCCACACCACCAGTTGCCAAGACTACCGATTTAGCTTCAATCGTTTCTACGCGATTGTTTTTAATGTCTAAGGCATACACGCCATAACAGCGATTGGGTTTAGTGCGCTGAGTCTTGGCATCAAGCTGTCGATTAGTAATGAGATCTAGAGCAATCCAATGTTCCAAGATGCGAATATTTTTGTGAGACTTGGCTTTATCCAATAACACTTCGTGGATCGCTTTACCAGTAGCATCAGCAGCGTGTGCAATTCGACGATGACTATGCCCACCCTCACGAGTGAGATGCAAGCCCATGGGCCCTGACTTATCTTCAGTAAACGGAACACCCTGCTCTACCAGCCATTTAATAGCATCGGCACTCTCTTCTGCGATGTAACGAGCAGTGGACTCCACCACCAGGCCTGCACCAGCGTCCAAAGTATCGGCTACATGTGAATCAATGCTGTCGTGTTCTTTATCAACTACTCCAACGATGCCGCCTTGCGCCCATGCAGTGGCTGCCTCACCCAAGCCACGTTTGGCCATCAAAATCACTGGCTGTGTTTCAGCCATGTGCAGGGCAACAGTTAAACCAGCTAGTCCAGCTCCAATAATGAGGACTGGTAACTCAGCTTGAGCTTGGGAAGGAGTGGGTGTTGAGCTTGCCATAGAGGGTTAATTCTAAAGGGCAATAGCTTTAGCCGTTGCCTTATGCTATTTTTTACTACTCCGAGGAATAAACGGGCTTGATAAGGAGCGAAGCTCCGCCATTGAAAGCAAGGCATTACGAACAAAAGATCTTGGGAGATCCGGATTCTCTAGACATACTCTGTTTAGCCTTGTTTCAAAAGCAGTCAAATTTCGACTGTCTACGTCAATGGTTTCGCGTTGATTATTCATAAAGTCAATTATGAGGGAGATTAAAACTAATAAACCCCATCTTTGGGATGGGGTTTATTGGTAGTAAAACACTTACTCCTTTAGTGAATTCACTAAATATTAGACATCACCTTTGATCCGCCTGGCGCATTGGTGCCATATCCCATGATCTTTGCAGCATCACCGCCTTTGGCAAGCTTAACTGCACAGTACTTAAATTCTGGAATCTTGCCAAATGGATCTAGGGCGGAGTTAGTAATCAAGTTAGCCGCAGCCTCGTAATAAGCAAACGGAATAAAGATCACACCTCTTGGAGTGCCATCATCCCTACGCACATGAATACCCACCTCGCCACGACGAGATTGAACGGTAATCACATCACCAGCACTAACGCCTAACTGGGTCATGTCTTCACCATGCATGGATACGGTGGCCATTGGTTCAATAGCATCCAAGACCGTTGCACGACGAGTCATACTGCCGGTATGCCAATGCTCTAATTGACGTCCAGTGATCAATACAAATGGATACTCTGTATCTGGGCGCTCATTTGCCGGAATGATGTCAGCAGGAACGAGCTTCACCTTGCCATCTGGAGTAGCAAAGCTATCATCAAATACGATCGGGCGACCGGGATCCTCAAGGGAAAGACATGGATAGGTCACGCTGGATTCTTTTTCCAGGCGCTCCCAAGTAATGCCATTAATTGCTGCATGCATGGCTTGACGCATTTCGTCATAAACGGCTGCAACACCATCATCAGAGCCTTGGTAATTCCAATTCAGGCCCATGCGCTTAGCAATTTCCTGAATAATCCAGAGGTCTGGCTTTGCATCGCCCGGAGGATTAATTGCCTTCTTGCCCATCTGTACCATACGGTCGGTGTTGCTAGCCGTACCCACCTTCTCAGGCCAAGCACTTGCTGGTAGCACAACGTCTGCAAGCAGAGCCGTTTCAGTCATAAAGATATCTTGAACTACCAAATGCTCTAAAGAAGCGAGCGCATGACGTGCATGATTTAAATCAGGGTCACTCATCGCAGGATTTTCACCCTCAACGTACATGCCACGAATCTTATCGGGATCACTATCAGGCGCAGTAATCTTGTGCATGATTTCTACCACGGTATAACCAGGCTTCTTATCCAGCGGCGTATCCCAGAACTTTTCAAACCAAGCATGCGCTTCTGGATTATCAACACGCTGGTAGTTCGGGAACATCATCGGAATCAATCCCGCATCACTGGCACCCTGCACATTGTTCTGACCACGCAGTGGATGTAATCCAGAGCCAGGCTTACCAATTTGCCCAGTAATACTGACTAAAGCAATTAAGCAACGCGCATTATCTGTACCGTGTACGTGTTGGCTAACACCCATGCCCCACAAAATCATTGCAGACTTCGTAGTTGCAAACTCACGCGCTACTTCACGCAAAGTCTCTGCCGAAATGCCGCAGATTGGCGCCATTGCTTCAGGACTATAGCCCTTGATATTTTCTTTTAAGGCTTCAAAGTTATTCGAGCGATTCTGAATAAAGTCTTTATCAACCAAGCCTTCTTCAATTACCGTGAAGATCATGGCATTGAGCATGGCCACATCAGTATCTGGTTTGAACTGCATTGTGCGCCAAGCGTGTTTACTAATCTCCGTTTTACGGGGATCACACAGAACAATTTTTGCGCCACGTTTAGCAGCGTTCTTGAACCAGGTGGCAGCAACAGGATGATTGGCAGTTGGATTGGATCCAATCAAGAAAATCATGCTCGAGTGCTCAACGTCGTTCACTTGATTACTTACCGCACCAGATCCAACACCCTCTAATAGTGCAGCAACAGATGATGCATGGCAGAGACGAGTACAGTGGTCTACGTTATTACTACCGAAACCTGTGCGGACTAATTTCTGGAATAAATAAGCCTCTTCGTTGCTGCCTTTTGCAGAACCGAATCCAGCAAGGACTTTATTGCCATACTGGTCTTTGAGCGCCTTCAATTTGCCACCAGCAAAATCGAGCGCCTCTTCCCATGTTGCCTCGCGGAAGATGTCAGACCAATCTTGCTTACCTTCTAGCAAAGAATCATCTTTGGGAACGCCAGTCTTACGAATCAACGGTTTAGTCAAGCGCTGTGGATTATGGATGTAGTCCATACCAAAGCGGCCTTTAACGCAAAGACGATTATGGTTAGCTGGACCATCGCGACCCTCAACGCTAACAATCTTTTCATCTTTAACGTTGTAGGTAATTTGGCAACCTACACCGCAGAATGGGCAAACAGAATCCACTTTGCGATCAACAGTCTGTGAGCCAATCAATCCTTTAGGCATTAATGCGCCGGTTGGGCAGGCTTGCACACACTCGCCACAAGCAACGCAAGTACTCTGGCCCATTGGGTCATTCAAATCAAATACGATTTCGCTATGTGCACCACGCATGGCGTAGCCGATCACATCATTGACCTGTTCTTCACGACACGCACGTACACAACGATTACATTGAATGCAAGCATCGAGGTTGACTGCCATTGCTGGATGAGAAATATCATTGGCAACTTTTTCACGACGCAAAGCTTTGAGCTCTGGACGTACAGTGACATCCATGCGGGCAGCCCAAGTGCTGAGCTCGCCATGTTGATTCTTCTGCTCTTCTTCCTTGCTGTCTCCAACCCACTTGAAACCTTCATCCGGCATATCAGAGAGCAACATCTCCAAAACCAGCTTTTGACTCTTGATTGCACGCTCACTATTGGCTTTGACTTCCATTCCTGGAGTAGCACTTCTACAGCAACTCGGCGCCAAGGTGCGTTCGCCATTAATTTCTACTACGCAAGCTCGGCAATTACCGTCGGGACGATAACCATCTTTAAAACACAGATGTGGAATATCAATACCATGTCGCTTGGCAGCCTTAAGAATAGTTTCACCTTCGTAGGAAACAATTGTTTTGCCGTCTAACTTGAACTCAACGGTTTGCAGTTCGAGTTCTTTTGGATTGGTTGGTGCGTTCATATTTGTCTCGTTCTTCCCTGTTATGCAACTTCTTGTGGGAAATATTTATGAATACAACGGATAGGATTTGGCGCTGCCTGACCTAGACCACAGATCGAAGCATCCACCATCACAGTAGCTAAATCTTCCAGCGTTTCTTGGTCCCAAGACTTCGCTTGCATCAACTTAGCGGCTTTACCTGTGCCAACACGGCACGGCGTACATTGGCCGCAGCTTTCATGCTCAAAGAAGTGCATCACATTGAGTGCCATATCACGTGCTTTGTCTTTATTACTGAATACCATCACTGCAGCAGAACCAATAAAGCATCCGTAAGGTTGCAAGGTATCAAAATCGAGCGGAATGTCGTTCATGGTGGCTGGCAAGATACCGCCAGATGCACCGCCAGGGAGATAGCCATAGAACTGATGACCATCTTGCATGCCACCACAGTATTCATCAATCAATTCTTGAATAGTGATACCGGCTGGAGCCAACTTCACGCCAGGATTCTTCACGCGCCCACTCACGCTGTAGCTTCGTAAACCTTTGCGGTCATGGCGACCATAAGAGCTAAACCACTCTGGCCCGCGCTGAACAATATCGCGCACCCAATACAGGGTTTCAAAGTTATGTTCTAAGGTTGGCCGACCAAATAAACCAACCTGGGCAATATAAGGTGGGCGCATCCGCGGTTCGCCGCGCTTACCTTCAATACTCTCAATCATTGCCGATTCTTCACCGCAAATATAAGCTCCCGCACCACGACGTAATTCGATATTCGGTAACGTAAATGGTGGATTGGCTTTAAGCTTTGCCAACTCTGCTTCTAGTAACTCACGGCAACCGTGGTATTCGTCACGCAAATAGATATAGCAAGCATCAATGCCAACTACGCTGGCAGCAATCAGGAGACCTTCTAAGAAGCGATGTGGATCGCGCTCTAAATAGGTACGATCTTTAAATGTGCCAGGCTCGCCTTCGTCAATGTTTACTGCCATCAACTTTGGAGCAACTTGATCTTTTACGATGCGCCATTTACGACCTGCTGGAAAACCAGCTCCACCTAAACCACGGAGGCCCGAGCTTTCCATTGCTTTGATGATGCTCTCGGCATCTTGCTTGCCCTCAAAGATTTCTTTCGCTAAAGCGTAGCCACCTTGTTTGCGATAAGACTCGTAGCCCACATAGTTTGGTGATACCGCTTGCATTTCTCCCTGAGGGGAAACGCCCTGCTCTGCTAAAGCCACAGGATCAAAGACGGCATCATCCTTAGCCATAGGCTGAGTGGTTAAATTATTTTTAACCGCAGCCGACACCTTATCTAATGTAGCAAACAGGACTGGATACTGATGCACTACGGCCACAGGAGCCTGCTCACAACGGCCTACACATGGGGCTGCTGCGACTTTGATATTAGTGTTGCCAAGGATAGCTGGCAATTTAGCCAAGAGATTTTGCGCGCCCGCTAACTCACAAGCAATACCGTCGCATACACGAATCAGAATATCAGCAACCGGATCATTGCCACGCACCACCTCAAAGTGATGATAGAAAGTAGCAACCTCATACACCTCAGCCATCGGAATATTCATCTCTTTAGCTAGCGCCACCAAATGACGATCGTGCAATGCGCGATATTCGTCATTTAACAGATGCAGGTACTCAATTAATAAATCACGGCGGTGAGGAGCCTCACCAATTAGTAAACGTACCTCTGCCAAGGAGATGTCATCGGCCTGACGACCTTTTAACTTACTCTTGCGACGAATGGTCTCTCTTAAGTCATCCGCTGTAGCAAGGGCAACCGCCTTTATTTCTCCGGAGGGCTTTGGATGATTCATGGTCTTATATCTCTAATTTTTGGCGCAATTGAATGCTTGTAATGTAATTTTCAAATCACTACGGTGATCGGTAAGTCAAACACCTCTAATTTTTTACAAAAAACTAGAAGATTGATAAGCAACTAAAAAGTGATTTTGGGCTAATTCTAGACCTAAGTCCTTGACGGCGCTCAAGTGATTACGGCTCGGGTTAACCCTAAAGCAATGAGGGTGATGGCTGATCGCCTGGCGGAAGTGAGTAATCTAGCTTGCGTTCATAAATACGAGCCTTGACGCAATCGTTGTAGCCTTTAGTGCCAGCTTGCCAGCCCACATTCTTGCAATCGTCTTCGGCTGCCGATTGAATCGAGCCGCATGCGGTCAAACTAATCACTGCAAACAGGGAAAATACAAAAATTGGGTGTAATTTTGATGAATTCATAACTCAAGTCTACTAGATTCCACACTCGGAAATGCCTAGTTTCCGTCTTTTTGATGATTTTTAGTCTTGACCTTACTTAAGGGAAAGCGTGAGCTTGTCTATTTAGCCAGAAATCAGCAACAATCAAGACTAGAAAAATACCAATAACCCTCAGGAGACCCTTATGAAATTACTTACCCGCAGCCTAGCTGCCCTCGCCTTATGCTTTGGTATCGCCACTTGCCAAGCCCAAAGTCAAGATGGCTTTATTGAATTAATTGATGGAGTCAATCTCAGTAACTGGAACTTCGTAGGCAACGCAAATTGGATTATTTCCGATGGGCAGGTTATGAGCGATAAAGGAACTGGGTTTTTGGTCAGCACGAAATCTTATAAAAACTTCATTATTCGCGCTGAATTCTGGGTCGAGCCCACTACCAATAGCGGCATTTTTATTCGCTGCCAGGATCCAAGCCAGATCATCGCCACTAAGAATGCTTATGAAGTCAATATTTGGGATACGCGCCCAGGTCAAGAATATGCCACAGGTGCGATCGTTGATATTGCCAAGGTTAACCCTGTACCGCATGCGGGTGGTCATTGGAACGTAATGGAAATCGTTGCCAATGGATCGCATTTTAAGGTCACACTCAATGGCGTGGTTACTGTAGCGGATGGGCAAGATGAGCGCTTCTCACAAGGCAGAATTGCACTTCAATCTGCTGGTGGGATTGTCAAATTCAGGAAGTTGCAAATTAAGCCCATTTAAATTTAGCTTCGCAATTAACAAAATAGCCACCCCGAGGTGGCTATTTTGATGTTCTGTTAAACAAACCCAATTAGGTTGGTGGAAAACCGACTTTTTGTGGCCACATATTATTGAAGACATGCACAACCGGTGCCTCGTAGACGCCCGCTTTAGTAAATGGCTCATCTTTTAACCAAGCATCTACAGCTGCGCGACTGGGAAAATCAATTGCCAATAAGCTACCCACGGTTGTCTGACCATCTTCAGAGGTCAATGGTCCTGCAAATGCCATACGATCGGCCAACTGGGCAAGATAGGCCCGATGCTCTGGGCGCACTTGTACACGTAAGTCAGCAGTACCTGGACGATCCATCAATAAAATTACATAAATCATTTCTATACCTTTTTGTAAATAAATTTACTTCGAAAACTCAAGATCTGCACCTTCAGGAGAGAGGATCACCGGCCCATTGGACTAGCCCCCTAAATGCACCCAAACATCATTCTGATTTCTAAGTTTAGACTGTCCATTGTTTCCATCAATACCGCCTGAAATTAAAAAGTAACGTCCAGAAAACCGGGCAGGATCATCCAAATTGTAGACCTGGCCACTTGCTATTAAGTGTGATACTTCAATTTGATCCAAATTTAAAAGACGGGCTACAAGCAAAAAAGGCAACTCGGCCTTACTTCAAAAACACCATTGTGAGAGTTGCTCTTGCACCCCAGCCTGATGGACCGCCAGGGGTGTTACTAAGGTAATAGATTGGACCTGCACTGAACGAAACGGGAACACCATCAAATACCTCGAGCTTACCTACTGTGAGATTCAAAGGATTTGTTGTTCTGCGAGCGTCATAGTTGTAATTGGCCTGCATATTTGCGCCAAATGACCAAGCCTCCCTATTGGTATAAACCAAAAAGGGTTGGCCGAATAGGTTATTTTGAGTTCCAAAGCTTGGATTGCCGCCCACATTCCAAGACTGAAACCCAAGCAAGCCATAAGTAAATCCACCATCACGATTAAGCACAACCGCCGTGACCCCGGCACCTGTTTGCTGTGTGCCATATAGACCACTATTGCCAGAAGGAGAAGAAGCATAAGGTCCAACACCCCAAATCCAAGATGAGCCGGTATTAGGGGCATAGAAGGATTCAATCGTCACACCAGAAACGCCATAGCCTGAATTGCCATCTACATTGACTAAACGAGTGCTCGCAATGATGGGGCGCACAAGAAATATATCGCCACCGCTAAGGCTAAAAGGTGCAACTGGCTGAAGCAGCAGCGTTTGATCCGAACCCGCTTGGTTCTTGCCCATGCCACGACTGAACTCCCACTGAGTGGGCATTGAAATCATATTGGCCAAAGGGTTGGCTAATTGTTTCGCAATTTCAGCCTTACTCTCAGCACTATTCGGATCCAAAGTCAGCTTGCCATTTGAAGTAGGCATGGGGGCCAAACTATTAGCTTTAGGAGTTTCAGCACTTTGAGCCTGTACAGAGACCTGTTGAGCCAATGCGCCTTTCATTGCGATAGCAAAGAACAAGGTGATAAAAAGCTTGGGGAACGTTTTCTTCATACAAATCGGCCTGCATTAATTGAGAGGTGAATACCTTAGACGAAAAAAAGATCAGGATGCTGGCGGAAAACCTGCCTTTTGCTCCCACATATTATTAAAAACATGAATGATTGGCTTTTCATAAACACCAGCCTTAGTGTAAGGCTCATCCTTTAACCAAGCATCAACATCTGCCCTACTTGGAAAATCAATCGCAATCAAACTGCCGAGCGTAGTTTTGCCATCTTCTGAAGTGAGGGGCCCAGCAAAAGCCATGCGATCAGAAATTTGAGCCAAATAAGCGCGATGCTCTGGGCGAATTTGAATCCGTAAATCTGCTGTACCAGGTTTGTCCATCAACAAAATTGCATAGATCATTTTTTCTCCATTTTTTGATTGATTTTGTTTTTTGTTAATACCGAGATATTACGGGAAGTCATAAAGAAAAAACCACCCGCAGGTGGTTTTCTTAAGGCAAGGTGGAGGGATGCGAGGTTCAGCAGCCTTTTTGCACTCAGTCTTTAGCCTATCAAAACAGCTTATTAATCGTGATCCCAAGGCTTTGGGTGGTGGCCGTACCGGTACTACTACCAATTAAGGAGCCGCTATAACTATAAGGCGTTCCGGGATTATTAAAGGTTGAATAGTAATTAGATGTTTTATTTTGGGTCATCGCATATTTATAACTAAAGTCTAAGAACCAAGTTTGATCAAGGAAATAAGTGCCACCAAGAATCGCTGCACCACCATAAACCCATTGAGATTGCGAAAAGGTTTGAGGGGCCCCTGACACATTAGTCTGTGGAACACCGCGGATATCAGCAAATCCAACCAAGTTATTGATCTTTGTGTTGGATTGCGAAATCGTAGGACCAACACCAAAGTAAATGGTGCTTCTCTCAAAAGACTGTCCAAAGTAAGGAATAAAGGAAATTTGATTTTGGATAGTTTTTTGATAAGAGCTAGCTACAGCATTGCCCGTAAATGTGGTTCCATTTGGGTATGTACCAAACTGAGGAATAAGAATTGGGCCAGTGGTAGAGCTAGAGCCCCCCATGTAGCTATATGAAAATTTTGCACCCCACAAATAGCTTGAATCTTTAAACTTCTGAAAATAGCCGGCTTGAATAACCGGGGCAATTGCGTTGGTATTGCTCATAGCAATACCAACAGGAGGCCCTCCAGCAGTTCCAACAGATCCAGGAGGAGTCGCCACTGAAATGCCTGTTGCCTGGAGTTGCTGGCCATTAAATTGCGTGGAGTTTGCATCAAAACCCAGGCCAATATAAGCCCCCGATTCCGGAACTAGAGAAGTTAAAACTGGTTGCGCATTTGCTAAAGCGGAATAGCTAGCAATTGCAAGCAAGCAAGATGCTATAGGTAATGCTTTAAATGGAATCATTTGAGCCCCGTGATAGAAATCTAGGGCGGTAGTCTTAGCGAAATACAAAGACAGCTCAAAGTTATGCGGGCCATTCTACATCCTTATGATCGCTAGAGCGCACAGTTATTGAACTAAAAGAATCTAAATCATTAACGACAGAGTATGTGAGCGAAAGAAAAAACCACCCGAAGGTGGCTTTCTTGATACTTGGCGGAAGAGGCGGGATTCGAACCCGCGGTAGGCTATTAACCTACGCACGCTTTCCAGGCGTGTGACTTAAACCGCTCATCCACCCTTCCGTGAAGACCATGATTATACGGTTAACGGAGAGTGGCAGCGTAAATGCTTACAACGCCTCTTTCAATTGATCCAAAATCGCTGGATTTTCAAGAGTGGAAGTGTCTTGTGTAACCTCCTCGCCTTTAGCGATGACGCGCAAGAGGCGACGCATAATCTTTCCAGAGCGGGTTTTGGGTAGGTTATCCCCAAAACGCACATCCTTAGGCTTGGCAATCGGTCCAATCTCTTTACCAACCCAGTTACGCAACTCAGTAGCAATTTTCTTGGCTTCATCACCAGTGGGGCGACCGCCCTTCAGGACCACAAAGACGCAAATCGCTTCACCCGTCATGTCATCTGGGCGCCCTACTACCGCCGCCTCAGCAACCAAAGGATTGGCAACCAAGCAAGATTCAATTTCCATGGTTCCCATGCGGTGACCAGAAACGTTTAAGACATCATCGATTCGGCCTGTGATGGTGAAGTAACCAGTATCTTTATTCCGAATTGCGCCATCCCCTGCAAGATATAGGTTGCCGCCCAATTCTTCCGGGAAATACGATTTGACGAAACGATCCGGATCATTCCAAATCGTACGAATCATGGAAGGCCATGGTCGCTTCACAACCAAAATACCGCCATTACCATTTGGCACATCATGCCCTGCCTCATCGACGATCGCCGCCATAATGCCAGGCAATGGCAATGTGCATGAACCAGGAATCATCGGCGTTGCACCAGGCAATGGAGAAATCATATGGCCACCTGTTTCCGTTTGCCAGAAGGTATCTGCAATGGGGCAGCGAGAGCCTCCCACATTTTCGTAATACCACATCCAGGCCTCAGGGTTGATTGGCTCACCTACTGAACCCAAGAGTCGCAAGGAAGATAAATCATAGCTTTTCGGATGAACAGACTCATCATTACTAGACGCTTTGATCAAAGAACGAATCGCCGTTGGCGCTGTATAGAAGATCGTTGCTTTGTGTTTTTGGATCATGTCCCAGAAACGACCTGCGTTTGGATAGGTTGGCACACCCTCAAAAACAATCTCAGTAGCGCCAACAGCCAAGGGGCCATAAGTAATATAAGAGTGGCCAGTTACCCAACCGATATCCGCTGTACACCAGAACACATCCTCTGGCTTGATATCAAAGGTCCACTTCATTGTCAAAATAGCCCACAGCAGATAACCGCCGGTGGAGTGCTGCACGCCCTTTGGCTTACCTGTTGAGCCAGAGGTGTAAAGAATAAATAAAGGATGCTCAGCGCTCACCCACTCAGGTTCACAAGTAGTTGCTTCATTAGCAACAATTTCTTGCATCCATACATCGCGACCGGCCGTCATGGAAACCTCAGTGCCAGTGCGCTTGCTGACGATGACATGCTTGACATTGCCGCACTCACCGGTTGAGAGGGCTTCATCACAGATAGCCTTCAAGGGCAATGATTTACCGCCGCGGAACTGTCCATCTGCAGTAATCACTGCTACTGCCCCAACATCGATAATGCGATCGCGCAATGCTTGAGCTGAGAAGCCACCAAACACTACCGAATGAATGGCACCGATCCGCGCACATGCCTGCATGGCAACAATTCCTTCAATTGTCATCGCCATATAAATAATGACGCGGTCGCCAGACTGGATACCCATCTTGCGAAGCGCGTTTGCCATTTTGCAAACGCGATCATGCATCTCTTGATAGCTTACTTTGGTAACGGCACCATCATCCGCCTCGAAAATAATTGCGGTTTTAGATCCAAGGCCTTTTTCAATATTGCGATCTAAACAGTTATAAGAGGCATTAGTGGTGCCGTCTTCAAACCATTTATAGAAAGGCGCCTTGGATTCATCTAAGACCTGCGTAAATGGCTTTTTCCAGTAGATATTTTCACGTGCAAGACGCCCCCAAAACCCATCAAAATCTCTTTCAGCTTCGGCGCAAAGTTGCTTATAGGCTTCCATGCCGGGAATTGCGGCATTTTTTACAAAGTCTGCCGGTGGGTTAAAAACGCGATTTTCTTGCATTGATGGTTCCATGCTATACAGCCCTCTTTCTAATAATCAGTGGTCTATTTCTGCAAAATTGCAGCAGAATAGCGAGATTGCTCCCTCAAGAGTTATGAAGATAAGTGAAAACACTGGGGATTTGCTCTATGGCAAACCCTTAAAATAGGGGAAACCTTTACTAATAAAGTCCAAACCATGACAAATATCAAACAAAACGACCTCATTCAAAGTGTTGCAGATGCCTTCCAATTTATCTCTTACTACCATCCCAAGGACTTTATTTCTGCAATGGGTAAGGCTTATGAGCAGGAGCAAGGACCGGCTGCGAAGGATGCGATCGCCCAAATTCTGACAAATAGTCGAATGTGCGCAGAAGGCCACCGCCCACTTTGCCAGGACACCGGTATTGCAGTTGTCTTTTTAAAAATTGGCATGAATGTACAGTGGCCAGACGCAACCATGAGTGTGAGCGACATGGTGAATGAAGGTGTACGACGCGCCTATCTCAATCCCGATAATATGTTGCGCGCCTCAGTTCTGAGTGATCCCGCTGGTAAACGCAAAAATACGGGCGATAACACCCCAGCAGTCATTCATTATGAAATCGTTCCTGGTGATGATGTTGAAGTGATTTGCGCGGCCAAAGGTGGCGGCTCTGAAAACAAGGCCAAGATGACGATGCTCAACCCATCGGATTCGATCGTCGATTGGGTATTAAAAACGGTGCCTACGATGGGTGCTGGTTGGTGCCCCCCTGGAATTCTTGGTATAGGTATTGGCGGCACCCCGGAAAAAGCCATGCTCATGGCCAAAGAGTCTTTAATGGGTCCCGTAGATATTCAGGAACTCATTGCTCGTGGTCCACAAAACCGCATCGAAGAATTACGCCTGGAGATTTACGACAAGGTCAACAAACTCGGGATTGGCGCCCAAGGTTTAGGCGGTCTAACGACTGTTCTCGATATCAAAATCATGGACTACCCAACCCATGCAGCATCATTGCCAGTGGCGATGATTCCAAACTGCGCAGCCACGCGTCATGTCCACTTCCACTTACATGGTGATGGTCCTGCCAAATTAGAAATCCCTTCTCTCTCAGACTGGCCGGATGTGACTTGGACACCAGATACTAAAAAATCCAAACGCGTTAATTTGGATACCTTAACTGCCGAAGAAGTAGCGGGCTGGAAGGAAGGCGAAACCCTCTTGCTCAATGGCAAAATTTTGACTGGTCGTGATGCTGCGCATAAACGCATCCAAGATATGCTGGCAAAAGGTGAAGAACTACCGGTAAGCTTTAAAAACCGCGTGATCTACTACGTCGGTCCAGTTGACCCAGTTGGCAATGAGGTCGTAGGACCTGCAGGCCCGACCACCGCCACAAGAATGGACAAGTTCACTGAAATGATGCTTGCTAAAACCGGCTTAATCTCCATGATTGGCAAGGCCGAACGCGGTCCGGTGGCCATCGAAGCTATCAAGAAGCACAAATCAGCCTATTTAATGGCGGTAGGAGGCGCTGCTTACCTTGTATCCAAAGCCATCCAATCCGCAAAAGTAGTTGGTTTTGCTGATCTTGGCATGGAAGCGATCTATGAGTTTGATGTGAAAGATATGCCAGTGACGGTTGCTGTTAGCTCAACAGGTGTCTCAATGCACGATACAGGCCCAAAAGAATGGCAAGCAAAGATTGGCAATATTCCAGTCCACATTGCTTAAACGTTTAACGACCCTCTTACCGGCTTAATACTTGGCACTCATCGGAGTTTTTGATTCTGGCGTTGGAGGCTTATCCATTTTGGATGAAGCTCTGCGTCAGCTCCCTGAGCACGACTTTATTTATTTAGCCGACTCTGCTCATGCGCCTTACGGAGAGAGATCAGGTGCATGGATTGCCAGTCGCAGCCTTGCCTTATGCACCTATCTGGCTTCACAAGGATGCGATGCCATCGTGGTGGCCTGCAATACCGCCACAGCAGAAGCAATTGCGCAAATACGGATCGAACTGGACACCATCCCCATCGTGGGAGTAGAACCAGGGATCAAGCCGGCTGTCATGCAATCCCAAAATGGTGTTTTAGGGGTGTTGGCTACTGAAGCAACCCTTAATAGCGATAAGTTCAATGCCCTATTGCATGCAATCTCACCAAACTGCACTGTAATCAAGCAGGCTGGTGCTGGTCTAGTTCCTTTGATCGAGGCAGGCCAGGCCAATGCGGACGAGACCCTGGCCCTCTTGGCTAAGCACCTAGAGCCGATACAGAGAGCGGGAGCTGATACCCTGGTCTTGGGCTGTACCCACTACCCCTTCCTCAATAAGGCGATTCATCAAATTTTGGGTGAATCTATTACACTAATAGACACTAGTGAAGCCGTTGTTCGTCAACTAAAACGCCAACTCAACAATCCAGAAAAAAAAGATCAAATCGTAAAAGCAGGTTCGATTACTTTTTTAAGCAGCAAAGATGAAAAGACCTTACTAAAAATGGCTAAAGAATTGATGCGTAGTGATTTAAACGCACATGCCATTGATGCGAAATTATTGCGAGATCTTGAATGAGTAATCTCATTCATCGTCTTGACGCATCCCTGCCGTTTTCTAAAACTGAGCGGATCATTATTGCCATTGTGGTGTTGCTCCATGCACTGCCTGCCATCATTGAGCTACTGCATTGGAACCCATCTGCACCCAAACCCGATGATGAGCGTGTAATGGCTAACTTAGTTAGCCCAGATGCTGCCAAATCGGCTCAACAACAACAGCCGCCTGCAGCACCACCACCCAAACCAAAACAAGAAGAACAAAAAAAGCCTGAGCCCAAAAAGCAAGAACAGAAGAAGGTAGAGCAACAACCCACTGAAAAGAATCAGCAGCCCAGTCAAAAAGCTCCTGCACAACAGAGCCAACAATCAAGCAGTAGCACCCCCATGCCAAATGCTGCAGTCGCCCCAGCAAGTAGCGGTGGTTCAAGTGGCACACCTATTCAAACTGATATCGGTAAATTGATCGTGGTCTACCAACCAGATGCGGATGCGTACTACCCCTCTTTCTCAAAACGCTCAGGCGAACAAGGTGAAGTGGTGGTCAGACTCATCATTGATCAAGCCGGCAACGTAGAAGACGTTGCCTTATTGAGGTCGAGCAATTACCCCAGATTAGATCGTGCTGCCATGGAAATTGGGCAACGTTATCGCTTTAAACCTTTTGTAGTAAATGGCTCAGCAAACCGAATTTCAACCAACCTTTTAATTAAATTTAACTTAAAGAACAATTAATCATGAACACACCATTTGGTATAGCCAATTTATGGCTTGAAGGCGACTTTATTACTCGCTTTGTTGCCTTGGCATTATTAACTTGCTCCATCATTACTTGGGTGATTTTGCTCAGTCGCTTCTGGGATCTACGCAACCTACGCAAATTAAGCCCACAACTAGATCAATTCTGGCGCGCTACTTCATATGATCAGGGTCTCAACGTATTTAGCGATCATGCCGGCAATCCCTATTATCAAATCGCTAAATCAGCAGCCACAGCGTCCGCCCATCATCAGAGTCAAGCAACCAATCATCGAGAGCTATTGCAAACCCTAAACTATTCAGAGTGGATGGCGAGAAGCTTAAAGAATAGTATTGACGGGGTTGCAGCTAAATTACAAAAAGGGTTGACCTTCTTGGGGTCTACCGGAGCAACCGCTCCATTTATTGGCTTATTTGGAACCGTATGGGGTATCTACCATGCGCTGATCTCTATCAGCAGCTCAGGCAGCGCCCAGATTGATCAAGTTGCCGGTCCGATTGGTGAAGCACTCATCATGACTGCGTTAGGCTTAGCAGTAGCTATTCCTGCAGTACTCGGCTTTAACGCCCTAAACCGTGCCAATAAATTATTGGTTGCTGATCTTAATCGCTTTGGCAATGATTTATTAGCCTACTTTGTAACTGGTGCCCGCGTTCAGTCCGGAGAATAAATATGTCATTTCATATTCAAGACGATTCGACCCAAGACAGCATCATGGCTGAAATCAACATGACGCCGATGGTCGACGTCATGTTGGTTCTCCTAATCATTTTCATGATTACCCTGCCCGTCATTCAACAGGCTGTGAAGGTGGAGTTACCCAAAGCCAATAGTGTGCGCAATGAGGTCAAACCGGAGTCAGTACAGCTATCGATTGATGCCAAGGGGCAGATTTACTGGAATAGCACCGCGATTGATTTAGCCACCTTTGATAAAGATGCAGAAGAGGCTGCCAAAAAGGATCCGCAACCAGAAATCAATCTACGCGCTGATAAATCCGTCAAGTATGAATATGTTGCCAAAGTACTAGCAGCATCACGCAGAGCCGGATTAACCAAACTGGGGTTTGTAACTGAACCGGATTAATTGAGCTTGCTAGGTGAGCACTGTTCTTCGTAAGTCTTGGTGCCCTCACCTACCGTGGCACCCAATATTCCGCCTTTAATCGTCTCTATTTTTTTAAGCACTCCATTAGTGCGATTAAGGGTGATTTGAGTCGCTGCAGTTCCAGCGGAATAAAACACTCCTTCCACCGTTTCTGGATCAAATTTCGCATCAATTGCGATGAGAATCGAAGGCGAAGTAACTACTACACTTTTGACCTCTTGATGACCCCCAGCATCGGATTGATCTAAGTCGCGACCATCTACATACACTTTAGGCTTTAACTGCGTCTTGGACGCTGGCACAACGACTAGAACGTAATCTTCAGAATAGCCACGCTCAGTACGATGGCAATCAAACTGAAGCGGTTCAGCACCCTGAGCCAGCAAAGGCGGCAGAGCGAAAAATAAACAAAGAGGGAGGTATGAGCGTTTTATCAACATCTTGATGGTGAATAAAAACAATCGATTGGTGCCCGAGGCCGGAATCGAACCGGCACGACTTTTTTGAGTCGGCAGATTTTAAATCTGCTGTGTCTACCGATTTCACCACTCGGGCCCGCACAAACAGTAACTGCCGCGCTATTTAAATCAAGACAAGCAAAATTTTAGCACGCAAGCTGCATGATGGCCTTGAACAGCTCCAAAACCGCTAAACTAGCCTCCATGAAATTTCCAATACGCCTGCCCTTCATGAAGAAAGTCCTGCCGGCTATTCTTTGGATTTGTTTGGGTGGACTAGGTATTGCCATTGCTGGAGCTCTTTTTTACCTATATTCAGCCCAATCAAACGCATCAGGCAAGCGCACGATTAAAACCTTGGGAGACTCAGTTGTTATTAGCTTTGATGCCAGCGATGTGCCTCATATCAAAGCAAATTCTGCTACAGATGCTATTTTTGCCTTGGGCTATGTACATGCAACCGAACGCTCATGGCAAATGGAGATCAATCGACGCCTAGCAAGCGGCCGTCTCTCCGAAATTCTTGGTAAAGATACCGTTCCCATTGATCGCTTTATTCGCACCCTTGGCATCAAGCACGCAGCCGAAAAACAGTTTGATCGCTACCCTGTTAGAACAAAGCGCTTATTACAAGCATATGCAGATGGCGTCAATGCCGGTAATGCGCAATTGGGTTGGGCGCTTCCAGTGGAATATCTGCTGACGGGTTCAAAACCAGGGTATTGGTCCGCTAGCGATAGTGTTGCCTGGATGTTGATGATGGCCTTCGACTTAGGGGGCAATTGGCATAAAGAATTGCAACGCCTCGAGCTTTCGCAATTTCTAAGCACTAAACAAGTTTGGGAAGTAGTTGAGCCATACACCCAAGACGATCCCGTCAGCAATGTCGATTTTTCAAAAATGTATCGCGATCTGGGCGTCTTTAACCCCAATCCTGGTCCAACAGAAAGTAGCTTTAAAAAGAAGCTCCCCTCCACTGAGTTGGCCAACTTTGACGCCCCCGGTGGCAAGGACGGCCTTGGCTCAAACAATTGGGCGATTGCAGGAAAGCTAACTGAGAGCGGAAAACCCCTATTGGCCAACGACCCTCATCTAGGACTCTCTGTTCCAGCCGCATGGTATATGGCCCACTTGGAGGCACCTGGCCTCAATGTGATTGGGGCAAGCTTGCCTGGAGTTCCGGCAATCATTCTTGGTCATACAGATAAGCTGGCTTGGAGCTTTACCAATACAGGACCAGATGTTCAGGATTTATATATTGAGCAGCTTGATCCGAAACACCCAGGAATGTATCGCGGCCCAGATGGTCCCCTCCCATTTCAAGTTCGTCAAGAGACCATTGATATTAAAGGGGCTCCATCCTTACGTTTTTTGGTTAAAGAAACCCGTCATGGCCCAGTGATCTCAGATGCTTATGCACGAGCCCATCGAGCAATTGATACCGAACATTTTGCTCTAGCCTTACGCTGGACGGCAGTGGATGTTCAGAATCAATCGATTGTGGGTTTGCTTGAAATGAATCAAGCCAACGATACGGAATCTTTTAAGAAAGCTTTACGCAAAAACTATGCCCCCATGCAAAACGTAGTCATGGCTGATAGCGAAGGTAATATTCTTTATCAGGCTGCAGGTGTTGCGCCTAAACGAGTTTTACATCAAGGTCTTTATGGTGTGGCCCCTGCCCCAGGCTGGGACAAGCAATATGACTGGACTGCCTATATCCCCTTTGAGCAGCTACCATCAAGCACCAATCCCGAACAAGGGTGGCTGGCTACGGCCAACCAAAAGATCGTTGCTGATAACGACCCCAATCCACTGACTGGAGACTGGGAATCTCCCGCTCGTTATGATCGGATTGTGCAGCTGATTAAATCAAAATCAGTACATGATTTTGCATTCATGAAAAAGATGCAAGCCGACACCCTATCTCTAGGGGTGATGCCTTTGATGGATCTATTTAAAGCCAGTACGCCGACTCATCAACTCGGGCCTCAAGTAAGGGAGATCACTGCCAATTTTGATGGCAATATGAAGATGGATAGCCAGGCAGCCTTAATCTTTAATGCCTGGGAAGATCAACTAACTCAATTACTTTTCTCGCGCTTGGGTTATCTGTTTACAGAAAACTACGGGCCTCGTAATTTCACTATCCCTTTGACTAGATTAATTCAAAACCCAAATAGTCCCTGGTGCGACAACCCAAACACAGAAAAAATTGAGAGCTGCCTAGACGCCTCCAATCAAGCATATGACCTAGCACTTGCCCAATTAAGTGAGCAGTTTGGCGATAAGCCTAAAAATTGGGAGTGGGGCAAAGCCCATATTGCCTTATCAGAGCATCGGCCATTTAGCAAAATACCTTTTCTGGGAGCTTTCTTTAACCTTTCCCAACCCTTTCCCGGGGATGGTTTTACGATTAATGTTGGACGCCTTGAGCATTTAAAGGCAGAAAATCCCTATGAGACAAAACAAGCGCCAAGCCTGCGAACCATCTACGACTTATCCAATCTAGAAAACTCCGTTTTCATTTATCAATCTGGACAGTCCGGCTGGGTGCAAAGTAAGCTTTACCGAAATATGAGCCCACTTTGGGCCAATAATGAATACCTACCCTTACAAATGAAGCCTGAAACCATCAGCCGCAAATTGGAGCTTAACCCCAAGTGAGGTCCAAAAATGGCGTTTAGAATAGACACTAGAAGCCTTTGCTTTCGGATGCATTTAAGTGACACAACATTTATTTAGATTGATAAGAAGCCCCATGAAAAAATTTCTCACAATTTCCCTCATTACCAGTTCACTTTGCCTCATCCCTACAGCTAATAGTTTTGCTAAGTGGCAAGAACTTGGCGCTAATGATGCGATGACAGTCTATGTTGATATGGATACAGCAACCGCAGAAGGAAATAAGGCACAGGTCATGTCGATGTTGGATTTAAAAACACCAGGCAAGAATCCCGAAACTAAAGAGGCAGTTAATTCCTTAGTCGGCCTGAACCAATATGACTGCAGCAATGCCACATATCGCCCAATCGAATTTAAAGAATTTGCTGGCAATAAAGGCAAAGGCAAGGTTGTAAGTGATAACAAAATACCGGACAGTCCTTTTGAACCAGTCCCCAACGGTTCCTGGACGGCTGGAGTATTTAACGTTGTCTGCCCCAAGAAATAACAGCCCCCTTTCAATAGAAAAGCCAAGCTTACGGGCTTGGCTTTTGCTTTTCTCTGGCAGTTTCTTTTTAAATGGCTGTTTTGCACCGATTGCAGCCCTGGGGACCAGCGGAACTGCTGCCGTCAGTTCAGCCGGTACTGCCGTAGGCTCGGCTGCAGCCGCATATCCCGCTACAGCAGCTAGCCTGGCGACAACTGCTGCAACCGGAAAATCCCCCCTGGAGCATGCCACCTCAGCAGCCACTAAAAAGGATTGCAGTTTTTTTAACGTCCTAAGCTCTCAGCCAATTTGTCAGGACATCTTGATGCCTTCGATTACCGACAAGAGCGAGCTCTATTTGGGACCTGCAGATGCCCCTGATTACAAGATTGAGCCTAAGTAAAGGCAAGGTCCGCCCACGACAGTCTAAAATTGAACCTTATTAGTAAAACTGAGCTTTTATCCTATGACTATCGAAAATTACTACCTCACGCTAACCTGCCCTAACCGCCCTGGAATAGTGGCTGCGGTATCCACTTATATTTATCAAGCGGGCGGCGATATTGAAGAGGCTCAGCAATTTGACGATAAAGCGTCTAAACGCTTTTTTATGCGAGTTAGCTTTAGCTGCGGCGTGAGCGCACAAACCTTACGGGAGGGTTTTGTAGAAATCGCTAAACGCTTCGAGTTAACCTGGCAATTACGTGCCGTTAAGGATCTCAAGCGCGTTGTCATTATGGCCTCCAAACTGGATCACTGCTTGGTTGATCTACTTTATCGTTGGCGCATTAGTGAGTTGCCTATGATTATTTGTGGCATTGTGTCCAATCACCCACGCGAGGTATACGCGAGCATCGATTTTGCTGATATCCCCTTTTATCATTTGCCCGTAACTCCAGAAACCAAACCTGCTCAAGAAGCGAAGTTGCTCGAGATCATTGCTCAATCGAAAGCAGATATGGTGATTTTGGCTCGCTACATGCAGATTCTGTCTGATGATCTATCTACCAAGCTATCGGGACGCTGCATCAATGTCCATCACTCCTTCTTGCCTAGCTTTAAGGGCGCTAAACCATATCATCAGGCACATGCTCGCGGGATTAAGCTTATCGGTGCCACTGCTCATTTTGTTACGAGCGATCTAGATGAGGGTCCGATTATCGAACAAGATGTCACTCGCGTTACCCATGGTGATACACCGGATGATTTGGTGCGCAAAGGTCGTGATTTAGAGCGCACTGTTCTGTCGCGCGCCTTGCGTTATTACCTACATGATCGTGTATTGATTAATGGCGCTACTTCAGTCGTTTTCTCGGATTAAGGCCTCACCCCTGGAGTCTCCAGGGGCATCCCTCTAGCGCGCCACATTAAATAAAGTTCAAGCTGCGCCATTTCTTGCGAGCCATATTCAAATGGTTTTGCCCGTACGCCACTCATGCAGTTCCGCAATCGTCTCTCTAAAGAACCCAGACTCTGCCACTCCAAACGATAGATTGGATAAGCCGTTGGATGGGCCTGGGGAATCACGCTACCCCCCAGCCTTAATCCAGCCCTGTCTTCATGACACTGCGCGCACGATAAATTGAGCTGCCCCATGCGCTGATAAAACCAAAGCTTGCCAGCATCAAAATCGGCCTGATTTGATTTATTCAACTGAATGTGAATTGGCATACCCTTGGATTGGGTAGCAATAAAAGCACTCAAGGCAAGCAACTCTTTGCTCTCATACTCAAAGGGCGGTAAGTCTTGATGCGATATGCGGCATTGGTTGATTTGACCCTCTAATGTCTGCAATTTTCCATGCATCACTTTAGGAAATTGGGTGGCTACGCCCTGCATTGATTTTCCAGACTGACCATGACAAGCGGCGCACGCTTTATCGTGAGGCCCCACCTTCTCGCTCCAAATACTCCGACCATCTTCAACCGAGAACGTAGCTGGATTCAAGCTCGGATCATCCTGCATTGCCTGTATTTCCGCAGACATCATGCTGTAGCCAGATTGCCTATCAGGCCCAGGAATATCCTTAGCCGCCCAGCTTGCAAGCGGGCCACTACAAAGCAAAATCCAAGATAGAGAGGCTAATGTTTTTAGCTTCAATTAGCTCACTTGCAGATGCGTCTGATTAAGCGCTTCATAGCCATCATCGCCAGTCCATTTAAATTCAAGCGTACCAGTTTCAGTGGCAATGGTTGTAAAGGTAATTAATGGATTGGCACCCACTCCAGGGTAAAGATCAGCCTTAAATACTTCAACCCCGTTATAGGTACACGTAAAGTTACGGATGATATCCCTAGGAATTAATTTACCAGCCTCGTTGTATCTAAATCCCGTTTCCATGTCATGTTGAACAATCGCCCGAATTTCAATGATGGCACCTTTTTTTACCTCAGTAGGCATTGTTATGGAGGTACGCGAAGTTTTACTCATAAGTTCTCCGTACAAGCCGATAGAGTGACTCGTGTATCGGCATAAGCGCGCCAAAAACTACCATCACTCATCTGTGCAATTGCCCAGACCCGCTGACTATCTGACAAGCGAACGCGAGTTGAAACGGTGGCACGGCCTGAACGTGGTGATAAATAAGCACTAAAGATATTAGGCAAGGGATTCCCTTCTGCAATCACGTAGATTGACTTTACATAATCATCTTGCGTCATTGGGCTTTGTACGCTCACCTTCAGAGGAACCAGGTTGCCATTCTCTACCAGTGGGGGAATAGTCAGTTGTACTCGCCCTTCTTGCACTGAATTAGATCCTACAATTAAATCAATGGCTTTTTCCGCATCCTGTTTTTTGGCAAACACTAGACTTGGATTAAATAGCAAGCTCGAGGCTAGTAAGCTTACTTTTTGTAACCAGCCTCGTCGACTGATCTTCATGAGAGTAATCCTTTTATTTTCATTTGGTTTGATTGTTCAGGGTAACTAAAAAAGCAATGACATCTTCTATTTCTTGGGCACTCAAAATAGTCTGCCCAACAAATTTCGGTGCAACTTGAGTCAGTCCAGCGGTTTGGTAATACGCAGGCATGATCGTATTGGGGTTAAAGTGGGCAGGGTTCACCAAACGCGCCCGCAATTGACCTGCATTCATTGTGGCAACGCTTAAGCCTAAGTCAGGCGCTAGGTTTCCCTGAAAAGGCTCTTCTGGAAATGGGCCGTTATGGCATAAAAGACATAATCCCACATGCCTACTGGTCACAATGGCTCGCCCCCGCTCAACATCTGCAGGTGCGCTAGTGAGGGGATGGGAGATCGAATCTCCCACGATCTGGGTATTGACCTCTTGAGCTGCGACTACTTGAAAAAAATAAGGCGCGATTAGCAAACCAATTGCCAATACACGCCTCATTCTCATCACAACTATTTCGAGATACTGAATATATAGAGGTTAAACCAATTTGACACCACTTTTTTTCAATGGCACTGTACGGTAGCGCTTGCCAGTTGCTTTAGCAATTGCATTAAGAACAGCAGGCGCAGCCACGCAAATGGTTGGCTCTCCAACGCCGCCCCACTCTGGTCCTCCACCCTGAATCAAAATAGTCTCTACCTTAGGCATTTGTGACAAACGAATCGAATTAAAGGTATCGAAATTCTTTTGTACTACAGCGCCATTTTCAATAGTGATCTCTTCCTCAAAAAGAGCAGATAAACCATACACAAATGAACCTGCAATCTGTCTTTCCACTTGCGCTGGATTAACAACAAATCCAGGATCAGTTGCAGCAACCATACGATGAATTTTGACATCAGTACCATTCTTTACTGAAATTTCGCATGCGGCAGCAACATAACTACCATAGGCCTTTACTTGCGCTAATCCACGGAAAATACCAGGCGCTGCTGGTTTAGACCAGCCAATACCATCAGCGACAGCATTTAATACAGCCAATGCGCGCGGATTAGTGAGATATTTACGGCGGAAATCGAGTGGGTCAGCGCCAGCCGCTTCTGCCAACTCATCCATAAATGCCTCTAAGAACAAAGTATTCTGGTTGGCATTCACGCCACGCCAAAAACCCGGAGGAACCGACGTATTGCGCATGGCATGATCAACCATCAAATTAGGGAAGGTGTAATTGATGGCCGCTTCACCACTCGCATCTAAACCCTGAAATACAGCCGGATCTTTACCTTTATTTTGATCCACGATCCAAGGGCGTACAGCCGATAAAATCGACTGGCCGGATAGGCGCATATCAAGGCCAGTTAGATTTTTCTTATCGTCAAAGGATCCAGTCAATTTACACATCATCACAGGGTGATAATGATCATGAGTCATATCCTCTTCACGCGTCCAGATCAACTTGATATGAGTACTAGGGATTTGTTTGGCAATCAACACGGCTTGGGTAGCATAATCCTGAAACGCGCCACGACGCCCAAAACCACCACCTAAATTGACTTTATAAACATTGCAATTTTCTGCAGCCAAACCAGAGGCAGCAATCACTGCTGCAAAGGTTGCCTCACCGTCTTGAGTTGGCGCCCACACTTCGCAGAGCTCAGGAGTCCACTTGGCAGTAGCAGTTTGAGGCTCAAGAGTGGCATGAGATAAGAATGGAAAGAAGTAACTTGATTCAACCTTTTTATTGGAGCTAGCAATAGCTGCTTTTACATCTCCATAAGAGTTACCAACGAAAGTATCATTGGCGACCAAACCTTCTTGTAGGCTTTTCAGAATGCTGGCACTTGAGACGGCACCATTACCACCGTCATCCCACTCAATCTTGACTGCATCCATGGCTGTCTTGGCATGCCAAAAGGTATCAGCTACCACAGCAACAGCATCAGCCCCAACCGGAACAACCTTTTTAACGCCCTTCATACCTAATGCTGCAGTGGCATCGTAGCTTTTGACTTTGCCACCAAATACTGGGCATTGACGAATATTGGCCACTAGCATGCCAGGGAATTTCAAATCGATGGCGTAGATTTGGCGGCCCGTCACCTTATCAGCGACACCATCAATTCGATCTACTGGTTTACCAATTAATTTCCACTGCTTCGGATCCTTCAATGGCACCTCGGTTGGCACAGGCAACTGAGAGGCTGCAACAGACACCTTACCAAATGTGGTTTTGCGTCCAGTAGGAGTGTGCGTAATGACGCCCTTTAGTACTACACACTCAGAAACAGGCACACCCCAAGCATTTGCAGCTGCCTGAATGAGCATTATGCGTGCAGCAGCACCGCCTTTGCGCACATACTGCTCTGACGTACGAATACCACGACTACCACCTGTTGAGAAACTACCCCAAACTTGCTTGCGCTTGAGACTCTCTTCTGGGCTTGGATACTCATAACTGACTTTGCTCCAATCGCACTCCAGCTCCTCAGCAACCATTTGCGCTAAACCAGTAATCGTTCCCTGACCCATCTCAGAGCGCACGATGCGCACTACTACATCATCATTTGGCTTGACCACAACCCACACACCAATCTCTGGTGTTGAGAGGGGTGCCATAGAAGTTGTCCCAGTCCCCATCGCTGCATGGGCTTCAGACATGATGGAGAAATCAAATCCAATGGCAAGACCGGTTGCAATAGCAGTACTTCCAACAATAAAACTTCTACGTGAGGTATTTGTCATAGCGTTTTTTTCAATATTCTTGATTGATGTTGTCATGATTTTTCCTTAAGCCTTGGTGACAGCATGGATCGCTTGACGCACTTGCTGGAAAGTACCGCAACGACAGATATTCGTAATAGCCTCATCGATCTGAGCATCGGTTGGTTTTGGGTTGGTACGCAATAGAGCTGTTGTAGCCATCACAATGCCGGATTGGCAGTAGCCGCACTGCGGAACTTGGTTATCTACCCACGCCTTTTGAATCTTAGACAATTGACCATTTTTTTCCAAGCTCTCAATGGTTTCAATTTTCTTGCCCTCGGCGGCCGATACCGGCAAAGAGCAACTGCGCATGGCAACGCCTTCAAACAAGACTGTACAAGCACCACATTGACCGACGCCGCAACCATATTTGGTCCCGGTCAAGCCAACTTGCTCGCGAATAGCCCATAACAATGGGGTGTCCGGGTCGACATCTACCTTGTATTTTTTGCCATTGACATTTAATTCGGTCATGAGTGATCTCCTGAAGGTTTAATAATTTGAGTTTTATGGTCAAGGAACCGAAAAACCCTGTATTTCATGTGCTTATCTTAACTAAGAATTAGTTTATTGCGTTGCAACAAATTATGACCCGAAGTAAGATCCATACATGATCTTCGGACTTGTACAAATACTCTTCTTTCAAAGCCTGGGGGAGCTCGTTTCAAAGTCGGTTCTCCCCACCCTCCCAGGCCCAGTGATTGGCTTGATTCTTCTGTTGGGCTGGCTGGTCTTGCGTAAGGGCATTAACTCTGACTTAGCAATCGTCGCTGATGGGTTTAGCCAATATCTTGGCCTCTTATTTGTTCCGGCGGCAGTAGGTGTGGTGCTGTACCTGCCCCAGCTTCGAGAAAATGCCCTGGCCATCATATGCGCCCTAGTTGGTAGTGTCATATTGACGATTGGTTCCAGCGCAGTAGTGGTTCGTTTTCTCCATGCGAAATTGGATCGAGATGAGTAAAGAACACACCATCTTCGAGATCTGGGTTTATCTATCCGGTAGCCCACTCTTTGCACTCTTCCTAACCTTGACCGCCTACCAAATCGGCTTAACCATCTATCGTCACTTCAAACAAAATCCATTAGCCAACCCAGTAGCCATCGCTATCATTTTGGTTGCATGCACCATTCAATTAATTGATATGCCGTATTCAACCTATTTTGAAGGCGCGCAATTTATTCACTTTCTATTAGGCTCTGCCACAGTTTCTTTAGCCATTCCAATCTATCGAGGTTTGAGCAGTTTAAAAGGCAGGTCTTTGCCATTGCTCGCTGCTCTGGTCACTGGCGGACTGATGTCCATTTTTAGCGCAGTTAATATCGCCAAATTATTAGGTGCTGATAACAGCATTATTGGTGGTATGTACCCTAAATCAGTTACTGCGCCTATTGCCATGGGTATTGCAGAGCGGATTGGCGTATCACCTACTTTAACGGCAATCTTTGCAGTGGCTACCGGAATTCTCGGAGCCATCTTGGCACCCTTTGTGCTCAATGCCCTAGGCATGAAGGCCTGGTGGCAGCGTGGCTTTGCCATCGGCATTGGCGCACATGGTATTGGCACCTCCAGAGCATTTAGCATTCACCCTGAAGCTGGTACCTATGCCAGTCTGGCGATGGGCATGAATGGTATCTTGAGTGCGGTTGCAATTCCCATCCTATATCACCTATTTAATCAGTAATCCCTATGAAAATCCTCAAATCAGCCCTCATAGGCTGCGCCCTACTCTTTAGTTTTTATCGTATTGCTATTGGAGCTGATGTAGATTGGCCCAAAAAACCCATCGTGGCAATTGTTGCTTTTCCAGCCGGAGGTTCTACTGATAGTTTTGCACGAAATATTGCCTCCAACTTAGGTGAAGCACTTGGGCAATCAGTCATGGTTGACAATAGGCCCGGTGCTGGTGGCATGATCGGCTTGCAGGCTGCTGCAAAAGCTGCCCCAGATGGTTATACGATCTTTTTTGGAGCACTAACCAATCAAGCAATCTCACATAGTCTTTTTGCCAATGCAACAGTAGATATGCGCAAGGATTTAACACCGGTAGCGCTGATGGGAACTATCCCTCATTTACTGGTGGTGAACCCTTCTGTTCCCGCCAAAAATTTAACCGAATTAATCGCCTTTATAAAATCAAAAAACGGTAATTTCAATTACGCATCACAAGGCAATGGCAGCCTATCCCATATAGAGGCCACTCTATTTATGCAGCGCATTGGCGCAACCGGCACGCATGTTCCCTATAAAGGCAGTAGCTTTGCTTTACCTGATCTGATTGCCGGCAATACCCTCATGATGTTTGATAGCGTGACTGCTTCACTGCCACACATCCAAAGCGGCAAACTGAGGGCGATTGCAATGGCATCAGCTGAGCGTTCACCATTGTTGCCTAATGTGCCCACACTAAGTCAAGAGGGCATGAAAAACTTTGATGTTGAAAACCTCTATGCCGTGTATGTACCCAAGGGCACTCCACCAGCAATCGTTGACCGTTTAGACAATGCACTTGCAAAGATTGCAGCCAACAAGAACAATCAGGCTCGCCTCGCTTCCCAAGGTATTCGTGTGCACTATGAAAATGCCGAGCACTTAGCGGTGATTACAAATACTGAATTCGAAAAATGGGCCAAGATAGTGAAGTTAGCTAATTTGAAGATCGATTAAAAAGTAACGAAAGCCTTGATGATTATTTCTCCTCCCTTTGGTGGTGGTCGCGCCCCAGTTTTGGCTCGCAATACTGTAGCCAGCTCACAACCACTAGCAACCCAGGCGGGCATAGAAGCTTTGCAAAATGGTGGTAATGCGGTTGATGCTGCTCTAGCAACGGCCATCACACTCACCGTAGTTGAACCCACCATGAATGGCCTCGGTGGTGATGGCTTTGCCATTATTTGGGATGGCAAAAAGTTACACGGCCTCAATGCTTCTGGTTGTGCTCCTGCAGCTTGGACCCCAGAGTATTTTGCCGGTCAATCTGCTATGCCATTGATTGGCTGGAATACAGTCACAGTCCCCGGCATGATCGCTGGATGGATTGAACTTTCGCGCAAATTTGGCAAGTTGCCATTTGCGCAATTATTTAAGCGCGCTATTGCTTATGCAGAAAGTGGTTTTCCGGTTTCGCCTGTCATTGCACGTCAATGGCGCGAGGCAATTCCGATATTAAAAAATCAGCCCGGCTTTACCGAATCATTTTTAATTGATGGCAAGGCACCCGCTGCCGGGCAAATTTGGCGCTATCCAGAACAAGCTAGAACCCTAAAAGAGATTGCTAACACTGAAGGTGAAGCATTCTATAGAGGCTCTCTTGCTAAAAGCATGGTCGATTTTGCCCAAAAAACGGGTGGCGTATTTACTCTGGAAGACTTTGCTAATTACCAAGCGCAGTGGGTTGAACCACTCGCATTTGATTATGGTGAATACACCTTACATGAAATTCCACCCAATGGCTCTGGCATTGTTGCGCAAATGGCCTTGGGTATTTTGCAAGCGGCCAATGTAAAGCAATACCCCGCAAACTCTGCCAAGCGTATTCATTTACAAGTTGAAGCAATGAGAATGGCCTTTGCTGATGCATATGCGTTTATCTCTGAGCCAGCAACAATGGGTCTTTCCCCTTCTCAATTGCTTAACCCAGATTACCTAGCAAGTCGCGCTGCCTTAATCAATCACGAGCAAGCGGGTGACTATGCTGCAGGTGACCCACACACTGGTGGCACCGTATATCTGTGCGCCGCTGATGAAGCGGGCATGATGATTTCTTATATTCAATCGAATTTCAAGGGCTTTGGCTCGGGAGTTGTCGCTCCTGGCGGCATAGCGTTTCATAATCGCGGCATGAGCTTTAGTTTGATGGATGGCCACCCTAATCAAGTTGCCCCTGGTAAGCGCCCTTTTCATACCATCTTGCCGGCGTTTCTCACTAAGGACAGTAAACCCAGCATGGCATTTGGCGTGATGGGTGGCAATATGCAACCGCAAGGACATCTACAATTTGTGATGCGCTTTGTGGATGAATACCTCAACCCGCAAGCTTGCTCAGATGCACCCCGTTGGCGGATTGATGATGCTGGCGAACTGACCGTTGAGACGTCGATGCCCAATGCAGTGGTTGAGGGATTGCGCCAAATGGGTCATGATGTTTTAGTGATGCCAGCCAATAGCTTGGATTTTGGTAGCGCGCAGGCTATTGCTTGCTTAGGTGATGATCCCGCTGATGGCTATATCGCCGGAAGTGATCACCGTCGCGATGGTCTCGCTGCTGGTTTCTGAAACCAGAAAATAATAAAGCCACCTAGGTGGCTTTATTTATCTTAATCCAACGACAGTATTAGAAATTGATGGTAGCCGCCAACTGAGGGCCCGAGCTAGTGTAATTGGTTCCACCATGGTTATCAGGCAATACAAAACCCAACGCACGATAGGTCAAAGTCACATCACCCCACGAGAATGCATCACCAACACCGGCCTGCAATTGCCAGGTTGTGTCATTAGAGCCAGGGCCCTTACCGCCATCAGCATAGAAAGGGATAAACCAGGATGTATCGGCGATGCGGTAACGGCCTTTGAAACCCACAATGGCGTCAGTTGTATGAAGATCGGAACTGCGACTTCTATTGCGATCTGCAGTAGTAGTGCCATCAATATTGACAATAGCTTGGCTATTGATCACGGTAGTAGAGCTGATGTAGCGCAAACCAAGCAAGCCATCTAGATAGAGGCTGGCGGATTTATATGCGGTGTATGTGGCAGCACCGGTTAAAGCAGTTTGAGTAGTAGCCGCATTATCACCAACCGAGATTGTGCCATCACCATTTGGTGTATAGGCGGCGCGGCTAGAGCTGCCGTCCTTAAGCGACCAATACACCAAGTCAGCCATCATGCCCCAATCTCCCTTGTGAGCTTCAGCACTAAAGAGCGCACCAGCAGTGGCATCACTCAGATTTTGACTGATTGAGTTTGTGCTAGTTACTGAGCGACGACCTTCGGTGAGCGTTGCTGAAGAAGCACTACCCCATCCATTAATTGATGCAGAAACACGCCAGTCGTCATTCACAACTGGTATAGGGTTGACAGTGACAGACTGCGCCTGAGCGCTTGCAAGCCCAGCAAGGGCAAGAATGGAGAATAAAGCTTTAGATAATTGAATTTTCATGATTGGCTTAAATGCAGTTTAGTAATTCGAAATAAAAAAGTTTGACCAATTAAATTGTACTAACCCGAACTTGAATAGGCACAATACTGTATTTATAGCTTATTTGCACTATTTGAGGGCAAGCAATTGAGGTAGAAGCGCTTAATTTCGAGATCGCAGCTAATATCTTTTGCTTCTATCGGCCTTTGCAAGCTGATTCCCTCAATCGAGGTACAACGGCTCAAAGCCACATAAACCTGCCCAGATGCAAAAGCACCCGACGAAAGATCTACCCTGACCTTATTAAGTGTTTTGCCCTGACTCTTATGAATAGTGACAGCCCAAGCCAACATCAAAGGAATCTGCACATACGTACCAATAATTTGTGGGGATATCTTGCCGCTCATCATGTCATGGTCGTAGCGATAGGATTCCCACTGATGGCCTTTTACCTCTACCGTATTGGAGTAAGGTCCATTTTGGACAGTCACCTTAACAGTATCGGGCAATAACTCGCGCACAATACCAATGGTGCCATTGACCCAGCGCTTTGGAAAACCACTATCCGTTGCAGTGAACATGACACGTGCCCCAACCTTCAGGGCGAGGTTGTTTGGAGATGGCAAATTGCGTTCATCAATATTGAACTTCCCTGTCGTCTTACCAATATAGAATTTGGCGTCCACCGCTAAAGCGCGGAGTCCTGCACCATTAATTTGATCAGCCCTTGCATTGGTTGTTGTTAGGGTAATCGTTTGCTCATCTTGTTCTTGATCCGGTCGAAAGCATTGGGTATTGAGGGTCTCAAGCGCCCCATCAATATCATGATTAATCCGAATGCGATTAAGCAATCCAGCAAAGTGCTCGTCTTTTTGACGGAATATTTTTGAGAGCTCCACCATGGTCACATCCTTACGATGCAAAGCCATGGAACAGAAAAAATAAGGCCCCTCGTAACCTCGACCTGCTAGCACCTCCATATCGGCGCCCGATACAACTGGGGGCAACTGAAAAAGGTCACCCACAAACATGACCTGAATGCCGCCAAAGGCTTGGTTTTTGTGGGGTCCATTAGCACGTAAAAATAAATCAATCGCATCGACTACATCCGTGCGGACCATCGATACTTCATCGATGATCAATAAGCGGATATCTTTATATAGTCGCCTGTCTTTGAGGGGCTTAATATCCTCTTCCGGGAAAATGAGGCGCGGCGGCAGGCGAAAGAAGGAATGAATAGTTACCCCCTTAACCTGCAAAGCAGCCACCCCAGTAGGCGCAACTACAACCACATTACCTGGAATATTTTCCCGAAGATAGCCAATTAAGGTGGTTTTACCAGTTCCCGCTTTGCCACTCACAAAGATATAGGGGTCGCCCCTCTCAATTGCATCAATCACCGCCTGATAGTCGGGGGTAATTTCTATTTCGGAAGAATCGAGGGCTGCAGGACTGCTCATAGCCCTATTGTTTCATGAAAGTAAGATACTCGGCATGACTATTACTAGTGAAAGAAGTAGCCATAGACCGAGAGTAAGAGCTCAATAAAAATCAGTACCAAAATATAGATCTCTACTTTATGAGAACTAGTGTAACGAATCGTTTCTAGCAGTGTGCTGGCGGTTCTGCCAATTGCTGCTAGCTTTGCTTCAATCTGCAAAGATCGCTCAGTTAACTCGTATTCATCCTCTAAACGTGCATGCAGTAATTGCAACTCTGGATTAGTTAGAAGAGAATTAAAGCGATCGGTCACATCACCTCGATTGGCCATGCGCTGCTCTGCTAGAAGCATGGTACCAACGGTTTTCATGAGATTGCGCGTATTGATTGAGAAAGCGCCATCATCCGCTAAATCGAGCGCAAGCGGTTCAATCTTATCGAACTCACTACTGATACGACTCTCTAAAAAATCAATCTGATTAGACTTAGCCAAAATTTCTGCAACGATCTTGATACGGTCTAGATCGGGAGAATGGAGATAGATGTCATCTCCATCCGGACCCTCTTCATGTTCAGGATCAATAACAATCAGCAAAGACTCTTCTGCAAAACCCTCAATCATTCCGGAGCAGGCGGGTGTTAATAATTCTAGTAACCACTTCCTATCATCCTCGGTGGAGGCAAAAAGCACTACACAGCCAAAACGGAAAATAACTGCAGCGCCTGATGACGGCAAACGCACTGTCAGAGGCGCTAATGAAATTAACGGTAATGACTTAAGCTGTTTGGTTTCAATATGATTGGCGATATTGAGCACCAAAGCATTCAACTGGTGCGTAGTATCCATGCCTTTCATTAAAGGACTTTGGTTAGTCGGTAAATTGAGGCCTAAGGGCTTATTCATGATGGAACTCTATTAAGATTTAATTAATATCATCTCATGAACTAGCGCTTAAATAGGCTACTATTAGATGGATGAAGAGGTGGACATGAAAAAACCCATGATTTGCTTTAAGCAAAATGAAGACGGCGTTGCGACAGTCGAATTTGCGCTTATTCTGCCAGTGCTCTTAGTGCTGGTTTTTGGCATCATTAACTATGGCATTCTGCTATATGACCAGGCAGTTATCACCAATGCTGCCCGCGAGGGAGCTCGCTGGGGGGCTATTAATACATCAGCGGCCATTAGCTGCTCAGGCACGGCTACCGGTACTGGCAATCCCTGTCAGATTGCCAACAATTACACACATGCCAATCTAATTACTTTTGGTGGTAATGCAAACTCTTCTGCATCCGCAACAGGCACTGGGACCTCAGGCACTACTGTCACCGTAACCGTTACTTATCAATTTTCCGAAATTGGTTGGATTGTTGGTAGCGCAGTGAATAACCTCACATCTAGGATGAACATTAATAGCACCGTTTGATTCGATAGATAAGCTAACCATCTACCCCAATCGCTGGCAATGAAAAACATGGCCGAAGAACTTAGTAAGCCAATCAGCGCTAAACGGGTGAATTGAACATAAGCCGTTGAGGTCTTGGCAGTCTCAAGGCGCGACAAGACATACATTAAAGCCAAGCCGTTTGCTGGGATAAATAAAATCCAAACAAAAATACCCCCAGTACTAAAAATGCCGTAGATGGTAGCTAAATGTTGCCCCAAGGACCATGCCACCGAATCAATCGGCCCAAGAGGGGTGTATGGCGCTGTGGGTGACAGAAAAAGGCGATCTTGAAATGGCAAGGCATCCCAGATCGCCTGGCTTTGCAACGCATCTCCATGGAACATAGAGCACAACACAAAAAGCCCCACGACTTCTAGAGCGAGAAAAATTAAGGCCTTCTTTAAATAACCAAGATCTGGATTTTCCTTTTGAACAATCCATAGCAATAAGAAAGCAGCAGGAAAGCCCATAAAGAGATAAGCCTCATGCATCAAGACCATTAAGGGTGAAAAATCGTTAACAGGAGGAAGGTCAATAAACCAATCCATATCGATCGCCGCCTTAAGGAGCTGGCTTGAATGTTTAAGTATATGAGGCATAGGATTGAAAAAAAGACCAAGAAAATGCCTTCTTTACGTATATAAAAAATACCGCCGCTGCCCATGTGGAAGATACCGCCCTGCAATAATATTGCTACGGCCAGTACGCTCCAATCTTGGATTCTTGCCTTTAGATAGATGACTAGAAACAGGGCCACATAGGCTGCAAATGCCCAAAAAACAATGGCATAGATTGAGGTAGTGATTGGAAAAACCGAACTTATTTTTAGAATGATTTCGCCCACTAAGCCCCGCCTTACAAAACCACCTTGATAGTTAATCAACCATTCAGACATCTGACGTGGATTAAAACGAGCTTGAGAAACATTTCCCATCATCCATAAATAGGCAATGAGTAAAGGCGCCTCCAATATAAAGGCAAGAAATGTAAATTTCAGGAGCGCATATTTACGGCTTGACATAGTTGATTTCATTAAAACTAAAGCGATTGCGTATTTCAGGCCAGCGTGACCACCCATTTCAGGCAAATGACCGGTCATTTCAGAGTGAGCGTGACCACCTGTTTCAGAATCAGCGTGACCGC
>NZ_JARXVX010000008.1:0-17358 GCF_029892205.1 Polynucleobacter sphagniphilus
GTAAGGATCACATAAGCTTGGGCTTGGTTCACCGTATAAGGAGTAGCACTAGCCGCAGCATTAAAGGCGTAGTTCGTTGAACTAAGGCCACTGGCGTAAGTCAGGTTGTAAGTACCTGCATTTGACGAGGATGTTGGTGCATTGCTAATGCTTGCTGTGCCAGCTAGTCCAGTAGGTGATGCTGAGATCACGGTTCCTGTACCCGCACTATTGGTATTAAAGGTGTAATTAATCGTTGGTGTATTGCCATAGATACTGGACTGACCAGATGTAACGATCACATAAGCATTGGCCTTGCTAATAGTCAGTGATCCTGTACTAGAGCCGGCTGATATTGCATAGATTGGTGAACTTAGGCCACTCAAATAGGTCACTGTTGTATAGCTACCGGCATTAGTCGAAGAGTTTAGTGCACCGGTAATGCTTGTAGTCGAGTTGGTGCCAGTAAATACAGCAGTACCCGTTGCATTGACAGTCAAAGTATCGGATGAGAGGTATGTGGTACCCGATCCATTAGCTAATGTATTAAATGAGTAGGTAATCGTTGGCGCTGTACCATAAGTTGATGGGCTGGAAGATCCATAAATCACATACAAGTTAGGTTGCGTACTACGGTACAAGGCATAGTAACCAGCGCCTGATGAAGGTAGCGTGCTGGTTGTGACGCCATAACTAATATATTTGGTAGATTGAGCTGTAGCAAATACAGATAAATTATTACTCGAAGTTGGTGACCCAGAATATAAAGCAATGATGGCGCCTGTACCGGCTGTAATGAAGCTAGACGAACTACTACCAAGAACAATATTGTCTGTGGTATTGCTAGTTGTATCAGCGTAACCAGCAGACAATAAAATTGCTGGTGACGAGGTCACCGCAGATGAGCTAGTAGTTGTAATGTTGTTGTTAACTATTAAGTTACCAGTATTTGTTTTTACAAAAATAGTGCCTGTAGATGACAGTCCAGAATAATTGGTTCCACCAATGGTCATTGAACCAATGGTCATTGTCTGATTATTGCTAATTGATAAAGCACCAAGACTAGATCCAGAAGCAATTGTTGATAAGGTGTTGGTCGCACTACTCAACGTAATGGCTTGATTACCAACCAACGCTAAGTTATACGCATTTGCACTCGAGGCAATAGCGCCGCTCATACTAATAGCACCAGTAGTGCTGCCAATGAGAGAAGCAGAGGCCAAAGTCATGCCACCCACATAAGTACCTGGATTAATACTAGAGTTAGTTAAGGCTCCACCACTATTAATACCAGTACCGTTCAAAGTAAGGGTATTGGTATTGGTAAGAGTTTGACCATTGAGATCCAGAGCTGCACCATTATTAACAGTAATAGCACCTGCGCTCGCACCAAATGCTGTAGCACTACCCGCTTGGAGTGTGCCACCAGATATAGTAGTGCCGCCAGAGTAGGTGTTGTTACCAGCAAGATTTAGTACAGCACTACTAGAGTTAGCCCCTGTGTAATCAGCGCCTACAGTAGCTACTGTTCCTGTATTCAATTTCAGTGCAGTAGAGCCACCAATTGCACCCGCAATAGACGAGGATGCTGATTTAGAGTTAATTGCTAAGGTAGTGATATTGGAAACACTACCACCGATCGTAGCTGCGCCAGTACCGGAGTTGATAGTGAGGGCGTAGGTGTTTTGGACGCCAATTAAAGTTGTTGAAGATAGGATGACAACACCCGATCCGCCGTTACCACCATTATTTCCATTTTCACTACCACCACCGCCACTGCCAGTATTTACCAAACCGCTAGTGCCAACTCCACTACTTGATGGAGCTGAGCCGCCGCCACCAAGTCCGCCAGATGCTCCAACTCCACTCCAACTACCTCCTCCACCGCCCCCTGCAATATAGTAATTACCGCCACTAGACTGGCCAATATTTGATCCGGTAATTGGATTGAGAATGCCTGAACCACCAGCACCCGCAGCTATGCTTGTTGCACTTGCACCTTGAGCTCCTGCTCCACCGCCACCACCTGAGTAGTACGGTGATGAGGTTTCAGCATTACCTCCCGCATAGCCCTGTCCAGATACCCCCGCACCACCGAGACCCAGCTGACAACCACATTGACCACCGCCACCGCCAGATCCACCACTATTACCATTATTACCGCCAACACCACCATATCCACCACCTAATGCCGTTACCGTAGTAATCCCAGCTCCGGAAATGGAGGATGCAAATCCGTTACCACCGCTGCTACCACCGGCACCAACAACAATCGAATAACTTGTATTAGCAGCAAATGTCACAAGTGAAGATCCGACATTAGTAAGAACGCCCCCAGCACCACCGCCGCCACCACCGTTTTGTCCACCCGCTCCGCCACCACCAACTGCTAAATATGAGATAGCACTTGATGTAACAGGGCTAAATGAATAGTTACCACCACTATAAGAAATTGTTGGCGGGCTACTCAGCGCTGAGAGGCTTGATGTATAAGTGGTCCCGCTTATAAGAAAACTGGACTGGTAGGTATTGGTACCACTATTCGCTAGGTAATAGGCCCAAGTGCTTCCACTAGAGGTGCTAACCCCCCAATATCCAGATCCTAGGAATTCAATAATTCCTGAGCCTACAACTGAAGAACTATTGACGCTACCTGAAACCGTCACTGCTCCATTGCCACCATTACTAGTTGAGCTTAAATTAACATTGCCTGCTAGAACAAGATTACCGCCATAGTTTTGATTACCACTAGTGGTGACATTACCTGCTAAGGTAGTTGTACCAGTATTTGCTGTTGTACCAACAGCAGAAGCATTACAGCCACTAGAATTAATGCACAAATAACCAAGCGCACTATTAGCACTATTGCCACCCACTACGCCACCAAAGGCAGTAGTACCTGCACCGTTAGAAACGGATAAGCCATAGTAACCACCAGCGGTACTGTCTACAGCAGAGGTAAAAGTGATATTGCTATTAGTGGCAGTAAGTGCTGCATTAGCACCTAAGGTGACTGCGCCGCTATAGGTTTGAGCACCACTGGTTGTAATCGAGCCAGCCAAGGTAGAGGTACCAGATATAGTCAATGATGAGGTACCGGTGCTATTGGTAATCGATGGGTTGGTGCCGCTCATAGATAGCGAACCAACTGTAACGGCACCATTTTGAATATCTAATGTACCGCTAGAAATTGTTAGTAATGAAGAGCTATTCCCTAATGTGCCCGATCCAGATAAGACTAAAGTTCCAGCATTAATTGTGGTTGCGCCACCGTAGGTGTTGGCGGCCGTAAGAGAAACAGTACCAGCACCATTTTTAATAATCGCACCAGAACCAGAAATGACACCCGAAAGTGTGACATTAGAATTTCCTGAGAAAGAAATAGTTCCATTATTGGTGATTGAGAGGCCTAGAGGGCCCACGCTCGCGGTATTGTAGTTAACCGTGTAAGTGCTTGGAATAATAAGTGAACTAATGGAACTAGCATTGGTAGAAATAGGTGCAATGCTTGAAGGCGTACTACTACCAGTGACATCCCAGTTGGATGCCGTTTCCCAAAGTCCGCCAGAAGTGCCGGCGTAAGTGAGCGAAACTAAAGAAGAGCTGTAGGAGGTGCAATTATTAATTGCACACAAAATGGGGAATCCACTATTCACCCCAGGCTGATAACCCCATCCGGAAGCAATAGTAAAGGATCCAGAGGTATTACCAAAACCACTTGAGAAATTAGATGCGTTTTTCAGTTGAGCAGTGGTTATAGAGGAGACCCCCGACACTACAACTGAACTAGGGAAGCCCCCTGTGCTTGCATTTAATCCAGGATTTGTTGTTGAATTCCAATAATTACCGCTAAAGCTATTTGTTCCAGACGCACCTCCTGCAATGCCTCCAATGGAACTATTGCCGGTAGCAGTAACGATCGCCCCGCCAAAGTAATTGTTAGTGAATGTACAAACATTCCCACAAGGCAGGTACGCAAAAAGTCCACCAAAATTTTGGTGGTTGTTGCCTGCAGTATTTCCAGTAATAGTTCCTATTGAATAACTATTTGAAACTGATGAATTATTTTGTACGGAGCCTGTAAGTCCACCGACCGTATCAGGACCTGAAACATTCGAAGTACTGTAGCTTGATTGAATAGTTCCGCCATATAAGTAGCCCACTAACCCGCCAGCATTACTACCAGTAGTCAAAATTGAACCCGTACTATAACTAGAATAAATATTTGCAGATTGGCCAAGGCCTACAAGGCCTCCAACATAATTTACACCTGTTACTGATGCCGTTGAGTAGCTATTAGTAATAGTCGCACCGCTGGTATGACCAGCAAAAGCACCCACTCCATTATTGTCATAACTTGCCAATACAGAACCAGCTAAACCCATATTGCTAAATGTGCCACTGGTGTTACCAAATAAACCTATGTTTGTCCCACTGGAGCTAGTGCTATTAATACTTAGACCACTAATAAGGTGGCCAAACCCATTCAAAATACCACTGAATCCACTCACAACTGCAGCAGAATAGGCAGTGCTAAAGCTCAAATTACTTCCAATCACGTAGTTGCTACTTGAATTGATTCCAACAAAATCAGACTCTGAGTTAAGAGCGGTGTATGTGTTAGATCCAAATTTGATTGTTCCAGAAGTCGATACATTGATCTGGCCATTAAATCCAGTGGCAGCACCAGTAGTAAATGAACTGCCACTTAAATAGCCTGAAGTTAAACCGCTCGTGGATGAACTTGCCATACCCATGAGAACTTGGCCACCAGAGGTATATCCAGAGACTCCGCTATTACTTGGCGCCAGGGTAAGAGAGCCACTACCTGTAACGGTCAATGAACCCATGCTTGATGGCGTGCCAACATAAATGTTGTAACCAGAATTGAGTGTGAGTGTGTTCGCAGACCAACTAACATTGTCATTTACATAAATATTTCCCAATGTTCCGTTAGAGGTGGCGGTACAAGCGATGCCTGAGCAAGTATTTGCCGCAGTAATAGTTACAGAGTTATTGGACAATGCAGTTGTAAGGTTGGCTCCGGTAATATTTCCACCAGATGAAGCAATATAAAAATCGTATGGGTCGAGCAACCAGGTACCAGTTGTGCCGTTATTACTTGCTGTTGAGATACTTGCACTATTTACCACATTCAAGGTATGACCCGAAGTCTCAATAAAGCCACCGTTGCTATTTTTACCCAATGCTTGTGCAGATAATGTGCCCGCTACATTGTTGGTGTTACCCCAAACCAAAACATTACCGCCATTGCCACTAGTAATTCCATTTGCCGAGAGGATGCTATTGGCATCCACTGTAGTTAGCTGGGAGGTTGGAACAGTAATAACTGCTGATAGATTTGGTAGGAGGGCATCTTGCGCTGCACTACCTGGAAGTGGATTTGCTCGGAAATCACGACCGGTGACAATGTTACCGCCGCCTAATGTGCCGTTTGCTTCTAGTGTGGCGCCAATGAGGGTTGTACTCATGAGGGCTGACTGAGCAATAGTGCCGCCTAGTCCGGCTCCACCATTCGTTTGGATATAACCGTTATTTTGATAGGTGCCCGCAGGAGAGCTGAGAATGATCAAGCCACCGGTATCGGCATTGGCTTGAATGCTTGCTACAGTATTAAGAGAATTATTGCCGGCGATATAAATCTGGCCAGCTTGAGAATTGAGAACTACTTGAGATGAACTGTCTACCGCATTGGCTGTGATAACGGTGGTGTTATCTAAAGAGGTATTACTGGAGAGGATGTTACTAGTATTCGATGGGGTGAAATTAACTGCTGCCAATAAAGTAGCAACTTGGGAATTAATGGAAGGCGGAGCTAAGGTTGAACCAGAACCCACACCATTAGCAACACCCAGCTGAATAACACCACCCTGAATATATCCATCCGCAGAAATTAAGGCGCCAGTAAAGGTGTTGGTATTTTGTGCCGCCAATGTAATTGCACCGCCAAGATTATTTTTACCGACCGCATCCATAACGCCATAGTTATTAATATTGCCATTTACAGAAACAATATTAATAGAACCACCGTTTTGACCATTGGCTGAAATATAGCTAGTAGCATTTGAAATTGAACCGATATTAATATCACCGGTAGCAATGATATTAATAGCGCCACCGTTTGAGGTATAAGTATTAGTATCTGCAACAAAACTATTTTGACCATTAATAGAATTGCGACGATTATTTGCAGTAATGGTATTAGCAGAATTTAATCCACCTGAGTTGGTATTGTTTGAATTATTGCTATTGCTTCCGTTGGAATTAATATTGCCTAGAATATTTATGATGGCGCCAGCTAAATAGATATTAGAATTAGATCCACCATTGGTATTGATTGAGCCATTAATATTAATTGCTTGAGCTACCGCATAGACACTACCTGCAGTGACATTACTGTTGATGTTAATCGTGCCACCTTGGGCATTGAGGGTCAGGCTCGTTAGCGCATTGGCTGAGTACACATCAGCCAAGAAAGTGATCATGGGGCTAATACTCTGGCTACAGCTACCAATCCCACCACAGCTACTAGCTGTTGCATCTAGTATGACATTCGTTGTATTTAATGCATTCGATAGCACTGTTGCCGCATTGCTATCGATGGTGATGGAAAGCGGATCCGTAGTCCAATGACCGGTTTGACCATGTGGCGCCATGGTATCTACAGCCAGGTTAGAGCCATACTTCACAGTACCTGCAGAGCTGGTATCAATGTTGCCACCATTACCAGAAATCATGCCACCGGTTGCCTTCAACATACCGGCAACATTAGTAGCAATTTGTGACCAAATACTGATCGATCCGCCATTACCGTTTTGGGTGGCTGATGCATCCACAATCGCGCCTGGATTGACATTCACAACGCTAGCATTTACCCGGCTTTGCGCTGTATTTGCATTGGTTTTACCAATCAAAATTTGCCCGCCAGCAGTAGCACCTGTAGCGGTCGTTTTGGATGCTGTATTGAGGTTTACTAGATTGCCAGAAATGGTGACATTGCCACCATTAGCATCTTGTGAATTTGCACTCACTGTACCATTTTGATTTACGGTACCAGCAGTTAAAAATACTTTTCCACCGGATGCTGAAATTGAATCAGCGTTAATTGTGCCAGTGTTATTAATGACTGAGGCTTTTAAATTCGATGCCGCATTAGCAGCAATAATAATTTGACCACCGTTAGCGATAATCGCATGCTTATTAGTAATTAAACTATTAATCGCAGAAGCATCAACACTAATATCAGTTAATTGGCTACCATTAAAGGAGAGTGTGACTTTTGAACCAGAAACTAATGCAATAGTATTGCTATTGGAGATATTAGCAATGAGTACACCTTGGTTTTTGACCTCAGGTGCCATTAATGCAATATAACCATTAATACCATTAGCAGTAATTGTGCCTTTATTAATAACCTTGCCAGATTCACCCCCAGAAAATTGCATTTTTCCAGACATGTAATCAGAATCTTTAATATTCATTGTGGTGGCAACTAGGCCACCGGTATTGATTTCAGCGCCTTTGCCAAATACAACGCCGTTAGGGTTAACAAAAATCACTTGGCCATTGGCATTGACTGCGCCATTAATCATCGACTGACTAGCGCCGTTTACACGATTGAGTGTTGATGCACCGCTATTGGGTTGATTGAAATTCACTGTGGCATTTTTGCCCACATTAAAACTATCCCAGTTAATCACAGCACGCTGCGTGCTCTGATTGATATTCATGACGTTGCCAGACTGGCTAATGCTCGCTTGTCCTGCAGCTACTTGGCCATTCGTAGGTAGAGCATTGGCCGCTGGAGCAGCAAATACATGCGATGAGGCAAGTATCGATGTCAGAGCAAGACTAGCAAGCGCTTTTTTTCGAAGGCCTTTGCAATGCCATTGCTTGTTTTTTAAAGCGAATAGCCCCCGCTCATCCTGTTGATGAGCTCTCTCTTGGTTGCGAGAAAACGCAACTTGAAAAGATTGAAGGGTCTTAGGCAAAAACAATATCCCAAATTAAATTGATATGAGTGGATTATTCAGAGGCTGGTAAAAACCCTCAACCCTCCGATCGGAGGGGTTTGATAATTTTTTTACTTTTATTAAGCAGTTCTTATTTGAAAGCGAACCAATAACTATCAAAACGGAATGGATGCTCTTATCCATGCCTGCACTGACTTATAGGAGTTATCCACATTGAGCTGTTGCCCGCTGGAGTTATACAAGGGATTATTCCCAATGCGTGCCGCCAAAGAAGCGGTGACTAAAACCTTATCATATGAGTACTTTGCTGTTATGCCCGCATCGCCCAATTGATACTGATTGTTGGCATTGGTTAACCCTTGCCAGCCGCTGTATAGATTTACGTATTGTTGTACCAAACCCAAATCGCCAAAGATTCCTAATTGCCAATTTTCATCGAGGCGGTGCATGAGTTCGGTCGATAGAATGGCGCCTTGGGAACCGCCACCTTGGGAGGTGGGATAAGCACGTACACCATAAGCACCACCCATATAGATCTGCTCCGAGGAGTTCAAGTTCTTATTAGCAAATTGACCGTAAATGGAGTTTGTCCAAGTGGTGTCACTCAAAAAGGAGAGATCTTGCGCATAGGTCAGACTAAAGGTCCATTTTGAGTAGGCGCCTGCAGTACCTACCCCGTTTTGGTCTTGCTGGGACTCTGCAAGGTTGCGGATACCTAAGTGACCAAACACATAGCCTGCTGAGTAATTGAAGATCGAACCATCGGTAGTAGCCCAATCGCCACTAACACTCGCGTTAGCGGCAGTGAGTTGATAGCTACTTAAAGTATTAATCACTGGCGCTATTTGGACGTTGTTGTATGCGCGGTTCTCTATACTCAGTTTTGCTGTCGAGTTGGCGCTTTGACTACGCTGCAATGCGTAAGTAGTATTGGCTTGAAAAGTAGCCGCAGAACCTGCCGAAGGGGTGGAGGCATTCCAGTTGGGCAAAGTCATGTACTGCAAGTAAGAGCTTTGCACTCCCACCTTCCAACCATCGTAGCCAATAGGCACAATGTAGTTACCGACGACATAACCAGAGCCCTGGGACTGTATGGCATTGAGGTTTACCTGATCCCCTAAACCAGACAGGTTATTCAAGCTGAGATTGGCAATGGCTTGGGCTACTCCGGTACTAGCCGATCCATAGTTACTCAGAGCGGCTTGGCCACTGAACCATGGCATGTCTGATAGCTTGACTTTAAAGTTGCTTAGGCCCGCATCATTACCGGGCTCAAAAGCTCCTGTTGCAGATACGCCTGGTGTCTCGTTTAATAACAGCATGGCCCGTTCAGTGGCCTGCGTATTAATATAGACCTCACCATTGGTGCCCTGGGTGATATAAGCCTTGGCACGCTCTAGAGAAAAACGCGCAGTTGTTTTAGGCGAAATATCAACGGGCTCAACAATGACTGCGCCCATCTTACCTTCTAAGATTTTGATGAGCACAACACCATCTTTAATCTCTTGAGGGGGCAGTGTTGCTTGAGCAATGCGCTGATGGGCAGAGTAAAAATCCTGAATTGCTACTGCTGCATCCTGCAATTCACTAATTTGCAGTGTTTTATTGACCCATGGTGCCACGACTTGGTCTAACTCTTTACCACTAAAAAGTGTATTCCCCTCAAAGGTGAAGTGTGAAACGGTGATCTTGTCAACCCGATTCTCGGTAGGAGCCTTTTTTTCTGATTTAGGCGGTTGAACTAAAGGCGCCTGTGATTCACGTTGGAGCTGCAGATCCAAGTTGCGCTGTAACGCACCAGCATCAGGTGCTGACTGAGACCATGCGCCCTCCGACACTCCTGCCAATATCACCGCAATGTGTGAATATAGTAGTGAACGCATTTTCGGCCGAGCTGGCTTCATATATCTTGATTGCTTCATATAGTAATAGTCATATTGAATGTCTTGTGCACCAATAGATTGGATTGTTACAGCGTGGAAGTAGTCTGACAACCCTACGAAAGTAGGGTTCAAAGTTAAATCAAGCGATAGTGAGCGTCGTATTTAATGAAATTAGTTCAGCGAGAGAACGTAAACGCAATTTGTACATTACTTCTGACTTATATTCCTTAACCGTTGGCAGTGAAATGCCCAAGGCATTGACCAACTCTTTATTGCCATAGCCCTTCGCTAAAAGTTCAAATACTTGTCGCTCGCGAGGGGACAAGGTTTTAAGAGCTTCAGATAGTTGAGCTTTGCGTATCAGGTCTTGCATAGCGATAGCATCTTGCTCTATCGCTTTAGCTACTGCACCTAAGAGAGCCTCACGGCTAAACGGCTTTAGCAAAAAATCGACTGCGCCACTCTTTAGCGCCGCAATAATTTGCTCATCCGAGCTTTCACCACTAATGAAGATGATGGGAATTTTGTGGCCTTTGGAAATTAACTCCGATTGCAACTCAACACCGGATTGCTTTGGCATTCGCATATCGGTAATGAGGACTGCTGGCGCTAGAGGCTTGAATTCTTGTAAAAATTGCTCAGGATTGGCAAAGGAGAAAATGGTATAGCCGCAAAACTGCAAAGCCCGCTCTAGGTCAGAGCGCAACTCATCATCGTCCTCCACCAAAAAAATGTATTTTTTTGAATTCATTGTTTACTTAAATAATTCATATTCACCTATTGAAATACATTATGACCAATGAACAAAATTGAACATACCCTGCGAACGAAGGGAATGTATAGCGTTAGACCGCCATCACACTTCCATCACCCCCAACTGATTTTTTACCAGGAGGGATATCCAGAGAAAAAGTGACGCCCCCATGATTTGGCAGATTTTGAAATGTCAAAGAGCCTTGATGACGCTCGGCAATGTAGTGAGACAACCAAAGTCCAATTCCCGTTCCAGAAGATTTAGAACTAGCAAATAAACTAAATAACTTGTTTGCTTGTGCTGGCCTGATTCCCGCTCCATTATCCGTAACGGAAAGTTGATACCACCCCTTCTCGTTATATCTACTCTTAATACGAATTATTTTATTGTTTCGATCTAGCGAATCGAGCGCTTCAATTGCGTTCGAGATTAGGTTGGCCACTACTTGGCGCACCAAGGAATCCCAGACAATGATCGGCTCTTTAGCCTGCAAATCTAATTCGATCAGAATGGTCGATTTTCGAGCTCGATCGGCATAAAGAGATGCTACTTCTTCAATCAGCTTGTCTAGATTGATGGATACAGCAGCATCTTTTCCAGACTGAAATAACTTTTTTAAGCTGATAATGAGCTTAGCTGCGGAGTGATTGGCTTTTAAAATGTTGCCCATAGAAGACTTAAGATCTTCCAGATTCACCTCGGGGCGATTGATTTTATCGAGTACCTCATCGCTATTGAGTTCGATCCTAGCTAAAAATTGATTGAATTCATGGGCCAAGCCTGCAGATAATGCGCCCGTCTCTACTAAAGCGTTCTTATTTGATAAATTTTCAATCAAGATATCCTTTTCTAGCAGTAGGCCTTGAATCTGCTCATCCCTCATCTTGACCTTGATAGCATTGTGAGAAAAATACTCCGCCCAGTTCATCAGGATTAATAGTTGGAGAAATACAAAAAGAGCCGCTCTTAAAAAGCGAAAAGAAAAATCAAACTGTGCAATATCAGAATACGTGAATCCTAAAATATAGATTTGATGATTGGCAAGAAATACAACCGTCATCCAGATCACAATAACTCCAATGAATATCAAACAAGTAGAACGAATCAAATTGAACCAGACTGTTGGGAGCTGCTTGTTACTAGTAATAGCTTCGGCAAGCAGCCAACCCAAAAGACATATAGAGAAAATATGAACAGCAAATGATCGATCTAGATAATTTCCTCTTTTACCAATCTCTAAAAAAATTAGGCAAAAAAGGGATACGCACCCCAAGCTAGAAAGAATAAAATTTGTTGTCAATCTTTTTCGCAAAGCTCTAAAGTAAAGAGGCTGACCCAATAGTGATAGGGTAAAAATAAGATAGCCCAAAAATAGTAATTTCTTGAATAGGGAAGGGGGAAGCTCTTCAAAAAAACGATACTGCTCTAAATTATTACCAAAGAATAAATAGGCTACAACCACTAAACTGGCTCCTGCAAAAGCAGCCAAACCAGCATAAGACATGAGATAAAAACTTTGGTTTCGCTCAATGCCCTTGGAAAGCTGGATACCTGATATGAGCATTGATAGCACGATCAATGCAATTGAAGCGTAATAGAAGGCTAGGTACCGAGACATTGCGTAGTATTTTAAGACTTATCTTTATTAAACATCACAGTAAGAATCAAAATTGATAGCCTAACCCCAAGAGTACTCTAGTGGTTTGTGGCGATGTAATAACAGAGGCGTTGATTGTGCGCCCAGATGAAACGATAGTTCTTGACGTAGTCTGAGATTCATAGAGCGAGTAGTTGGCTTCACCAAATAAATAAATTGAGCCGTAAACGAACTGCTTATAACCAAGACCCAATAGGTAACCATTAAAGTTAGGACCTGAATTTGAGTCATTTACTTGCGTCTGCTTGCCTACCTTTAAATAGACTAAGCCATCCTCCGTTTTAAAGCCAGGGGAAAGAAAAAATCCATAGTTGTAAAGAGACTTAATGCCACTCACTGTTGTTGTTTTATTGAGAGCCTGGATTTGGAGTTGTTGCGTTAGTCCATTAGCAGGAGAAATATTGGCGCCAATCGCTAGCAAATAATTCTGCGTGACATGAAAGTTATATCCTGCAGTCAGCACCGCCAAACTATGACTAGATCCGCTTGAGTTCACACTCGAGGGAATCACTGACCCATTGAGTGTCAAAACAGAATTAGTGGATGTATTGATATCGCGATATCCAAGACCCAAGTCGGTATAGAAACCCTCAAATTTAGGGTGTGTTTGATCGATTCCTTGGGCGTCAGCCGATAGGCAAGTTACTGCCATTGATAAAAAGAGTAGAACAAACCAAATTCTGAGCATTCTCGAATATAAACAATAAATGAATGATTCCCAGTGTGGTGAAGATAGCCTCTATTTCATACCCTACGATCGTAGGGTATGAAATAGAGGCTATTGATTTGTCTTGGGATCAATTAATAAACCATAGTCCACCAAGAAGCCACCAAAAAAATATGATTAATTACCTCACTTAAATCCCTGCACTCTTTAGCTCTAAAGATGCAGCCATCACAAACCCTTTCACCAGAAATACAAAACCCCCACCATTTCTGATGAGGGTTTGCATTTCTGGTGGGCCCACCAGGACTTGAACCTGGGACCAAAGGATTCCGGTTTGTGTTAGTTTCCTAACTCCCTGGACTATGCCTTCACCGTATTCATTTCTGAACTTAGGTGGGTGCCGTCTAGTCTCTACACGTTCAACAACACTTTCATGTTGAAGCTTCGCTCGGCGTTGCCATATTCGTTTAAAACGATTTGTGTACTTAGTAGCAAATACACTAATTCGTTTAAACGTCTTTAGGTTTCTCCGAATTTGACACCATCCCTTACACAGTTTCCACGTGCAAGGCACAACTTTCGCTATGAGAGCAGACATCCATGATAGATCCATATAAACAGGGGGTCTGCGGGTGGTCTGTGTCGGTGTGTAAGCAATTAAGCTGCAATAGGGAATTCAAGGACTGGCATTCCCATCTTGATTCGCTGAAGATAACTATCAGTCACGATCTTAGAAATATCAGCTTTTCCAGCATCAGCCACAACAACAATCCCACCCTGATTCTTAAAATCAGCTCTATCCACCCAACCTTGCGGTGTTAGTTGTTGTAAAGTCATGCCAGCGATGGAAACAGCTTTAGATGAAATAAACCATAACTCTTGCTTATCCCCTGCCTTCTTAGCAACTATCTCATTGATTTTGCCAATAGGTGACTTAAGTAACTTCTGACGATGGTAGCTACCAATCCAAGTTTTAATAGATTTAAATTCAGATCTATTAAATTTAAAACGCCAGATGCCACCGACATAGCCTGCTAGCTTTAGCATGTCAACATGAGGTTTTTCTGTGCCCAAATGTAATTGAAGATTTGTTTCTGGCATTTTTGGAACGTGAGGTAATGCAGTTCTTGGAAAACGTTCTTCTGCTGTAAACCAAGCAAAATTAGTTACCGAAGGGTGCAACCTTACCCCAGTAACTGCCTCTGTTTTAATTTCTTGTGACATCAAAATATCAAACAAGTTATAACCTTTTGTGTAATGAAAAATAGTACTCATTTAATTCTCCTTAGTTGCGAACTATCACTGCGATAATTCATAGGTTCTATATTAGTTTTGGTAGCTTAAATTTCGGCTGAATAAGCGATTTAAATCAAGTTTGTTAATAGCCATGCAATCAAGATAAGTAGTTGCTATAGCAACCACTTATCGAGCACTATGCAGCTAATTCGATCTGCTGACACCGATCACATGAACATCCAACCGCATGTCGATTTAAAAAATCTTCCACATCAACATCACAGATATTCCAGGCGTAGATAGGGCCCATCATTGCACCCCAAGGGGCAACAATGGTGTCATTACGCAAAACTCCAAAGTACGCCAAGTTGCCCACATCATCTACTTGCGATGAAGTGACCTCAAACCAAAATCGCTCAGTTGGAACATCCTCAATTCCCCAATCAACAATCACCTTAGCCATCATTCCCACGGGGATTGACTCACGAATCTCTTTCTCTGGAATTGAGAAGGTATCTGGGAAATTCTCTTCCATATATTCAACATCTTGCAATCCAATTTCCATCCATTCAGAATCCACCTCTATAAAAGTGGAGTTAAATGGTGCTTCACTTGCCAATTTAAAGTCTGCTGCCGTATGTTTGCAATTACACATGTATTTCTCCTTTTTACTTAAGGTCATCAAGAGCGATAACCCATATACCTAAGATAGGCGTTTTGACCCTCTTTTCGGGTAAACAATCAATTCAAATCGAGTTTGTTAATCAATAGATATAAACAAAAATGCCACCCGAAGGTGGCACTAAAACTTATGCAAAGTTTTCTATGGGTAGAGAGCCATTCAAAACCTGTTCGGTGACCTCTATGCCGCCCATATCCTCAATAAAATCTACCAAACCTTCTCCGGATAACATTAAGGGAATATCTTTCAAATGCGCCCCAAGAGCCACAACGATTTGACAGCGTCTTAAGAAAACTTCTTCATCGGCATTAGCTTTGGACCAGTCAAAATTTCTAACATCTTTATATTCAGCCTTAACCATAGACAGCATTTCAAGCCACTGACTCATAGAGCTTTCAAAACCAAACCGCCCAATTAAATCTGGTGTGTTTTCAAGCAGCTCAAAGAACATATCTACTGGAACCTCGATGGCGCAATCTATATCAAGATTTACCAGACTAATAGTCAACATTTTTTCATTACTCATTTCAACTTCTCCTATTTAATAAAGGCTCTCAAGAGCGACAGCCCATATATGTAAGATATTCGTTTCGACCTACTTTTCGGATGAATAACCAATTCAAATCAACTCTGTTAATTACCGAAACCGATAGAAAATGCCACCCGAAGGTGGCATCTATTACTAAGCCGCTAATCGCATTACAGGAACCTCTGGAATCAGATCTACCCCTCCAGCAGACGACAGATCCAATAAGCCGCGAGCACGCTGCTCATCAAATTGCTCCGGATGCACTAGATATATCGGCTCTTTATATAAAACCGTATTAAGAGCGGCAAAATCAACGCAAAGATCGCAAAACTTACCCCATCTTTCTTTCTGAACGTGCGCTGCCTTAGGATGTTTATTAAAAAATGCATCTTCACGTAACAGCTTTGCTTTAAGCACTAAGTGGTAACCATCGGCTTTTTCATGATCACTATTTACCAACCTCTCAAATTCATTAACAATCGCATCTACAAAATCTGTCGTAGATTTAACTACCATCTTGATGCCATAAGGAATCATATTGACTGCAATTACATAAGATTTATTACTCATTTAATTCTCCTTTAATTGAGAGCCACCAAGTGCGGTAACCCATATACGTAAGATAGGCGTTTTGACCATCTTTTCGGATGAACAATCAATTCAAATCAATTCTGTTAATCGATGTCTTTAAACGAAAATGCCACCCGAAGGTGGCACTGTTACTGCAAGTAACGCTTGTTTCATGCGGCTATTGGTAGCGGCTGGAGAGTCAGCTTTTTGGCTCGACGTTGTTCATCAACCCTATCGCGCTCCTCTTGTATCTTGAGTTGATAAGCAGGCGAAATCATCTCTTTTGCTTTTGCAAATTGCTGTTTTTCAATTTCTGAATAACTCCCTTTGCTGCCAATGTCCACTATTACCCGTTTAAGAATTTGCTCCTCAAACTCATAATCCATAGGAACAATACCTACTACTTTGTAAATTCCATCAACTATGGCGCAAATGGGATATAGAAATGAGCCAACACCATGCGAATCATGTACTTGACTGGTCCATTCGCCTGGAATCCTAAACTCAGCCATAGGCGTTTCAGCTTTTATATTTAAAAGTGCTTTCACAAGCTTTGCCCTACCCTCATCTTCACTTTTGCGCTTTTGTACGCCTTCTAAATTCACATTACTTTCGCGAATACGGTCAATTCCTCCGTTTTGGCGTATGAAATCTTCTAGCTCATCAGCCATTACATCCTGTCTATAAGCCATATCAAGCACTCTGGCATAAACGTGCGCATTTTTACGATTAGTGCGCACTACATATTTCACAATAATGGTCAGATCTGGGGTATTTTTTTGAACCTTGATATGGTGCTTGGTTGATAAAGTACTGCGCATTTTGGATAGTATTTCTAGCTTATAGTCAGACCCCAGAACCTGATCGCTATATCGCATTAACTCAGCCAATAGCCCATATAAAACGTCGTTTGCTTTCACAATGTAATTATCGTAAAAATCAACTTGCTGCTGTGCCAGTAAATCCCCTTCTGATAACACTTGCTCTACTAATAACTTTCCATTCTTTTTCATCTTATTTCTCCATTGTTATGCGTGTTAGTTCGCTTTATAAGTCTATAAAAATAGGGGTCTTTTTCGGATGAATAAGTGATTTAAGTCAGTTCTGTTAAGCGGATTTAGAGGGGTAAACGCTAATCAATTTGGATAAGAATTGTGCTTATACTTTTCATATCTACATTTAGTACAGCAATCAACTAAAGGCTTATATGGCAGAAGAAGGATTGGGGCTTTACAAGGAGATTCCAGGTGGGCTCAAAAAAGGACGCTCCACTACAGATGACTGGCGCAAAGCTAAAGACACAATGTATTACTGCGTATTTCAGGCCAGCGTGACCACCCATTTCAGGCAAATGACCGGTCATTTCAGAGTGAGCGTGACCACCTGTTTCAGAATCAGCGTGACCGC
>NZ_JARXVX010000009.1:0-15860 GCF_029892205.1 Polynucleobacter sphagniphilus
CCAAAAGACAAAGAAATGGTGATGCCTGGTGATAACGTCACAATTACCGTAAAACTCATCGCTCCTATCGCGATGGAAGAAGGTTTACGTTTTGCAATCCGTGAAGGTGGCCGTACTGTTGGCGCCGGCGTGGTTGCTAAGATTTTGGCTTAATTAGTAAATATAGGGGTGTAGCTCAATTGGCAGAGCGTTGGTCTCCAAAACCAAAGGTTGGGGGTTCGATGCCCTCCGCCCCTGCCACGATTTGAACTGAAAGTAATAATGTCTCAACATACAGCAAGTCATACAGAAGCAAAGAGTAGCTGGGTCTCCGGACTGGCTGCTCTTGTTGTCGTTGCAGCGTTGGTTTTGTATTACACGCTCATCGATCAATCTATGCTCATTCGATTAGTTGTATTGTTTGGTGGCATTGCTGCTGCAGTTTTAGTTGTGGCCCTTTCTCCAGATGGACGTCGTTTTATCCATTATGCAAAGGATTCATGGTACGAAGTAAAGAAAGTTGTTTGGCCTACTCGTAAAGAGACCACACAAATGACTTTGGTTGTATTTGGTTTTGTATTGATCATGTCTTTGTTTCTGTGGATCGCAGACAAATTAATTGAATGGCTAGTTTTTTCAGCCTTTCTTGGCTGGAAGTGAGTAAGAAAAATGATTGATTCTGAAGTAGCCGCAAATCCTCAAGCCACAGGCAATATGCGTTGGTACGTTATTCATGCCTATTCTGGCATGGAGAAAAGTGTAAAGCGCGGCCTCGAGGAGCGCATTGGCCGTTCTGGGATGGTGGATAAATTTGGCCGTATTTTGGTTCCTTCCGAAGAGGTTGTTGAAATCAAGTCAGGCGCAAAATCTGTATCTGAGCGCCGTTTCTTCCCAGGCTACGTCTTGATTGAGATGGAAATGACCGATGAAAGCTGGCATTTGGTTAAAAACACACCAAAAGTAACTGGTTTTGTTGGTGGCGTTCGTAATCGTCCAAGCCCGATTTCTACAGCAGAAGTATCCAAAATTATGGATCAAATGCAAGCCGGAGTTGACAAACCAAAGCCTAAGACCTTATTTGAGGTAGGTGAGATTGTGCGAGTTAAAGAAGGTCCTTTTGTGGATTTCAACGGGAATATTGAAGAAGTTAACTACGAGAAGTCAAGATTGCGCGTTTCTGTTACAATTTTTGGCCGCGGTACCCCAGTTGAGCTGGAGTTCGGACAAGTAGAAAAGATGTAAAAACAAGGACTTAGTCCGGTTTTGTAGTTAAGTAGTTTGTTGTGCAAGATGGTTATTTAGATTTAGTAATTAACCGAGGAGCGGAGCTAGCAAGCCAAAAAACTAGCGAAGCGTTTACTCAACAGCGGTCTTTCCTAATGAGGTAAGGCGCGCTTTTAGGAGCAATTAATGGCAAAGAAGATCATTGGCTTTATTAAGCTGCAGATCCCTGCAGGTAAAGCAAATCCATCACCTCCCGTAGGTCCAGCTTTGGGTCAACGCGGCCTTAACATTATGGAATTCTGTAAGGCGTTTAATGCTCAAACACAGAGCATGGAGCCAGGTCTTCCAATTCCAGTTGTGATTACAGCGTTTGCTGATAAGAGCTTCACATTCATCATGAAGACTCCTCCAGCAACCATCATGATCAAGAAGGCTGCGAAGATTGAAAAAGGTTCACCACGCCCTCATACCGATAAGGTAGGAAAAATTACACGTGCTCAAGCGGAAGAAATCGCTAAAGCAAAAATGCCCGATTTGACAGCCGCCGATATGGATGCAGCTGTACGCACAATCGCTGGTAGCGCCCGCTCCATGGGCATCACTGTGGAAGGTCTCTAATCATGACTAAATTATCCAAACGTTTAAAAGCAATCGAATCTAAAGTTGATCGCAATAAGTTTTACCCACTCGAAGAAGCGTTGAATCTTGTTAAAGAGTGCGCTACTGCCAAATTCGATGAATCTATCGATGTTGCAGTTCAATTGGGTATTGATGCGAAGAAATCTGATCAAGTTGTGCGCGGTGCTGTTGTGCTCCCAGCTGGTACAGGCAAGCATGTTCGCGTTGCTGTTTTTGCACAGGGCGAAAAAGCTGAGCAAGCCAAGGCTGCTGGTGCAGAGATTGTTGGCATGGAAGAGCTTGCAGAACAAATTAAAGGCGGCAAAATTGATTTCGATATTTTGATCGCATCTCCAGACACAATGAAAATTGTTGGTACTTTAGGTCAAGTATTGGGCCCGCGTGGTTTGATGCCGAATCCAAAAGTTGGAACAGTGACTCCTGACGTTGCTACTGCAGTTAAAAATGCAAAAGCTGGTCAAGTTCAGTTCCGTGTGGACAAAGCCGGTATCGTGCACGCAAGCATTGGCCGTCGTTCATTCGAGCCGACTGCATTGAAATCAAACTTACTCGCATTGCTTGAGGCTTTGAATAAAGCAAAACCTCCTGCATCTAAGGGTATTTATTTAAAGAAGGTTGCCGTAAGCAGCACTATGGGTGCAGGCGTACGTGTAGACCAAGCATCGTTACAGGCGGCTAAGTAAGTCGCAGTAGCAAAAAAAGAACTTTGGGTCGACTTTCATTCTTTGAGTGGGAGTCGAACATCAAAGACCGTTGGTGAATTAGTTGCTTCTAAAGAATTGATTCTTAATCGTTACGAAAGTAATAGCCAGCGCAGATGGCGACCCTGAAAAAATTTCACAAGATTCTCTTGTGACAAATGATCAGACGCTGGTGTGTAACCCCAACTGGAAACAGTTGGTTTTTAAGGAGTTAAACCGTGCCTTTGAATGTACAAGACAAAAAAGCGATTGTTGCTGATGTCGGCGCTCAATTGGCTGGAGCTCAAACAGTCGTGCTCGCTGAATACCGTGGTATTCCAGTAGAGCAGTTGACAAAGCTACGTGCTAGCGCACGTGACCAAGGTGTATATCTTCGCGTTCTGAAGAACACATTGGCACGCCGTGCTGCACAAGGCACACAGTTTGAGCCTCTTGCTGATTCGATGGTTGGCCCCTTGATCTATGGCATCTCTGCTGATCCGATTGCTTCGGCAAAAGTATTGCAGAACTTTGCTAAGACTCAAGACAAGCTTGTCATCACTGCTGGCTTATATAACGGCAAGTTGTTAGACGTTGCAGGCGTAAAAGCCCTCGCAACAATTCCAAGCCGCGATGAGTTGTTATCGCAGTTGTTGGGTGTGATGTTAGCCCCAGTTTCTGCAATGGCTCGCGTATTGGGCGCAGTAGCAGCACAAAAGGCAGAAGGAGCACCAGCTCCGGTAGCCGAAGTGGCAGCACCTGCAGTTGAAGCAGCAGCACCGGCAGAAGTAGTTGCCGAGGCCGCCGCTCCAGAAGCAGCTGCTGAGCCTGCAGCTGCAGCCCCAGAAGCTGGAACAGAAGCAAACGAAACCCCTGCCGCTGAATAAGCGACAGATTAACTATTTAAGTATTAGGAGCTAAAAATGGCGATTACTAAAGAAGAAATTATTGATGCAGTAGGCAGCATGTCTGTAATGGATTTGAACGACTTGGTTAAGGCGTTCGAAGAGAAGTTTGGCGTTTCAGCTGCAGCGATGGCTGTTGCTGGTCCTGCTGGTGCTGCTGGTGGCGCAGCTGCTGAAGAGCAAACAGAATTCACTGTTAACTTGCTCGAAGCTGGCGCAAACAAGGTTTCAGTAATTAAGGCTGTTCGCGAAATTACTGGTCTTGGCCTCAAAGAAGCTAAGGACTTGGTTGATGGCGCACCGAAGCCAATTAAAGAAGCTGTTGACAAGAAAACAGCTGAAGAAGCTAAGAAGAAGCTTGAAGAAGCTGGCGCTAAAGCAGAACTCAAGTAATACACACTGTGCTGGCGCTTCTCAAAAAGGAGTGCTAGCCCTGTTGGGTTTGACCATTAGTGGTCAAACCCGATTTCATTTCTGATTGAAATCGGGTTTGCCTTCTGATACGACTGCAGAATGCAAGTTTGGTCGGACACTAAATCTTTCGGTTTAGTGTTGTCCGCCAGTGGTTGGTAGTGGCCAACCGCCAAATCTTTGTACAGTCGCTGAATTCGGAGATGAAATGAACTACAGCTTCACCGAACGCAAGCGAGTCCGTAAAAGCTTTGCTAAGCGAGTAAATAATCACCAGGTTCCATACCTGATCGCAACGCAGCTGGAATCCTACGCTAAATTTTTACAGGCTGATAAGCCTGCCATGTCTCGTCTTAATGAGGGACTCCAGGCCGCATTTACATCGGCATTCCCAATTGTGTCGAATAACGGCTATGCACGCATGGAATATGTGTCATACCAGTTGTCACAGCCACCGTTTGACGTCAAAGAATGTCAACAACGTGGTTACACATTCCACTCTGCCTTACGCGCTAAAGTTCGCTTGATTATTTATGATCGCGAAGCGCCTACCAAGGTTAAGGAAGTAAAAGAGAGTGAAGTCTATATGGGTGAAATTCCACTCATGACAGACAATGGCTCTTTCGTTATTAATGGTACTGAGCGTGTAATCGTTTCTCAGTTGCACCGTTCCCCAGGCGTGTTTTTCGAGCACGATAAGGGCAAGACCCATAGCTCAGGTAAGTTGCTATTCTCAGCACGCATCATTCCTTACCGTGGTTCATGGCTCGACTTTGAGTTTGATCCAAAAGATATCCTCTATTTCCGCGTTGATCGTCGTCGTAAGATGCCCGTCACCATTTTGCTCAAAGCAATTGGTTTAAACAACGAACAGATTCTTGCAAACTTCTTTAACTTTGATCATTTCGCATTGACCGCTAATGGCGCATCAATGGAGTTTGTGCCAGAACGTTTGCGTGGCCAGTTGGCAAACTTTGATGTGCTCGACAAGAATGGCGTAGTTGTCATTCAAAAAGATAAGCGCATCAACGCAAAACATATTCGTGAGCTTGAAGCAGCTAAAACCAAGAACATCGTTGTTCCAGATGATTACTTGATTGGCCGCGTTGTTGCACGCAACATTATTGATCCAGATTCTGGTGAAATCTTAGCTTACGCTAATGATGAAATTACAGAAGAATTGTTGGCTACCTTGCGTGATGCTGGCATCAAGCAATTGGAAACGATTTACACCAATGATTTAGATTCTGGTGCATACATTTCTCAGACATTGCGTACTGATGAAACTGCCGATCAAATGGCTGCTCGCATTGCCATCTATCGCATGATGCGCCCTGGTGAGCCTCCAACAGAAGATGCTGTTGAGGCCTTATTTCAGCGTTTGTTCTATAACGAAGATTCATACGACTTGTCCCGCGTTGGACGTATGAAAGTAAACAGCCGCTTGAATCGCGCTGAAATGGAAGGCCCTATGGTCTTGTCCAATGAAGATATTTTGGACACGATTAAGTCTCTCGTTGATTTGCGTAACGGTAAGGGCGAGGTTGATGATATCGACCACTTAGGCAATCGTCGCGTACGTTGTGTTGGTGAGTTAGCAGAAAATCAATTCCGCGCAGGTTTGTCACGTGTTGAGCGTGCTGTTAAAGAGCGTCTTGGTCAAGCTGAAACAGAAAACTTGATGCCGCATGATTTGATTAACAGCAAGCCAATCTCTTCAGCGATTCGTGAGTTCTTTGGTTCATCACAGCTGTCTCAGTTTATGGATCAAACCAACCCACTTTCAGAGATCACGCATAAGCGTCGTATCTCCGCATTGGGACCTGGTGGTTTGACACGTGAGCGCGCAGGTTTTGAAGTGCGTGACGTGCATCCAACCCACTACGGACGTGTTTGCCCAATCGAAACTCCAGAAGGACCAAACATTGGTTTGATCAACTCACTCGCGTTATTTGCGCGTTTGAATGAGCATGGTTTCTTAGAGACGCCTTATCGTAAAGTTTCCAATAGCAAAGTAAGCGATGAAGTTGTTTATCTTTCCGCTATTGAAGAAGCTAAATACGTCATTGCTCAGGCGAATGCCTCGATTGACAAGAGCGGCAAACTATCCGATGAATTGGTTTCAGCGCGTCAAGCTGGTGAGACCATGATGGTTAGCCCAGAGCGCATTGATTTTATCGACGTTGCTCCTAGCCAAATCGTTTCTGCTGCTGCTTCACTCGTACCATTCTTGGAGCACGATGATGCGAACCGAGCCTTGATGGGTGCAAACATGCAACGTCAAGCGGTACCTTGCTTGCGTCCAGATAAGCCATTGGTTGGTACAGGCTTAGAGCGTATTGTTGCGGTTGACTCCGGTACGGTTGTTTTAGCAACACGCGGCGGTATTGTGGATTATGTAGATGCGAACCGTGTAGTGATCCGTGTAAACGATGACGAGACTGCTGCTGGTGAAGTTGGTGTAGATATTTACAACCTCATCAAGTACACCCGCTCAAACCAAAACACCAATATCAACCAACGCCCCATCGTTCAGGTTGGTGATCGTGTAGCCCGTGGTGACGTTGTTGCTGATGGCGCCTCTACTGACTTAGGTGAATTGGCTTTGGGTCAAAACATGACTGTGGCATTTATGCCATGGAACGGATACAACTTCGAAGATTCAATCTTGATCTCTGAGAAGGTTGTTGCTGATGATCGATACACTTCGATTCATATTGAAGAGTTGTCGGTTGTTGCTCGTGATACCAAACTTGGTTCAGAAGAAATTACACGCGATATCTCCAACTTGGCAGAGTCACAACTGTCTCGTTTAGATGAAAGCGGTATTGTTTACATCGGTGCTGAAGTTGAAGCTGGTGACGTATTGGTTGGAAAAGTTACTCCAAAGGGCGAGACTACTCTCACCCCTGAAGAGAAATTGCTCCGCGCGATCTTTGGTGAAAAAGCATCTGACGTTAAAGATACTTCTTTGCGCGTTCCCTCAGGAATGATTGGCACCGTTATCGATGTCCAAGTCTTCACCCGTGAAGGCATTGAGCGCGATGCCCGTGCACAATCAATCATTCAGGAAGAATTACAACGCTATCGCTTGGACTTGAATGACCAGTTGCGTATTGTTGAAGGCGATGCCTTCATGCGTTTAGAAAAACTGTTAGTTGGCAAAGTTGCTAACGGCGGACCTAAGAAATTAGCTAAAGGCACTAAGATCGACAAGGCTTATCTTGATGACTTAGACAAGTATCATTGGTTTGATGTCCGTCCGGCCGATGATGAAGTTGCCTCACAAGTTGAAGCGATTAAATCCTCGATCGAAGCAAAACGTAAACAGTTTGATGAAGCTTTTGAAGAGAAGCGTACTAAGCTGACTCAGGGTGATGATTTGCAACCTGGTGTTACGAAAATGGTTAAGGTTTACTTGGCTGTTAAGCGTCGCTTGCAGCCTGGTGACAAGATGGCTGGCCGTCACGGTAACAAGGGTGTGGTTTCTAAAATCGCTCCGGCAGAAGACATGCCATTTATGGCTGACGGACGCCCTGTTGACATCGTCTTAAACCCATTGGGTGTTCCTTCCCGTATGAACGTTGGTCAGATCTTGGAAACCCACTTAGGTTGGGCTGCACAAGGTATTGGTAAGCGTATCGATGAGATGGTTCGTGAGCAGGCTAAACAAGCTGAGCTTCGCAAGTTTATGAAGCAGCTTTACAACGAAACTGGTCGTCAAGAAGATATCGACAACTTTACCGATGAGCAAATCACTGTTTTGGCTGAAAATTTGCGCCAAGGCTTGCCGTTTGCTACGCCGGTATTTGATGGTGCTACAGAAGCAGAAATCGGTCGTATGCTCGAGTTGGCCTATCCAGAAGATGTAGCTCAATCTTTGAAGATGACCCCATCACGTCAACAAATGATTCTGTGTGACGGCCGTACTGGTGATCAATTCGAGCGTCCAGTCACTGTTGGCGTAATGCACGTCTTGAAACTCCACCATTTGGTCGACGATAAGATGCATGCACGTTCAACCGGACCTTACTCGTTGGTAACGCAACAACCATTGGGTGGTAAAGCCCAGTTTGGTGGTCAGCGCTTTGGTGAGATGGAAGTTTGGGCCCTCGAAGCATACGGTGCTTCATATGTCTTGCAGGAAATGCTGACAGTGAAGTCCGATGACGTCGCAGGCCGTACCAAGGTTTACGAAAACATCGTCAAGGGCGAGCACACGATTGATGCTGGCATGCCCGAATCCTTCAACGTGTTGGTAAAAGAAATCCGCTCGTTGGGTATTGACATTGACATGGAGCGCAACTGATATGAAAGCATTGCTCGATTTATTTAAGCAAACGCAGGGTGATGAGCAGTTTGATGTCATCAAGATTGGCCTCGCATCCCCTGAGAAAATTCGCTCATGGTCTTTTGGTGAAGTTCGCAAACCAGAAACCATCAACTATCGGACATTTAAGCCCGAGCGTGATGGTTTGTTTTGCGCCAAAATTTTTGGACCAACCAAAGACTACGAGTGCTTATGCGGTAAGTACAAGCGCTTAAAGTTCCGTGGCGTAATCTGCGAAAAGTGCGGCGTTGAAGTTACTCTCGCTAAAGTGCGTCGTGAGCGTATGGGCCACATTGAGTTGGCAGCCCCTGTTGCACACATCTGGTTCTTGAAGTCCTTGCCATCCCGTTTGGGTATGGTTCTCGATATGACCTTGCGGGATATCGAGCGCGTTCTCTACTTTGAAGCATATGTAGTAGTTGATCCTGGCATGACCCCTGAAGGCGCTATGAAGCGTGGTCAGATTATGTCTGAGGACGAGTACTATGCCAAGACTGAAGAGTTTGGTGAGGGTGCTTTCACTGCCATTATGGGTGCCGAGGGCATTCGTGATCTCTTGCGTTCGATTGATATCGATCGTGAAGTGGAAACTATTCGTGCTGATTTAAAAGCAACTGGTAGCGATGCCAAGATCAAGAAATATGCCAAGCGCTTAAAAGTGCTCGAGGCATTCCAGACCTCAGGTATCAAGCCTGACTGGATGATCATGGAAGTGTTGCCAGTATTGCCACCTGAGTTGCGCCCATTGGTGCCATTGGATGGCGGTCGCTTTGCTACTTCTGATTTGAACGACCTCTATCGTCGTGTGATTAACCGTAACAATCGTCTTAAACGTTTGTTAGAGTTGCGCGCTCCAGAGATCATCGTTCGCAATGAAAAACGGATGTTGCAAGAAGCGGTTGACTCATTGCTCGACAACGGTCGTCGCGGCAAGGCTATGACTGGTGCTAACAAGCGTCCTCTCAAGTCATTGGCTGAGATGATTAAAGGTAAGAGCGGTCGTTTCCGTCAAAACTTGTTGGGTAAACGTGTTGACTACTCTGGTCGTTCAGTCATCGTAGTTGGTCCTACACTGAAATTGCATCAGTGCGGTTTACCAAAATTGATGGCCTTAGAATTGTTCAAGCCATTTATTTTCAACAAGCTTGAGACTTTAGGAATTGCAACCACAATTAAGGCTGCGAAGAAGGAAGTTGAGAGTCAGACGCCAATCGTTTGGGACATTCTCGAAGAAGTAATTCGTGAGCATCCAATCATGTTGAACCGTGCGCCGACATTGCACCGCCTCGGTATTCAGGCTTTTGAGCCAATGCTGATTGAAGGTAAGGCAATCCAATTACATCCATTAGTCTGCGCGGCATTTAACGCTGACTTTGACGGTGACCAAATGGCGGTTCACGTTCCTTTGTCGCTCGAGGCGCAAATGGAAGCGCGTACATTGATGTTGGCTTCGAACAATGTATTGTTCCCAGCGAACGGCGAACCATCTATCGTTCCTTCACAGGACGTAGTGTTGGGTCTGTATTACGCTACTCGTGACAAGATCAACGGTAAAGGCGAAGGCATGGTCTTTGCTAATATCACTGAAGTAGTACGTGCATACGAAGCAGGTCAGGTTGAATTAGCCTCTCGCGTTGCTGTGCGTATTACCGAGTTTGAGATTGTGGATAAAAAAGCAGAGGGCGATGCCCGTTTTGCTGAAAAAACCAAGATCTATCAAACTTCAGTGGGCCGTGCCATCTTGTCAGAAATTCTGCCTAAAGGTATGTCTTTCGAGGAAATTAATAAGCCCCTGAAGAAAAAAGAAATCTCACGTTTGATTAACACTTCATTCCGCAAGTGTGGTCTGCGTGAAACAGTTATTTTTGCTGACCGCCTATTGCAGTCTGGTTTCCGTTTGGCGACGAATGCCGGTATTTCAGTGGCGATCGACGATATGCTGATTCCTACTTCTAAAGAGCGCATCATCACTGAAGCATCTACCAAGGTTAAAGAGTATGACAAGCAGTTCATGTCAGGTCTCGTAACCAATCAAGAGCGTTACAACAACGTGGTTGATATTTGGGGTGCCGCAGGCGACCAAGTTGGTAAGGCGATGATGGATGAGTTGTCACATGTTGACGTGCTCGATCGTAACGGTAAGACTGTGCGTCAAGAATCTTTCAACTCCATCTACATGATGGCAGACTCTGGTGCGCGTGGATCTGCTGCGCAGATTCGTCAGTTGGCAGGTATGCGTGGTTTGATGGCCAAGCCTGATGGCTCCATCATTGAAACCCCAATTACTGCGAACTTCCGTGAAGGTTTGAACGTGTTGCAGTATTTCATCTCAACCCACGGTGCTCGTAAGGGTCTGGCTGATACAGCGTTAAAGACAGCGAACTCTGGTTACTTGACACGTCGTTTGTGCGATGTAACTCAAGACCTCGTAGTTATTGAAGAAGATTGCGGTGCAACTTCTGGCGTAACAATGAAAGCCTTGGTTGAAGGTGGCGAAATTATCGAAGCATTGCGCGATCGTATTTTGGGTCGTGTATGTATCGGCGACATCGTTCACCCTGATACACAAGAAGTTATTGTTCCTAACGACACCTTGCTCGACGAAGATCATGTTGATCAAATCGTTGCATTGGGTATCGACGAAGTGAAGGTTCGCACCGTATTGTCTTGCTTAACTCGCTTTGGCTTGTGCGCTAAGTGTTATGGACGTGACCTCGGTCGCGGTGGTTTGGTCAACGTTGGTGAGGCGGTTGGTGTTATCGCTGCTCAGTCCATCGGTGAGCCAGGTACACAGTTGACGATGCGTACTTTCCACATCGGTGGTGCAGCGTCACGTGCCTTGGTTGCAAGTAATATTGAAGCCAAATCAAATGGTTCCTTGAAGTTCTCCGGCACGATGCGTGTTGTGAAGAACGCCAAGGGTGAGCAGATCGTGATTTCACGCTCTGGTGAAGCCTTGATCGTTGATGACAATGGCCGCGAGCGCGAGCGTCATAAAGTGCCATATGGTGCAACTCTCTTGTTAAAAGAAGATGCAGCGGTAAAGGCTGGCGCAAGCTTGGCGACATGGGATCCATTAACTCGCCCAATTATTTCTGAGTACGCTGGTATCGCTCGCTTTGATAACGTCGAAGAAGGCGTAACCGTTGCTAAACAGGTTGACGAAGTAACTGGCCTCTCCACCTTGGTGGTGATTGACGGTAAGCGTCGTTCTGCTGCAAGCAAAGGCGTTCGCCCAATGATCAACTTGGTTGATGAAAAGGGTGGAGAAGTGATGATTGCGGGCACTGATCATCCAGTAAACATTGGCTTGCAGGTTGGGGCTTTGATTACGGTTAAAGATGGTCAGAAGGTTGAAGTTGGTGAAGTATTGGCGCGTATTCCGATCGAATCACAGAAGACTCGTGACATCACCGGTGGATTACCACGCGTTGCTGAATTGTTCGAAGCGCGTTCACCAAAAGATGCTGCCGTATTGGCAAAAGTAACCGGAACCGTTTCCTTCGGTAAAGAAACCAAAGGTAAACAACGTTTGGTTATTACTGATATGGACGGTGAAGCAAATGAATTCTTGATTCCTAAAGAGAAGCAAGTTCTTGTTCACGACGGTCAAGTTGTGAATAAGGGCGAGATGATTGTGGAAGGTCCTGCCGATCCACATGACATCTTGACTCTCAAAGGCATCGAAGAGTTGGCAATTTACATCGTTGACGAAGTGCAAGACGTGTATCGTCTCCAGGGTGTGAAGATCAATGACAAGCACATTGAAGTGATCGTGCGTCAGATGTTGCGTCGTGTTCAGGTAACTGATCCAGGCGATACATCCTTCATTACCGGTGAGCAAGTCGAGCGTTCAAAGCTGTACGACGCAAACGATGCTGTGATTGCCCAAGGTAAACATCCAGCACAGTTTGAGAACGTGTTGCTTGGTATTACTAAAGCATCCTTGTCGACAGACAGCTTCATTTCAGCGGCTTCTTTCCAAGAAACCACTCGTGTATTGACCGAAGCAGCAATTATGGGCAAAACCGATACACTCCGTGGCCTCAAGGAAAACGTCATTATTGGTCGCTTGATCCCTGCTGGTACTGGCTTGTCTTATCGCCGTGCGCGCAAGGTCAGAGAGCAATTTGAGCGTGATCGCGCGCAGATGATTGCCGCCGAAGAAGAAGCAATGGCTGATATGCCTGTAGAAGTAGAGGCTGAAGTGATTGCTCCTGCTGGAGAGGCTGATCCAAGCTAATTTGGTAATTCTGGCCTGAAATGGCCAGCTTTTTCCTCATTTGGTTGACGGAAAGAGCTGGTCAGGCTAGAATGCTGAGTTCTACTGATTCAGAAGAGGGTCTTTTTGACCTAGAAATTCTCTAAGTCATTGATTTTCTTTAAGAAAGCAACAAAGAAGTACTAACCGAGCTATTTTATGCCAACAATTAATCAATTATTACGCAAGCCAAGAAGTCGGCTGATCGTTAAAAGTAAGAGCCCTGCGCTGCAAAACAGCCCGCAGCGCCGTGGTGTATGTACCCGTGTATATACAACAACTCCTAAAAAGCCAAACTCTGCGTTACGTAAAGTAGCCAAAGTTCGCTTAACCAATGGTTTTGAAGTCATTTCATACATTGGTGGCGAAGGCCATAACCTCCAGGAACACTCAGTTGTCTTGATCCGTGGTGGTCGTGTAAAGGATTTGCCGGGTGTTCGTTACCACATCGTTCGTGGCTCACTTGACTTGCAGGGTGTTAAAGACCGTAAGCAGTCACGTTCCAAGTACGGTGCTAAACGCGCCAAGAAAGCTGCTTAATAGTAGCTTGATGTTTTTGCAGTAAGTCATTGTTTGTCGGACTTAAAAGACAAGTAAGTGGTTGTTCCGTCTAAGAAATTTTTTCTTAGATAGTAGGGCAACTAGAGTGGGTGATCCATGTGGACCACCCCCAACTGAACTGAAGGAGTAGCTATGCCACGTCGTCGTGAAGTTCCCAAACGGGAAATCCTGCCTGATCCTAAATTTGGCAATGTAGAAGTAGCAAAATTCATGAACGTCCTCATGTTGGACGGCAAGAAATCGGTTGCAGAGCGCATCGTTTACGGTGCCTTTGATCACATCGAGAAAAAAGCAAATAAAGAGCCGCTCGAAGTTTTTTCAACTGCCATGGGTAATGTAAAGCCAATGGTTGAGGTAAAGAGTCGTCGCGTTGGTGGTGCTAACTATCAAGTTCCTGTTGAGGTACGCCCATCACGTCGTTCTGCTTTGGCAATGCGCTGGTTGCGCGAAGCCGCTAAAAAGCGTGGCGAAAAATCTATGGCCCAACGTTTGGCTAACGAATTATTAGAAGCTGCTGAAGGTCGTGGCGGCGCAATGAAGAAGCGTGAAGAAGTTCACCGTATGGCTGACGCTAATAAAGCGTTCTCACATTTCCGCTTTTAATTGTTAATCGAATAGTAAAGAAAAGGCACCAACAGTGGCACGTAAAACCCCCATCGACAAATACCGCAATATCGGTATTTCTGCGCATATTGACGCAGGTAAAACAACAACTACAGAACGCGTTTTGTTCTACACCGGTGTAAATCATAAGATTGGTGAAGTACATGATGGCGCAGCTACCATGGACTGGATGGAGCAAGAGCAAGAGCGTGGTATCACCATTACTTCTGCTGCTACTACTACGTTCTGGAAGGGAATGGCAGGCAATTTCCCTGAGCATCGCATCAATATTATTGATACCCCGGGACACGTAGACTTCACCATTGAAGTTGAGCGTTCAATGCGTGTTCTTGATGGTGCATGCATGGTTTACTGTGCTGTGGGTGGTGTTCAGCCACAATCAGAAACAGTATGGCGTCAGGCAAATAAGTACCAAGTTCCTCGTTTGGCTTTTGTAAACAAGATGGATCGCACAGGCGCGAACTTCTTCAAGGTCTATGACCAAATGAAGCTGCGCCTTAAAGCAAACCCAATCTTGATTCAAATTCCAATCGGCGCAGAAGAAAACTTCAAAGGCGTTATCGACTTGGTAAAAATGAAGGCCATCATTTGGGATGAGGCTTCACAAGGTACTAAGTTCACTTATGAAGAGATCCCTGCTGAATTGCAAGAGTCTGCTCAAGAGTGGCGCGAGAAGATGGTTGAAGCGGCTGCTGAAAGTTCAGAAGAGTTGATGGAGAAGTATCTCGGCGGCGAAGAGTTGACTGAGGAAGAAATCAAGACTGCATTGCGTCAACGTACTATTGCCAATGAAATTGTTCCAATGTTGTGTGGAACTGCGTTCAAAAATAAAGGCGTTCAGGCGATGTTGGATGCAGTAGTTGAATTGCTGCCTTCCCCATTAGATGTTCCGCCGGTCCCTTGTGAATTGGAAGACGGTACACCAACAACCCGCGAAGCTTCTGATAATGCCAAGTTCTCTGCTTTGGCATTTAAGATCATGACGGACCCATTTGTTGGTCAGCTGATCTTCTTCCGTGTTTACTCCGGTGTGATGAAGTCAGGCGACACAATCTACAACCCTATCAAGGGCAAGAAAGAGCGTGTTGGTCGTTTGTTGCAAATGCATGCAAACCAACGTGAAGAAATTAAAGAAGTTTACGCAGGTGACATCGCTGCAGCCGTTGGTCTGAAAGATGCAACTACTGGTGAAACTTTATGTGATCCAGATAGCATTGTTATTTTGGAGCGCATGGTATTCCCAGAGCCTGTGATCTCGCAAGCGGTTGAACCTAAGACAAAAGCTGACCAAGAAAAAATGGGTCTTGCCTTGAATCGTTTGGCACAAGAAGATCCTTCTTTCCGCGTGAAGACTGATGAAGAATCAGGCCAAACCATTATTTCCGGTATGGGCGAACTTCACTTGGAAATTTTGGTTGACCGCATGAAACGTGAGTTTGGCGTAGAGGCAACTGTTGGTAAGCCGCAAGTTGCATACCGCGAAACCATTCGTAAAGTTTGTGAAGAAATCGAAGGTAAGTTTGTTAAGCAGTCTGGTGGACGTGGACAATATGGTCACGTGGTATTGAAGTTAGAGCCACAAGAGCCAGGCAAAGGTTTTGAGTTCGTTGACGCTATTAAAGGTGGTGTAGTTCCTCGTGAATACATTCCTGCGGTAGAAAAGGGAATTATCGAAACATTGAATTCTGGTATTTTGGCTGGCTATCCAGTTGTTGATATCAAGGCAACATTGTTCTTCGGTTCATACCATGACGTTGACTCCAACGAAAACGCATTTAAGATGGCGGGTTCTATGGCATTCAAGGATGGTATGCGTAGAGCATCTCCAGTATTGCTTGAGCCAATGATGGCCGTTGAAGTTGAAACACCAGAAGATTTCATGGGTAACGTAATGGGTGACCTCTCATCCCGTCGCGGTATTTTGCAAGGTATGGATGACATTCCAGGCGGCGGTAAGATTGTTCGCGCTGAAGTGCCATTGGCAGAGATGTTTGGTTATTCAACTGGCTTGCGCTCGTTGACGCAAGGTCGCGCTACCTACACCATGGAATTTAAGCATTATTCCGAAGCACCTAAGAACGTTGCTGAAGCAGTTATGGCTGCTAAAGCGAAGTAATTTATCCACATTATTTTGAATATTGACTAGCTAAGAAGGCAGACAAAAAAATGGCAAAAGAAAAGTTTGAGCGGACAAAACCGCACGTAAACGTTGGCACTATTGGTCACGTTGACCACGGTAAAACCAC
>NZ_JARXVX010000010.1:0-15473 GCF_029892205.1 Polynucleobacter sphagniphilus
GTGGTTTTACCGTGGTCAACGTGACCAATAGTGCCAACGTTTACGTGCGGTTTTGTCCGCTCAAACTTTTCTTTTGCCATTTTTTTGTCTGCCTTTAGTTAACTCTAAAAACCAATCCAGTTACGAATGAACTACACATTTTAAATACATCAACCTTGGTGCCCATGGGCAGGATCGAACTGCCGACCTCTCCCTTACCAAGGGAGTGCTCTACCACTGAGCCACATGGGCCAATCATTTACTACAAATTCTGGAGCGGGATAAGAGAATCGAACTCTTGACCGAAGATTGGAAATCTGCTGTTTTACCATTAAACTAATCCCGCACATCTGGTGGAGGGGGTAGGATTCGAACCTACGTAGGCATAGCCAACAGATTTACAGTCTGCCTCCTTTAGCCACTCGGACACCCCTCCGTCAACCCAATATTCTGACTCCAAATGGAGTTTCTGTCAATCTCTAAAGCCCTTAAATACGCTTCGCACAAGTAAAAACGCCCAGACCTTTTGGGTCTGGGCGTCACGTTGGTGCCCGGCAGTTACCTACTTTCACACGGGTAATCCGCACTATCATCGGCGTAAAGTCGTTTCACTGTCCTGTTCGGGATGGGAAGGAGTGGTTCCAACTTGCTATGGTCACCGGGCGTAGAGGGTTGAGTTGCTGATAAATCAACAACTCGATTTGAGTAAGCATGTAATAAGGATGCAGATTAAATCTGGCAAACATCCAACACAATAGTGCTGGTTATAGGATCAAGCCTAACGGGCAATTAGTATCGGTTAGCTCAACGCATTACTGCGCTTACACACCCGACCTATCAACGTTGTGGTCTTCAACGACCCTTTATGTAGGTTTAACCTACGGGAGATCTCATCTTCAGGCAAGTTTCCCGCTTAGATGCTTTCAGCGGTTATCTCTTCCGTACATAGCTACCCTGCGATGCTTCTGGCGAAACAACAGGTACACCAGCGGTACGTCCACTCCGGTCCTCTCGTACTAGGAGCAGCCCCCGTCAAATCTCCAACGCCCATGGCAGATAGGGACCAAACTGTCTCACGACGTTTTAAACCCAGCTCACGTACCTCTTTAAATGGCGAACAGCCATACCCTTGGGACCGGCTACAGCCCCAGGATGAGATGAGCCGACATCGAGGTGCCAAACACCGCCGTCGATATGAACTCTTGGGCGGTATCAGCCTGTTATCCCCAGAGTACCTTTTATCCGTTGAGCGATGGCCCTTCCATACAGAACCACCGGATCACTATGACCTGCTTTCGCACCTGCTCGACTTGTCGGTCTCGCAGTTAAGCACGCTTTTGCCATTGCACTTTAGGTACGATGTCCGACCGTACCAAGCGTACCTTCGTACTCCTCCGTTACACTTTGGGAGGAGACCGCCCCAGTCAAACTGCCTACCATGCACTGTTCCCGACCCAGATAATGGGCCAAGGTTAGAATCTCAAACAAACCAGGGTGGTATTTCAAGGTTGGCTCCAGCGGAACTAGCATCCCGCTTTCAACGCCTCCCACCTATCCTACACAGACCGGTTCAAAATTCAATGCAAAGCTACAGTAAAGGTTCATGGGGTCTTTCCGTCTAGCCACGGGTAGATTGCATCATCACAAACATTTCAACTTCGCTGAGTCTCAGGAGGAGACAGTGTGGCCATCGTTACTCCATTCGTGCAGGTCGGAACTTACCCGACAAGGAATTTCGCTACCTTAGGACCGTTATAGTTACGGCCGCCGTTTACTGGGACTTCAATCAAGAGCTTGCACCCCATCATTTAATCTTCCAGCACCGGGCAGGAGTCACACCCTATACGTCCACTTTCGTGTTTGCAGAGTGCTGTGTTTTTATTAAACAGTCGCAGCCACCTTTTTATTGCAACCCTTTCGCCCTCCCGTTGTTCACGGTCAAGCTACAAGGGCGCACCTTATCCCGAAGTTACGGTGCAAATTTGCCGAGTTCCTTCTCCTGAGTTCTCTCAAGCGCCTTAGAATACTCATCTCGCCCACCTGTGTCGGTTTGCGGTACGGTCTTGTTAGACTGAAGCTTAGAGGCTTTTCTTGGAACCACTTCCAATTGCTTCGCGAATAAATTCGCTCGTCTCACGCCCTTGAATTACGCTACCGGATTTACCTAATAGCCATCTCCAACGCAAGAACCGGGACTTCCAACACCCGGACAACTTTCCGCGATCCGTCCCCCCATCGCATCTAACAATGGTCAAGGAATATTAACCTTGTTCCCATCAGCTACGCATCTCTGCCTCGCCTTAGGGGCCGACTCACCCTGTTCCGATGAACGTTGAACAGGAAACCTTGGGCTTACGGCGAGGGGGCTTTTCACCCCCTTTATCGCTACTCATGTCAGCATTCGCACTTCTGATACCTCCAGCATCCTTTACAAGACACCTTCACAGGCTTACAGAACGCTCTCCTACCATCACATTGCTGTGATCCGCAGCTTCGGTTATATGCTTAGCCCCGTTACATCTTCCGCGCAGGACGACTCGATCAGTGAGCTATTACGCTTTCTTTAAAGGATGGCTGCTTCTAAGCCAACCTCCTGACTGTTTTAGCCTTCCCACTTCGTTTCCCACTTAGCATATATTAGGGACCTTAGCTGGCGGTCTGGGTTGTTTCCCTCTTGACACCGGACGTTAGCACCCGATGTCTGTCTCCCGTGCTTGCACTCGTAGGTATTCGGAGTTTGCTATGGCGCAGTAATCCGCAATGGACCCCACTACCATGACAGTGCTCTACCCCCTACGGTGATACACGAGGCACTACCTAAATAGTTTTCGGAGAGAACCAGCTATTTCCAGTTTTGTTTAGCCTTTCACCCCTATCCACAGCTCATCCCCTAACTTTTCAACGTTAGTGGGTTCGGTCCTCCAGTACGTGTTACCGCACCTTCAACCTGGCCATGGATAGATCAACTGGTTTCGGGTCTACACCCAGCAACTAACGCCCTATTCGGACTCGCTTTCGCTACGCCTTCCCTATTCGGTTAAGCTTGCTACTGAATGTAAGTCGCTGACCCATTATACAAAAGGTACGCAGTCACCCCTTACGAGGCTCCTACTGTTTGTATGCACACAATTTCAGGATCTATTTCACTCCCCTCCCGGGGTTCTTTTCGCCTTTCCCTCACGGTACTTGTTCACTATCGGTCGATTACGAGTATTTAGCCTTGGAGGATGGTCCCCCCATATTCAGACAGGATTTCACGTGTCCCGCCCTACTTGTCTCTAGCCTAGTACCACCCAATAATTTTCACATACGGGACTATCACCCTTTATTGTTGGACTTTCCATTCCATTCTGTTAATTACTGAGCTATCACTAGAAGGCTCTTCCCATTTCGCTCGCCACTACTTTGGGAATCTCGGTTGATGTCTTTTCCTCTTGCTACTTAGATGTTTCAGTTCACAAGGTTCGCTTCTCATACCCTATGTATTCAGGTATGGATACCACAAAAGTGGTGGGTTTCCCCATTCAGAAATCCCCGGATCAAAGCTTATTTACCAGCTCCCCGGGGCTTATCGCAGGTTATAACGTCTTTCGTCGCCTGTAATCGCCAAGGCATCCATCATGTGCACTTATTCACTTGATCCTATAACGAGCACCATTGCTAGTAACCGTTACAGGTTTTACTTCTACTTCTGACATGTTTGCCGTAATCCAAACTGTAAGTACTTGTTAAGAACTTTGTAAAAACTCGTTTGATATTACTGATTGATGATTCAATCTTTACCCTTATTACATTGTCTAATGTCCTCTCAAAGAAACATTAGACACTTTGCTTACTCAAATTTTTAAAGAACAGCCATAAATGGCAAAACTAAACGATTAAATGTTCGCTTAGTTTTGACATTTAGATGTTGGTGGAGGATGACGGGATCGAACCGACGACCCCCTGCTTGCAAAGCAGGTGCTCTCCCAGCTGAGCTAATCCCCCAACGTCCACTTAGTCCATATCACTGCTGATGGTGGGTCTGGTAGGACTTGAACCTACGACCCCTGCGTTATCAACACAGTGCTCTAACCAGCTGAGCTACAGACCCGTGGCTTTTATTGTCAACCGATAAGTGTGGGCACTATAGCTCCAGCATCTTTTCTCTAGAAAGGAGGTGATCCAGCCGCACCTTCCGATACGGCTACCTTGTTACGACTTTACCCCAGTCATGAACCCTGCCGTGGCAGTCGCCCTCCTTGCGGTTAGGCTAACTGCTTCTGGCAAAACCCACTCCCATGGTATGACGGGCGGTGTGTACAAGACCCGGGAACGTATTCACCGCGACATTCTGATCCGCGATTACTAGCGATTCCAGCTTCACGTAGTCGAGTTGCAGACTACGATCCGGACTACGATGCATTTTCTGAGATTAGCTCCCCCTCGCGGGTTGGCAACCCTCTGTATGCACCATTGTATGACGTGTGAAGCCCTACCCATAAGGGCCATGAGGACTTGACGTCATCCCCACCTTCCTCCGGTTTGTCACCGGCAGTCTCTTTAGAGTGCTCTTGCGTAGCAACTAAAGACAAGGGTTGCGCTCGTTGCGGGACTTAACCCAACATCTCACGACACGAGCTGACGACAGCCATGCAGCACCTGTGTTCACTTTCTCTTACGAGCACCTAATGTATCTCTACTTCGTTAGTGACATGTCAAGGGTAGGTAAGGTTTTTCGCGTTGCATCGAATTAATCCACATCATCCACCGCTTGTGCGGGTCCCCGTCAATTCCTTTGAGTTTTAATCTTGCGACCGTACTCCCCAGGCGGCTGACTTCACGCGTTAGCTACGTTACTCAGGATGTAAATCCCGAACAACTAGTCAGCATCGTTTAGGGCGTGGACTACCAGGGTATCTAATCCTGTTTGCTCCCCACGCTTTCGTGCATGAGCGTCAGTGTTATCCCAGGGGGCTGCCTTCGCCATTGGTATTCCTCCACATATCTACGCATTTCACTGCTACACGTGGAATTCTACCCCCCTCTGACACACTCTAGCTATACAGTCACAGGCGCCATTCCCAGGTTAAGCCCGGGGATTTCACGCCTGTCTTGTATAACCGCCTGCGCACGCTTTACGCCCAGTAATTCCGATTAACGCTCGCACCCTACGTATTACCGCGGCTGCTGGCACGTAGTTAGCCGGTGCTTATTCTTCAGGTACCGTCATTCCCGGACTGTGTTAGAGCCGGTGTTTCTTCCCTGACAAAAGAGCTTTACAACCCGAAGGCCTTCTTCACTCACGCGGCATTGCTGGATCAGGGTTTCCCCCATTGTCCAAAATTCCCCACTGCTGCCTCCCGTAGGAGTCTGGGCCGTGTCTCAGTCCCAGTGTGGCTGATCGTCCTCTCAGACCAGCTACTGATCGTCGCCTTGGTGGGCTTTTACCCCACCAACAAGCTAATCAGGCATCGGCCGCTCTAATCGCGCGAGGTCTTTCGATCCCCCGCTTTCCCCCTCAGGGCGTATGCGGTATTAGCACAGCTTTCGCTGCGTTATCCCCCACGATAAGGTACGTTCCGATGTATTACTCACCCGTTCGCCACTCGCCACCAGGTGCAAGCACCCGTGCTGCCGTTCGACTTGCATGTGTAAGGCATGCCGCCAGCGTTCAATCTGAGCCAGGATCAAACTCTTCAGTTCAATTCCTGTGATCCTTGCGGATCGTCGCACTCATTCAAGAAATTGACTTGGTAATAAAACCAAATCTTTTTACTGTCTATGAGTACTATTTATTTACATCTGTCCCGAAGGACTGGATGCTTTTGCCTAGTACCCACAATTATCGGTTGACTAATTTTTAAAGAGGGCTGACTTGCGTTTCGTATTTCGTTAAAACGTTGCAGCAGAGAGATGAGACTTTATACCCGTTTTTCACAGTCGTCAACACCTTTCGTCGTCTATTTCATAAAAAAAGCGAAGATTTTTCTTAATTCTTAAATAAATCCTTTTAAAACAATGAGATATAAATTGAAAATATTTTAAAAAAAATTCAAAATATTTCCATTTTTAGAGGATTTTTCACACTAGGCCAGAAAAAAATCACTCTTTTTTAGGTGTTTTTTGTAGTTTTGATTGTTTTTTCTCAATATGTTGAGGGTAAATCTACTAATTTTTGGTACGTCACTCTCCGAAAGGTGGGGAAACAGGCTGGAAGCCATACAGCACCTGGGTTTCCGGTCCATCTGTATCGCTACAGTTTCTTCTCACCCCCTCTAGCAAACAGCCTAAGACCCCTTATTTATCTGGGCTAGCGGCCTAAAAGAACCATGGTGATGTTGCCCCAGAAATCCTATATTTCGTCGTCGATCTGACTATTTAGCTTGGCGACACTAGTTTTGGGGCAATGGAAAACTCTAATTAAGAGCCCAATCCAAGAAGCATGCGTTTTTAGCGGGTACGCCTGCCACCAAGCAAGGGGGCGATAACAATTCATGGCTTACCAACTGATAAGAGGATATCCCTCTACCGATAGCTCAATTGAGACTAGGAGCCCCATGCAAGATCCACTGTGTAAGCAAAGTTAAGTCTGAGTCGCTCAATTTACTATTGGCAGGCATCGGAACCACACCCCAAGAACCCACCCCACCATTGCGTATTTTATTTTTCAAAAAAGCAATTGCCTGCGGATTGTTTCTATACCTAAGAGCAACGTCTTGATAGCTTGGCCCCACTATTTTTTTAGACACTGCATGACAACCCAAACATGCATTTTTTTTAGCAATATCAAGTGCCATTTCAGTATCGTTGCTAGCGTGTGCTGAAGCGATAGATAAAAAGGCAGCTAGCGCGCAGACGCTTTTTTTTGCGATTGGCCAAGCGCCCATTGCTTTTTATTTGTTTACTGGCGGGCTGCTAGGCTGGGTATCGTCAGCCTTACCTTGCTTTTCTAGACGATTTTTTTCTGCGTCGGAAATAATGTCAAAGTAAGCAAAAACTTCTTTTACTCCATTTGTATTGCTCGCTACCTTCTTAGCTAAGGCAGCTTCATTCTGCGTCAATATTCCCATTAAATAAACATTTCCGCCCTCTGCAACAATTGCCATTGAGTTCGATGGCAATTGATCAGTAAAAATCATTTGGGTTTTAATTTTTGACTCAAGATAAGAGTCGCTCGCACGAGCGGTATAACTACTAATCGGCCCAACCACTAATTCATTAAATGAACTACGAGCATTCTTCATGCTCTTCACATAATCCCCGGCTTCATTTTTGATGCCATCGTCTTGCACCTCACCAGTCAGCAATACCTTTTGATTAAAGGAGGTGACATTAATATTTGCTTTGTCTCCAAAGCGCTTGTCCAATGCGTTCTCTGCCTGGAGCTCAATCCCTTTGTCAATTGCTTGCACGGCTGGCGTCCGACGATCTGCCATGATAGTAGCACCCGCTGTAACGCCGCCGACCGCAACAACAGCACATGCAGATAGCAGCGAGATGCATGAAGAGGCAATAACAAATTTAGTGATCGACTTGATGAACATGGGGATGCTTTCTATTAACGGGTCAATAATGTATTAGTCAAACATCAGGTGATCTACACCATCACATAAACCATGCAGCAGCACTAGATGGGTTTCTTGAATACGCGCAGTTCGACTAGAGGGAACACAAAGATGAATATCATCCTGATCGAGCAAGCTTGCAATTTTGCCACCACCATTTCCAGTGAAGGCGATCACCTTAATGCCCATTTTTTTAGCTGCCTCTATTGCCTTAATTACATTTTTAGAATTTCCTGATGTTGAAATCCCCAATAGGATGTCGCCTTCTTTTCCAAGCCCGCGCACTTGTTTGCTAAAAATTTCATCGTAGCTGTAATCATTTCCTACAGCAGTAAGAATCGATGAGTCTGTTGTCAAAGCAATAGCCGCCAGCTCTTGTCGCTCACGCTCAAATCGCCCAATTAATTCAGCCGCAAAATGTTGAGCATCTGCCGCTGATCCACCATTACCGCAAGCCATCACCTTCCCGCCGGATTGCAAACACTGTGCCATAGCCATTACGCCACGTGCAACAAGTTCAGGTAGTGTTTTCTCCGCCTCTTGCTTGACGGCAATGCTATCCAAGAAGTGTTGGGATGCGCGGATGCGCAAGCGTTCAATAGTTTCTTTATTCATAACAATATTATGCGCCAAAGTAGGGCGGTTTTACTTCTTATGCGTCTGCCTACAAAAAGCCACGTATGCTCTTATTAATTCGATCAATTAACACGCAAAGACGCACTATATGGAACTGAGCACTTTTGACTTTCTCAAGCAACAAGATCTCCCAGCGGGAGCGCTCTATATGGTTGCAACTCCCATTGGAAATTTAGGCGACATTACATTACGCGCCCTTCATGTCCTCAATGCAGTCGATGGCATTGCCTGTGAAGACACGCGTCATAGCGCCGCCTTATTGCAGCAATTTGGCATCCATAAAAAATGCATGGCACTTCACGAACACAATGAAGTGGAGGGAGCGCAAGCAGTTATTCAAAGCCTCAGAAACAATGAACGTTGGGCCTATATTTCTGATGCCGGCACGCCAGGCGTTTCTGATCCAGGCGCTAGATTAGTCAATGAAGTTCAAAAAGCCGGTTTTCGTGTCATTCCTATTCCAGGGGCTAGTGCGGTTTCTTCAGCAATTTCTGTTGGAGGCTCGGTGTTGTTGGGCTCTGAAGGGCGCTTTCAGTTTTTGGGCTTCTGGCCCAACAAGGCCAAAGATCGCGATGCGCTGCTTCACGAACTCAATGCCAGCACCAAAACAAGTATTTTCTTTGAATCGCCACACCACATTCGCGATACGCTGGCTGTGCTGGCAACAGCACTCCCATCTGATCGTCAAATCGTAGTCGGCAGGGAGCTCACCAAAAAATTTGAGCAAGTAGTTGCACTCAGTATTGGGGACATACCAAAATGGCTTGAGGATGCAGAAAGCCTCAAAGGTGAATTCGTACTTTTAATAGCAGGGCGCAAAGCAAATGATGGAGAGACTGCAGATCACGCCTCTTTACTGCTTTGGGCCAATGCCCTAAGTCCGTATTTGGGCAGCAAAGAGATTGCCGCGGTTCTCTCGCAAACCTTAGGGATATCTAAAAAAGAGGCCTATCAAGTTGCTTTAGATGCAAAGCCTCCTAGTGAGGAGCAATAAAAAAGCTGGCATATAGCCAGCCTTCTTATTGTGAATTGAAATACTATTTAGCAGCAGGGGCTGCTGGAGCCTTAGGCTCAGGGAACTTACCGCCTGCAGCAGTAGTCATATAAACCACTGCGCGCCCCAATTCGTAATCGCTCACATCATCTGGGCTTGAGCCGCCACGAGCTGGCATTGCATTTTTACCCTTGAGAACGGAAGTCATTAAAGCATCGTAGCCTTTAGCAATGCGTGGCGCCCAAGCGGCTGTATCGCCAAACTTAGGAGCCCCAGCAGCGCCAGTAGCATGGCAGGAAGAGCATACGGTTTTATATACCTCTTCACCGGTCTTCATTTCACGAGGCGCACTTGCATCATGAAAATTGAGCTGAGCCACGGGCTTAATCAGCTGGTCAGTTGATGGGCTTGAATCGGTCCGCTTGCCATTGTTAACAAAAACCATTAACAACAAAATAATGATCAATGGTACAAAAAAGCTGGCAAATACCATGATGATCAATTGTTTAGGGGACTTAATTAGTGTTCCGTGCTCGTTGCTCATAGGACTTTTATCGTTTGACGGTTTATAGGGTTACTTTGCGAAGATTATAACTAGTGCTTTAACTATAGGCACTTACAATAGCGAGGTAATCTTATTTATCGCCGGCGCCCGTAGCTCAGTGGATAGAGTATTGGCCTCCGAAGCCAAGGGTCGCAGGTTCGATTCCTGCCGGGCGCGCCAAGATTTTGGGCACATAGAACTCAAAAAACTGCATTGGGGGTCTATTTTTCGGCTTTCAATACTTTTGATATCTCCTCTTTTATAAATCAGGCAATACTCAAAGGGCTTTTGTGCCCAAACCGTGCCCATTTTGTGCCTGCTCTGCGCCCACATTTTTTGCTCGGTGCTGATTTTGAGTATTAGCCTCAAATAGACACATTTCTTGTGCCAATGGTTAAATTTTTGAACCTATAGCCAGATGACTATTAATTTTGGGCATCCGGAATGTACTCAAATAGCTCTTCAATTTTGCAATCGAAGAATTTACACAGCTTGCTAATTGCATCCAAATCGACCCTTGCAGCAGTTTCATCGTAAAGAAGGGTAATGGTATTTCTATGCAAGCCCGTTTCACGAGCGACATCTACCAGCTTGAGTTTTCTTTCACCCATAAGGGTAGATAAATGGCATTTTATCATTCTAAATAGCTTTTTTTAATATTAAATGTAAAAAGTGCTTGCTAAATGTCATTTACTCATGCATAATGTCATTCAGGATGGCAAAAGTTAATTAAGAATTACTTTTCGCCACTTTGATTGATTTTACTACATGGAGTTAACAATGGCACAGACCTATCTCACCACCGAAGAGCTTTCAGCTCGCATCAAATATGACCCCCGCACGATTCGGGATCAACTCAAAGATTCCGTCTTATTGGAGGGGCGTCATTATTTCCGCCCTTTTGGCGGAAGAAAGATTCTCTATATCTGGGAGGTTATTGAGGATGACATGACTAAGGCGATCTCTTCGACCTTAAATCAAATCCCAATGGCAAGAGGGGGTGTTGCCCATGTCTAACATTCGCGTCAGAAAAGAAACTGGGCGCCTCTTTCTCGATTTTCGGGTTTTCGGCGTGCGTTGTAGAGAGCAAACCGAGCTAGCCGACACAAAAGCAAATCGTAAGTTATTGGCCAAGCTAGATGAAAACATCAAAGCAGCTGTAGCCAATGGCTCTTACCGCCATGAGCACTTCTTTCCGATGAGTAAACGCATTTCAGAGGTGGAAGGGGCGCGTCTCGCGATGACCGCCCCTGCTCATAAGGTCCCAACCAGGCCGGCTTTGACTACTTCAGAAATGTATTCTGATTTCGCGCCCCTATCTCTAAAGTCAACACCCCTCTTCTCTGAATTTGCCAACCAGTGGTACTCAGAGATGGAAGTAGGGTGGAAGCGTTCGCATAGAACGACTACCCGCGGTGTTCTAGATAACTCCCTGATTCCTCAGTTTGGCCCTAGACCTGTAAACGAAATTAAAAAGGGCGACATTCTGGCTTTTCGCTCCTCTTTGGCGAAGTTACCCGGAATTAAGAATAAAGAGAGCCTTTCGGCTTCTCGCGTCAACCACATCATGACCCCGCTGCGGATGATATTGACAGAGGCTGCCGACCGATATGAATTTGCCCCGGCCTTTATCAATATCAAACCCCTTAGAGTGGGCAAGACAGATGTTCAGCCATTCACAATGCAAGAAGTCCAAGACATTCTTCGCACAGTTCGAGCTGACTTTCGCAATTACTACATCGTTCGCTTTTTTACGGGAACCCGTACTGGTGAGATCGATGGCCTCAAATGGCAGTACGTTGATTTTGAACGTCGCACGATTTCCATCAAAGAGACGATTGTGAATGACTATGAGGAAACTCCCAAAACTGGAGAATCTGAGCGTGACATCCAAATGTCCCAAATGGTCTTTGATGCACTTTTGGCTCAACATAAAGTGACCGGGCAGGGCGTGTATGTTTTTGCAACCAGTGCGGGAACACCGATTTCTCATCGCAACATTTCTAAGCGAGTTTGGTATCCACTCTTAAGATTATTGGGCCTCAAAAAGCGAGTGCCATATCAAACTCGCCATACCTATGCCACCCTCATGTTGGCTTCTGGAGAAGCACCCGAATGGATTGCTCGCCAGATGGGACACACCACTACGGAGATGCTCTTTCGGGTCTACTCCCGATTCATTCCTAACTTGACCCGTCAGGACGGAAGCGCCTTTGAAAGACTCATGGCGGCGCAGATGCAAGACCAGCCACACCCCATTATTGACCCCCAATTAGCCAATGAAGTAAGCGCCCACTCAGGTATTAATCCTAACAGCATTGGAGTGAATCATTTACCGAAAACTCAGAGTCGAGCACCTAAGGCAACTGAACAAACGCCACAATTGCCCGAGCCTCAGGCAATAAACCAACCCAAGCTGCCTCCTTTTTCCCCTCCAAATTTGCCAAATCAGCTGCCCGACACTCAGGTAAATCCAAGTGCCGATGCTGCGCTTATCGCTAATCCTTGGTTAGAAATTGCCAAACATTCTGGTCTTTCTGTGCCCCCTAAAGCCGACCCAATCCCATCCTCAGATCACCCAAAGGGAGGCCTTTTATGAGGCTCGCCAAACTCCTTACTTCAACCCATCACCAACCACTTGAGAAAACTATGACACCTAAATACAAGCTTTATGGCAATGCAACTGATGACTTTTTATTTGAACTAGTTTGCAATTACGACCCCTCAAACTTGAGCCACCTTCAAGACCTAGACTCAGTTTTGTATAACGAAATTGGGCGACGAAAAACCCTCAGAACGCGCTTAAGCGATGCCCGAGGATGGCGCAGAGGAGTAGAGAATTGGGAATCCTATAAATTACCCGACTGGCTAAATCTGTGCGAACAATTTACGTCTGCTGGAGAATTTCGCAATAGTTATGGCGCCGCTCAAAGTGCTGCACGTAACTTAGGTCTTTGGCCTGAAATAGAAAAATTAATGGTTGATTCTGGGAAATGGTCCAACCAACTTTATGGCATTGATGGTCGCAAATATGCCAGTCGCCCGGAACTCATTGTCGCCAATTGGCTTCATTACTCAAAAATTGAATACATCAGCCATCCAAAGCTAAAACTGCAAGAAACAAGCAAGCCGTACAGAGGTGATTTTCAATTGCCCAAGGTGGCAAATATTGAAGTATTTATGTTCTCCAAAGACAGGGTCAAGTGTCGAACAAACTTACCGAATTGGAGCAAAGACTACCTAAATAATCGCCAAAAAAAGGAGCTCTATTATGAAACGGAGGGGTTACCATTCATTGCGATTGAGGCTGGAATTTATCGTCAACATGGCTATAAGAGGTATTTAAGTCATATCCAGCAAGAATTTATCAACCTTGGCCTTGAGTTATGCGATCCCACAAATTTCCCAATTGAATATAGTCAACATGACCTTGGTATTAATTGGGCTTTAGATGATTTTATAAATTACGCTCAAACCAACAATATTCAATTTCTGTCGCATTTTCAGGAGAAGGCGCAAGATCTATACAACCTAATCAAAATTAAAGGCCTTCGTAAGCAAGTTAGAGTTAAGCTCGATGAACTCTATGCAAGAAGGTCTATTGCATACAAAGAAGAGCTGAGGCCTATTGAAGATGTCAGGGCGGATTGCCTTCGACTGGGAATTATCGAAAGATCTCAGTATGAACATGCGCACCAAAAAGGTCTTTTCCCAACAGATACGCCTTATTCAATATTGCAAAGCTATGGAATAACATGGTTTGAGTTTATTAACGGCAGAAAAATTGATGATTTTTGGGCTTGGGAGACTGCAAAGCAATTTGTACGCTCCTTTAGCTTCCAATCAAAAACAGAATTTGAGAAACATCCCAAGACGGGTAGCGACTGGGGCTTCATCAGAAAATCTCCATCAGCCCCAAGCGGCGGATATACGGAGTGGACTAGTTGGCCGGACTTTCTGGGCAATGTTAGTCACGAAGAGCAACAAGCCAATAAAGATAAAGTTGAATCTAATAACAAGTTCATAGCTGAATTTATTACGCTTGACACTGCAACTGCCGTAACCTATCTTAAAAAATTAGGGCTAGAAAATACGAGCAAATTAAAGGGGATGACAAGGCTTTACGCACAATTAAGAAATCGCCCGGACTGGATTCAATTGCGCGATATGCTCGCGGCACGTATTCCGAAAGTTAAAACCCCTTCAGAGGCTATAGCAATACTCATGTTTGAAAAATGCTTCTATTTTTCGGACTTTATAGCTTGGCGAGAGTCAAACCCCAACCTGCAGCGAATTCCCAAGCACCCTGATCGGCTTGGCAAGGGGGTTTTTGAGCTTGTCCGTAAAGCCGTGGGGTTGCCTGCTCATGATGCGAAGATACGGAGTTCACTTAGTTAGCATTGGATGAAAACCAGAAAGACCACTCAGCAATTGGCAGCCAATTCTTTGAATCATTTTGTGGTTATTTGATCAATATATTGACCAAATAATATATTTATGGTTAAAATAATGATCAAATGACTACTTCTGAACTTAGCCCCATCCTAGAGCGCCAGTTGCTACTGCAGCTAGGTGATCGCATTAAGCGCTTACGCAAGGCGCAGGGGCTTGGCACGGTCGAAGTGTCTGCGCGCGCAAAACTTACTCGTAATACTCTACGGTCCATTGAAGCAGGTGATCCATCTCCTTCAATCGGCGCTTACCTAAGAGTGATGTCCGTTCTGGGCGTTAGCGGAGAGTTAGCGCTTTTGGCGGGCGATACGATGCAAGTCGCTCCCGCCGGATCAGCAGGAGCAAGGTCCAGACGCATTGCCCCCAACGTACAAGTACGCGTTTTGCCAGATAGCGCCGGGCACCGACTTCAAGATCTACAAAGCCTTGCTTTGCATGAACAAGCTGTTCAGTTAGTAAAGACTGATCCTGCATTGCTACTACAAGCTCAAGGCACCCTAGAGCGTTGGCTTGCTACTGGCGACTCTCGCTTTGCCGGCCTATGGCGCGAATGGCAAACCATCTTAAATACAGGCTCTTGGCGCAAGGCGCTTGGCCGAACAAGACATGCTCAGCAACTCAGACAAACTTCACCACTGGTGACCATCCTTCCAGATGAAGTGCGCCTACGCATTTTGAAAGATGTGAGCGCACTCAAAAAAGGGGTGGTATTTGGCAGCTCTTTGACTGCCGCCCAGAATGAGCAAAACTTCAAGGAATTACCATGACACGAGAAGAGCTAGAGCACATCATTCGCGCAAGCGCTGATGTCACAAACCAATATGAATTTGTGATCATCGGCAGTCAGTCGATGCTTGGTCAAGTACCCAATCCAGAAAAAGTCTTCACAGTCTCCATGGAGGCGGACATCTATCCACGACAGGCTCCTGACTTGGCTGATGAGATTGATGGCGCAATTGGTGAAGGCTCGCAATTCCACGAGACTTATGGCTACTACGCTCAAGGCGTGGGACCGGATACCGCAATATTGCCAAAAGACTGGATGACGCGCGTCCATCGCGTGCAAAACAACAATACCAATGGTCGAGTGGGGTACTGCCTTGATGTGGTTGATCTCTTTCTTGCTAAAGCTGCGGCAGGGCGAGACAAAGATCGAGAGTTTTGTATGGCGCTACTGGAGTACGCATACCTTACGCCCACACAAGCCCTAGAGTTGGTGCCCACTATGGGCACCAAACAAGGTTTAACGGCTCTCTACGCCCGTTATTACATGGTCAGTATAAAGAAAACTGGCCGATTCTACATAAAACTACATAAAGTC
>NZ_JARXVX010000011.1:0-9346 GCF_029892205.1 Polynucleobacter sphagniphilus
GAGTAATTAGCAGCGCTTGCACCAGACAGGGTTGGCGTGTTGAATGTCACGGTAATTCCGTTAGCCACATTTGGGCTAGCAAAAGTAGCAGTCGCGTAGCTAACGGCTACTGAATCTCCTGGGAACAAATTAACCATCGACAATACGCCGTTTGCAGTATTGGTGGAGGTATAGACCTTGCTATCTGCTACTGCGGTGATGTTCGGGCCTGTGCCGCTACCGAAATTAATGATGTATGGCGTGATGTTGGCAGTAATTGGGGACGCTGTACCAGTGACATAGTAGTTCGACGCAGCGCTACCTGAGAGCGTTACACCGCTCATCGCGTTATAGGTGCCGCCAGCAATCACTGTCGGGGTGGTATTTGGTGTCACGGTAATACCATTAGCCACATTTTTACTAGCAAAGGTAGCGTTGTACGGACCGGATGAGCTTACAGCCACGTTATTTAAGTCCGCCGCCAATACACCCGCTAACGTTTGAGAGGCCGAGCTGATGGTAGCTGCAGTTGTGCCGTCGTACGCCTTATTGTTTGCAGTTAAGCCAGCGTTAATGGTCAAAGGTGCCGGTGTAATGTTAGCCACTAATGTCTGAGGCCCTACTCCCGCCACGTAGTAGTTATTTGCTGCTGCGCCTGTCAAGGTTACGCCGGTCATGGTTGTTACGCCATTCACAACCGAAGTTGCCGGTGTCACTGTCAAACCTGAGCCTACGTTGGACTGGCTAAATGTTGCACCCGTGTATGGGCCGGTAGAACTTACTGATACCACGTCTGTACCCAGCACCCCAGCTAAAGATTGCGTACCCGTTACGGCAATCGTAGCGGCATTGGTTGTGTCGTAGACCTTGTTATTAGCAGTCAAGCCAGCGCTAATGGTTAATGGCGCAGGAGTGATATTGGCTGTTGCAGTAGGCACACTTGCAACTGAATAGTTAGCAGCTGCAGCGCCCGATAAGGTAACCCCACTAAAGCTTACTGTTAGGCCGTTAGCCACGTTAGGGCTTGCGAAAGCTGCGCTTGTATAGGCAACCGATACAGAATCACCAGCAAACAAGTTCGTCATCGCCAGTGCGCCAGAGGCAACAGTCGTAGTGTCATAGACCTTATTGTTCGCGGTAGCTGCGATGCTTGGACCGCCACTACCACTAGAGCCGATGATGAATGGCGTAATGGTTAGATTGTTATTAACATAAGTAAAAGCATAGTTACCCGCATCCGCACCAGTAGTCGACAAATTCGATACATAGACGCCTACATTCTTGCCAGAAGCAATGCCACCAATATTGACTACGTCATTAGTCAAGATGGCGGGGGAAGTCGTTGCCGCTGATTGATTCTGGGTACTACCGTTATACATGCTTGTTGTCGGTGTAGCGGTAACCGTTACAGCCAATGGCGTAACCGTGAAATTACCCGATGGAATAGCTGAAGTTAAGCCGGTAGCAACTGCAGATAGGTTGGAAGCTGCGTAAGCGTAGCTACCAACATTAATATTGTTTGATGTGCTGGTAGTTGTATTGGATGGCGTTAGGTTAAATGTAACCGTGTTTAGCGCGGCATCACGGAATACATAGCTCGTTACATCACCAGTAGTTGATGAGCTTACATAAGTTAAAGAGCTGATATTAGTGCCGCCAGTGGTATATGTGGCTGTTGGCAATGCAGGTGCAAGGATATTTCCCGATGTACCCGTGCCATATGGTGTGGTAACACCAGCAGTGGTAATCACTAAGGCGCCAGGCCCTACGATTGTGTAATTTGCAGGCACATAGTTAATGCTGTAGTTCGATAAACCAGAACCGGTTGCAGCGCTAATCGTAATTGGGTATGTGCCAACAGCAGCATTTGCACCTGTAGAAGTTGCAGTAGTCGTAATCGTTGCGCCAGTTACCGTATCGCTACCTAAGAGCCCTATTGCTGGCGCTTGGGTTAATGTTGCCAAGCCTTGGCTATAGAAAGAGGACTTATCCACCGCAGTAATGGTCAGCAATGCAGGAGTAATGTTTGCAGTCGCTGTTACTGGTGTGGAGCCAATGCTGTAGTTAGCTGCAGATGCACCCGATAAAGTGACGCCATTAAAGGTAACGGTAGCGCCAGTAGCTACATTCGGGCTTGCAAATGCAGCGCTGGTGTAACTTACTGATACTGAATCCGTACCAAACAGGTTCACCATACTCAAGCTACCGTTTGCTGCAGTAGTCGAGGTGTAAACCTTGTTATTTGCCACAGCAGCAATATTAGGACCCGAACCACTGCCGAAATTAATGACGTATGGCGTAATGTTGGCAGTAATTGGTGCGCTTAAGCCAGCAACATAGTAGTTGCCTTGCGCGCTACCAGATAGGGTTACGCCAGTCATCGCGTTATAAGTACCGCCAGCAATCGTAGTTGGCGTCGTACTTGCGCTTACTGCTAAGCCTGTACCGACGTTTGATTGGCTAAACGCACCAGTGTATGGGCCAGATGAACTAATAGCGACATTACCAACATCAGATGCCAATACGCCTGCCAAGGTTTGGGTAGCTGAACTAATAGTAGCTGCAGTAGTGCCGTCATAAGCCTTATTGTTAGCAGTTAAGCCAGAGCTAATTGTTAATGGTGCCGGTGTAATGTTCGCTGTTAAGGTTTGTGGCCCTACTCCAGCTACGTAGTAGTTACCTGCTGCAGCACCGCCCAAGGTAACACCAGCCATCGTTGTGTAGCTAGCGCCATTGATAACTGATGAAGTAGTTGCTGGAGTAACTGTTAAGCCAGATCCAACATTAGATTGGGTAAACGTAGCGCCAGTGTATGGGCCCGTTGATGACACAGTAACCGCATCTGTACCGAGTACGCCAGCAAGCGTTTGATTACCAGTCACCCCGATAGTTGCAGCATTGGTGGTGTCATACACCTTATTGTTAGCAGTTAAACCGCCGCTAATAGTCAAAGGCGCTGGTGTAATAGTCAAAGTACCATTTGTAATAGCGCCAACGGTGTAATCACTTGACGTATTGAGAACGAGGTTACTGGTGTAGGTACCAACATTAGTACCAGTAGCCGTACCAGAGGCTGCAGTTGCCGTGTCAGCACCTTTGAGGCCTGTCACCACAAAACCAGTAGTTTGTGAGGCAGCGTTGTACATCACGGTTGCAGTATTGACCGCAGCAGTAATCACGATTGGCGTAATTTGCAAGCTGCCCTGTACATAAGTTACGGTGTAGTCAGCTGGACTAGACACGGTAGCTACTAATACATCAGGAACAATACCTTGGGCTACGTGCGTAGCACTTGCATACCCAGCAACTGTTGCTGTATCAGATCCTTTAAGGCCGCTGACAGATGCGCCAGTATTGGTTTGTAATGCGCCGTTATAAGCGTATTGATTATTAGCGCCAGTAACTAGCAATGCCGCTGGGTTAATAGTCAATGCTCCATTGTTATAGGTAATGCTGTAGTTGCTAGCAGCAGCGCCAGTCGCTACTAACGCGTCTGCTGTCGTACCAGCATGGGTACCAGTTGCATAACCAGCAATAGTTAAGGTATCACTACCCTGCAATCCTGCAATCGTTGCAGCTGCATTAGTTTGTAATGCGCCATTGTAGGTAAGGTTTGTCAATGCACCATTCACTACCAACGGAGCGGTATTAACAGTCAGCGCACCTGGAACAACAGTCACTGCATAGTTTGAGAATCCACTACCTACTGAACCATTGATTGCATATGGTGTTGAGCTCGCATTAATAGCGCCAACTGCTGGGCCGCTATACACAACACCACCTAAGCCTGCAATAGTTTGACTATTCATTAAAGAGCCGCCAGTAACAGTTACACCGGTAGTCACACCGCCAGTGAGGCTACCCGCTGTAATTTGGGCCGCAGTTACGGCATTGGCGTTATAGGTTTTAGATACATCAGCGACTTTCAGCGTCAATGGTGCTGGAGTAATCGTCAATGTATTGGTAATTGTGGATACGCCGGAGAACGGGCTGCCTGACTGTGTGTAGTTATTAATATTGCTTACAGCATTGGTATATGAACCCACATTCCAAGTGGTACTAAGACCACTAACCACCGGGGTAACGCCAACACTAGTAATGCTTGGTGTGATCGTGATGGAGTAACTACCATCGGTCCAGATATTTCCTGAAGAATTAGTCAAGGTGGTAACCGTTACCGGACCACTTCCTGCTGGGGTAGCGTACTGAACCGTAGAGGTTGTGGGTGTTGCTGCTGTGCCATAGGTTGTCGAAGCAGCATTCATCGTAATTACCAGAACACCTGTTGGTGAAATCGTAAATACACCTGGCACATAACTGATGTTGTAGTTCGTATTGCTGCTTGCTCCTGCTGCAGTAATTGGATATGTACCAACAGCAGTTCCCGCATTGCGAGTCACTGAATAGCTTGGAGCAGTATCACTACCCTGTAATCCGGCAACAGAGGCTGTCAGGGCTGGATCTCCAACACCGTAGAAGGAATTGGCGTTATTGGCCGTAATAACAAGGTTTGCCTTGTTAATAGTGAGCGTCGGGGTGTTAGATGTGACGCTGTAGTTAGCCGCATCTGTACCGCTAGCTGCATAGCTTGCACCGTAAGTACCTGCATTAGTGCCAACACCACCTATGGTTGACACCACAACGTTATCGCCTGCTATCACACCAGTAACTGTTGGCGATGCTAAAGACTGGCTATTAGCGTTATATGTTGTAGTTACGCTAGTACCAGTGATATTTAATGGTGCAGGCGTGATATTGGCAGTGGTCGTTGTGTTAGCACCACCAGATAATTGGTAGTTCGCTGATGAACTGCCACCAAGTACTACCCCACTAATATTGACAGTTTTAGCTGTTCCAACATTCTTGTCTACGAAAGTGCCGGATAAGTTAGAGGTGTTTACTGAAACGGTATCACCAGCAAATACACCGCTGTAGGTAATCGTTCCAATGTTCAAGGTGGCTGCAGTTGTGGCGTTATAGACCTTGTTGTTAGCGGTAATGCCGCTGATCGTAATGGTTGCTGGAGTTATAGTAATCGATCCATTGGTTACACCGATTGTGTAGTCACTTGAATTGCTAAGGCCAACAGTTAAGGCATCAGCATAAGTACCTACATTTTTACCGGCGCCATAAGAACCACCAATAGTGGCTGTATCGCTAGCTTTTAGTCCAGTAACAGTTGCTACAGAATTCGTTTGAGTAGTCGCGTTATAGACCTGGGTGGTATTAGCGCCAACAACAGAGAGTGCTACTGGAGTAATCGTGATTGAGCCAGGCGCGTAAGTGAAGGCATAGTTTCCTGCTGCACTACCCGATACCGAGAATACGTCTGGCACTGTGCCTTGGGATACGTGGGTCGCAGCAGCGCTTCCGGCAATAGTGACATTGGCGGTATCACCACTCAAAATACCGGTGGTTGTGTAGGTATTGGTTTGTAGAAGCCCGGTATATGGATTAACCGTAGTTGCACCAGTAACAGTGGCAGCCAATTTTGAAATCACCAATGAACCATTTGTCTTGGTAATGGTGTAGTTAGAGAGCTGAGTTGCGCCAGCTGCTGCAACGGATAAAGCATCGTTATAAGTGCCGGCATTTGTACCTGAAGATTTACCAGTGACGGTGATGCCATTACCCACTTGAGTATCAATACCAACTAAACCAGTCACTACTGGATTAGCGTTATTTTGCAAGCTACCGTTATAAGCAACATTGCTTGTAGCGCCTGCAACAGTTAATGGCGCTGGGGTAATCGTGAGTGAGCCTTGTGCTGAAACACTAATGTTGTAGTTACTAAGTGACCCGCCGTTCGTTACGCCTGTAACGGTTGGATTGCTTCCTGAGGTAGTAATCGTATTAGCATAAGTTCCAACATTTAATCCAGATGCCAGGCCATTAGTGCTAAATACTAGGGCTTGGCTATTCTGCATACCAGTTACGGTAAATCCAGTAGATGGATTGAATGTTTGAGCTGCCCCGTTGTACATCACGGTCTGACCGGATGCGGAAACGTTCGCTGGTGTAATCACTACGTTAGCAGGGGTAACGGTGAGATTTCCTGGGCTGTAAGTGATGGCATAGTTAGTTGCGCCAAAGCCGCCAGTACCTGTTGCACTGCTTGCAACGATTCCACCGGTATAAGTAAGCGCATTAGTAGTGCCAGGAACAGTTGCGGAGCTGTTGTACTGCAATGTCACCCCAGAAATTGTGTCGCCATTCGGCAAGCTTGACAGGCTGCTGGTGTAAGCCGTTGTTCCTAATGCTAGCGCTGTTCCATATACAGTGCTTTGGGAATTGGCAGTAAGGGATACAGCCAATTTATTAACCACCAAGTTGGCTGGCGTATAGGTAATGTTGTAGTTGGTAGAGTTAAAGCCGCCGGTACCAGTCGCTGCGCTTGTAGTAATCGCAGCGTTATAAGTAGCTGCCCCAGTGGAACCGGGTACGGTTGTGGAATTCGTAGTGCCATTGTAGTAATTGACGGCGACGCTTGTTAATGTGTCGCTTGCACCCAAACCAGAGCCGCCTATTGTGTAGCCTGTTGTTAGATTTTGTGAAACTGTAACCGGCGTGCCATATGTGGTGGTGATACCAACGGCAGCAATCGTAATTGGCCGAGGTTGAACTGTCATTAGCGCAGAAACATAGTTCAGGGTGTAAGGAACAGTGCCGGTAATCACTGCTGCAGATGGGGTGATTTGGTAACTACTACCTACTGGCGCTGTTGCTATTCCACCCAAGCTAGTTAAAGACAGTCCATTTAATGTGTCGCCAACTGGCAAGCCGCCGATGGAATAGCTTGTTCCGCCAATAGTTACCACTCCCAAGCCATTACTGTTATAGGTTACGCCGTTAGTAGTTGTACTATTACCGTAAATTTTGGTGTCAGCAAGTGCGGTGATGGTGACGATTGCATTTGCAGAAGATGTAAGGGTTCCGCCCACATAAGTAATTGCATAATTCGCAGCACCACGTGATCCAGAAACCGGGGCAAATACCGCAGCGCTTGGGGTGATGCTATTGACGTTTGGAGGAGCATAAACTCCAGACGCCAAGGTTGTCGGAACCGTGGTTAAACCATTGGATGTTAAGGTTGAACTCGTAATGGAATCCCCTAAAGTTACTCCATCAACTGTAGTTATGAGACCGGTGCTAGTGAAAGCGGTGGTTCCCAAAGGCAAGGCTGTTCCTGCCTGCACAGCCTGATTCGATGCGGTAATAGTCAGAGGTGCAGGTGTAATAACCAGTCCAACATTGCCAAAACTTGAGCTATTGATAGTCACGCCAGAACTTACGCTAATGCCGTGTGTGCTTGTGATGTTGTAGGTGTAGCTTGTGCTATTGGTATTAACCTGCTCACCCGCAAGCGTGCCATAACTTGTGCGTGGAGTTGGGGGCAATGCCTGCAAAGAGTTAACAAAAGCGCCCAATGGAACGACAAAGTTCACGCTATTAACAGTGATCAGCGCACATCCATCTGTACTTGCACAGGTAATCGCCGAAGAACCTGTTCCTACTACCGTACCATTAGACACCCAGCCTGAATTATTAGTCGTTTTTGTATAAAGGGCCTGTAATTGATAGTCAAGACTGCCTGGAGTAGTAAGGTTACCCGCAGTAGCTAATGGGTCGTTTGTTCCATAAACCTTAGTCACGTTGCCTGATAACGTGGCTGTGTAACTTGGTGAAATACGGAACTGAATTACTGGGCCAGTATTTGTAGAAGTAATTGCACCAGTATTCCAGCTAGTACCGCCTGTACCACCTGCTACGTTTGCAGTATTAATGCCGCCTAATGTAAAGATAGGCAATGATGTAGCTGCAACGTTACCAGCGGCATAAGCCTGGCTAAACAATGTATTGCTAAATGTGAAATCACCCAAGCTAGGAGAAAGCAATCCTAAGGAGGCTTGTGTGGAAGTTGTTCCGGCGGTAACTCCAGGCGAACCGGCATACAAATAGACGTTACCGTTTGGCGACGTGATGTTGTTACCACTTAAGGCTGTTATTTGACCGCAATCAGCCGCACTGCAAACCGATGAAACAGTGCCGACTGGCAAATAAGCACCCGCCTCAATGACTACTGGTCCTGTTCCATTGTTAATAATCTTTGGTGGCGTGACGTTACCGTTATTGGACGTAGCGATGAATACACCTGCATTGGAATTCTGGGTAAAGGTAGTGCCGGCGATAGTGACGATATCGGCTGTGGTTCCAATTGCACTTAATTCCAACGCTCCCGCTGTTGATGCATTCGTGATTGTGACTGCATCGCTATAACGACCTTGGTAGGCAACAATATTAGTATTACCACCGGTTGAATTATTGGTAATTGTTACAGCACCTGAAATACCGATGGCATTGCCCTTCACCGTACTTGTGGGTAAGGCATTTGTGGTGACTACAAACTGAGGTGTGATGCCAACGATATTAATGGCGTCTTGTCCAGCTGCAAATGTGCCTGTAGTGACAAAAGTAAGAGGAGCTACACCATAAATCGATACAGCATCAAATAGCTGATTAGCGGATGAAGTGGACGCCCCCACTACTCCACGCAAATAAATACCGAAATTCGCATTTAAGCTGCCGCAGGCTGCTGTAGTTGCACATGTAATAGCCAAACCATTTGATGCGGTGGTTCCATACTGCCAAGCATTTGTAGCATTAATTCCGCCCTGCACTCCTGCAAGGTAGGTATTGTCAAAAGTAATTGAGCCAGGAACATTAAGCGCACTATTCACAATTATTGGAGCACCGCTAGCGATGTTGTTGTAATTGATGTGGCTTGTTGAAGTGCCTAGGAAGGTTACTGCACCTGCATTAATAGTGGATAACTTATTGCCATTGGTGGTGTTATAGCTAATGACGGAATCGATACCGCTAGTATTTTGAGCAATCGAAATGTTTCCAGCCTGGCTGATCTGATTGTTCGAGATGAAATAGATACTGCCGCCATTGGCATTATCAGTAATAGCACCAGTTTGAGTAATGCCTGTATTTCCACCAGCAGCAGTATCGTTGCCAGTCACAGAAATATTATTGGAGTTACACGCAACCCCTGCCGAACAGGCATTAATTGTCATTGCACCCAAGGAAACCACGGTTGCTGCTGTAGTACCGGTACCTGTAACAGTAATAGAGTTACCAGTAATGAGTGCGGTATCCGATACAGCCATAGCAGTAGTTGAAATTCCGGTGATACTTACAGGTCCAGCTGCAGAGGTAATGGTTGCCGTATCTGATACACCCCCACCAGTTGCAGCGCCATTAGGCCCGCCAAAAATAGTGACGCCTGCGTAACCGTTGATAACTCCAGTAATTGATGCCCCATAGTAAGCAGCGCTTGAGGTAGTTCCCGTTATTGAAACGG
>NZ_JARXVX010000012.1:0-3884 GCF_029892205.1 Polynucleobacter sphagniphilus
AGTACCACTAATGCAGTAACTGTAGCCGGCATCATCTCTGGTGGTAATGCCCTGACTATTGGGTCAACTGGCAATACTGGTACTGTCATCCTCTCTGGTGCTAATACCTACACCGGTAACACCACCGTTTCAGGCGGTACTCTTCAGTTTGGCAATGCTTATGTCACCACTACTAGCGCAGTTACTAGCTCCCCAATTGGTACTGGCAATATCACCATCAATGCAGGCGCCACTCTAGATCTCAATGGTTATAACTTTGGAACTAGCACTCAAACCAGTAACGTACCAGCGATTACGATGGTTGGTGCCGGTACAGGCACTAGCCAAGCGAGCTTAATTAATAGTGCTGCTGCGGCAAGTGGTGCAGTAATCGAATACGGCGCTATCAACCTAACCAAGATTGCTGGTACTGCAGGCACCTTAGTTGATTACATCGGTCAAATCACAAACTCCAATAGCAACACCTTAACGATTGCCGGCATCATCGCTGATGGAGCAGGTAGCAATGCGGCTGGATTGCAAGTCGGTGGTACTGGTTACTTGGGTACGGTAATCTTTAAGGGTGCTAACACCTATGCCGGTAGTACAACGATTTCTGCGGGTACTTTGCGCATCGCTACTGGCGGCACAACTGGCGCAACCTCTGGCGCAGTCACTATTACTAGCGCTACCCTAGATCTACAAACTGCCTTGACGATTAGCTCACTCACTATGTCAGGTACTTCTCCGGCGATTACCAATAGCTCAGGTATTTCATCATTAACAGTGGGTGGTGCATCTACACTGGCTAATAGCATCATTACAAGCGGCACCCAAACCTATACTGGCGCAGTGACCCTGGGTTCGAATACTGCTATTTCAACAACAAATGCCAATGTTAGCTTTGGCTCTACAGTGGATAGCACCGCTGCTAGTTACTATGGCCTAGCCATTAACACTGGTAGCACTTCAAGTAGTGGTAACGTCAACTTTACTGGCGCCGTCGGCGCTAACAGTAGTTCGAGCGCACTGGGTTATCTATGTATTAATGCATCAGGCTGCAATGCTTCGACAGTAGGCACAGCAACTGGATATGGCACTACCACCCTAGGTGGCAGTGTCACTACTAGTGGTGCTCAGGGTTATGGTGGCAACCTCACATTGACCGCTGTAGGACTCTCACTTTCCAGTAGCAATGCTCCTATTAATATCGCTGGCAACGTAACAGGAGATATTCCGGGATCGAGCAATATTTTGCAATTATTGTCTGGCGGATCTTATATATTGAATGGCACGACCACTACAGATATTGGCTCAACTTCTTATAGCAGCTCAATTGCTGGAGGGACTCTTGCATACAACGGCACACTATTTACATGGACACCAAGTAGCACTCAATCCACCACTTATTTGGTTGTTGGTGGTGGCGGCGCAGGTGGAAGCAATGGTGGTGGCGGTGGTGGCGGCGGCGGTGTTTTGTCGGACACCGTTTCTTTAACGGGTAACACTACTTATTCCATTACCGTGGGAACGTATGGCTCAGGTTCCTATAACAGCATTGGCGGTAATGGTAGCCTTTCGAGTCTGTCAGGTGGAACGATTACAACTGTTACTGCTTATGGTGGCGGTGGCGGTGGCCAGACTAATGCCCCTAGTGGAACATTTGGCTCTGGCGGTGGCGGTGGAAATCGCTCTGGTGCAACAGGAGCTGCGGGTACATCTGGCCAAGGAAACTCCGGAGGATCTTACAGTAGTGGGTTTATCGCTGGCGGCGGCGGCGGCGCTGGCGGTGCTGGTGCAAATAACGGTACTGGTGGGGCTGGAGCTCCCTCATCCATTACAGGGACGCAAGTTTATTATGGAGCTGGTGGTGGTGGCGGCGGCGGCGGCGCTGGTTATGGTGTAGGCGGTTCCAGTGCTGCAGGCAACGGCAGCACTAACGGCGGTACTTCAGGTGGCAACGCTACTGGTTATGGTAACGGCGGCGGTGGTGGCACTAGTAACGGAACTGGCACCGGTGGTAATGGTTCAGCAGGTACTGCTATTTTGAGTTATGCAGTATCGTCCAACCCAAGTTTTACTATTTCATCTGGCTCTGGCGCGGTCACTTTGGGCGGGGCTTCAAGTCTCTCCACTTTAACTATTAACTCTACATCTGGTGCAAGCGCAATTAGTGGCGCGATTAGTGGATCAGTCGCGCTTGCTTATAACTCTGGCTCTGGTTACACCGGTTCTAACTCAGGTGTGCTTAATCTCTCTGGTGCTAATACCTACACCGGTAACACCACCGTTTCAGGCGGTACTCTTCAGTTTGGCAATGCTTATGTCACCACTACTAGCGCAGTTACTAGCTCCCCAATTGGTACTGGCAATATCACCATCAATGCAGGCGCCACTCTAGATCTCAATGGTTATAACTTTGGAACTAGCACTCAAACCAGTAACGTACCAGCGATTACGATGGTTGGTGCCGGTACAGGCACTAGCCAAGCGAGCTTAATTAATAGTGCTGCTGCGGCAAGTGGTGCAGTAATCGAATACGGCGCTATCAACCTAACCAAGATTGCTGGTACTGCAGGCACCTTAGTTGATTACATCGGTCAAATCACAAACTCCAATAGCAACACCTTAACGATTGCCGGCATCATCGCTGATGGAGCAGGTAGCAATGCGGCTGGATTGCAAGTCGGTGGTACTGGTTACTTGGGTACGGTAATCTTTAAGGGTGCTAACACCTATACCGGTGGCACTACTGTAAGCGGCGGCACTTTGATTGTGAGCAATAACAGTGCGCTTGGAGTAGGCACATTGGCGATGTCGGGCGCCACCACTTTACAGGCTGGAGCTACTACTGTGAGCCTCAGCAACCCCATCACGCTCTCTGGTGCCGCCACCATCAATGCGCCAAACGGAGATACATTTACGCTTTCAGGAAAAGTTACCGACAATAGCTATGGTGTAGTTGTTTCTGGTGCTGGCAATATTAGCCTCACAAATTCATTAAATAGTATTTCTGCTCTAGCAAGCTCCGGAACTGTTGGCGCCTTGGCCGTAACAGATTCCGCTGCATTGGCCTTGAGATCAATCACTATCGGCGGCTCTACTTATTCCGGTTTAGCTACCGCAAGTATGGATATTGAGACTACAACAGGCAATATCACAATCGCCAATAACCTATCTGCTACCAGCACATCTGCTACGGCAATTGTGATTGATGCTGGCAATACTTTGTTGCAGGGTGCAACATCTACTGGCAGCGATATTTTGATTAGTGGCACACCAACAATTACTGTTGGTTCTGGTGGTAGGGCAACGTTGTATACCGGAACAATTTCAGGTAGCGGAACATTCACAACCGCATTAGTCGCAAATGGTAACTATCGCTACAACAGTACTAAATCTACAGCTGGATACTCAGCTACCTTAGGGTCTGGTGTTTATGCGGTATATCGTCAACAGCCTACATTGACAGTTACTGCCAATAACGTAAACATGACTTATGGCGCAAGCAGTCTGCCAACTATTTCTGCAGCTTACTCTGGTCTGATCAATGGAGATGCAGCTTCTTCAATTACCGTTGGCACTGTGAGTAGTACTGCACCTGTTTATAGTGCAGGTGTGAGCGCAACTGGCAATGCTGGATTGACATACACTATTGCACCAACTGGCTATACCAATAGTTTGGGATATGCTATCTCCAATGTTGCTGGCGTATTAACTATGGTGGCAGCGCCGCTGACTATTACCGCCACCGCTACGAATATGACTTACGGTGCTACGAGCTTGCCAAGTTTGGCTTATACCTATAGTGCCTTAGCGAACGGCAATACCAATACCATCTTTAGTGGGGCACTGAGCACTAATGCGACGGTTTACGCTGCTGGCACAAGCGCTACTGGTAATGC
>NZ_JARXVX010000013.1:0-3515 GCF_029892205.1 Polynucleobacter sphagniphilus
CTTGCTTGGGGATAAATGTTTTGTAGATAGCCAACATTGACTGTGCCCATTGTGATGGTTTGATGAACTAAATCAATAGTACCGCCAGTACCGTCCATGATGACATAACCACCCCTCGTCGTTATGGGGGCAGTATTTAAAACGGTAGCGAATGAGCCCACATTGGTAGTGCAAGTCTTCCAATAAGATTGCATGACCACATTTATTGGGCCGCTGCTTGCTGTAATTGCACCACTAACGATTGATTGACCGCCAGCCAGGAATTGCAAATTAACCGTACCTGCGCCTGAAGAAGTAATTCCGCCTGAAGAGGTAATGCTTGACCCTTGAGTTAAATGGTTATCCAAAATCAAGGTGTCTGTGATGCCTGTAGCTGGCGCAAATGCCCAAGCACCAGTCTGAGTAATTGCGCCTGCTGCTACTACCGTAACGTTAACTGGCGCGCTGATTGAGGCGCCCTGAGAAGTAATGGCTCCAATCGTTATTGCGCTACCACCATTACCGCTTGTAGTGTCATATTTAACGTTTTGTGCATGGGTTGTGGTGTTGGCAGATAAAGTAAGGCCGCCCGTTTGAGTAATATCGCCATTTGATTGAAACAGCACATCACCGCCAGCGGACTGAACGGCAATTGCGCCAGTAGAAGTAATTCCAGGATTGCCGATATTGGCTGTATTTTTAAGGCCGATTACTGAAATAGCATTTACGCCTGCAGTCGAGAATGAGGCAGCACTAGTAACGGTTAAACCATTTGCGCCTAATGCAACGGCAGCATTAGAGGCGCTGGCATTAATGCCGTTGATAGTAATGCCCTGCCCTGATGTCTGCGCACCTGTTAAGGAAATACCAATAGATGCAGTGGTATTAACTGTTGTAGCAGATGAAGCGGTTAGTGGTGTTGAACAGGTATAACTTGCATTTGATGCGCAAGTATTGTCCAGCAAGATTGTTCCAGACACGGTTACAGCTGGGATAGTTAATGCAGAACCATTAGACAGAATCTGATAGTTCACCTTACTTGTGGCACCGGTTGCGTTAAAGGTAAATATGCCAGCTGTAATCTGACTATTTAAATTACCAGTGCGGGTGTCATAAGTTAAGGTTTGTACGTGATTTGTAGTGTTTGCTGTTGCAAAGCTGACCGCAGATGTTGCTGTAATGTCACCATTGGTCTTAAATGTGACATCACCACCATTAGAGTTATTAGTGATGGCACCTGTAGTAACGTTGATGCCGCCGGTAGTTCCGTTGGTACCAACAGTGGTGGTGATATTTAATGCATCCCCTACTGATGCATAATTTCCAGTAACGTTCGTAATCGTAACTCCACCGGTAACAGACGCACCCAGTCCACCTGCAGTGCTATTAGTTCCAGTGATAGTCACTTTTGGCGCTGTAATTAGACCAGCCAGCGATTCAGCGTAAACACCAGAGCCAGTAGATGTACTGGTAATAGAAATCGTGCCGGCTGTTGTAGCGAGGGTTCCAGCAGCATTACTCTGTACGCCTATAGCACCAACGTTGGTATTGTTGATAGTGATGCCAGTGGCCGCAGAAATAGCTGCATCAATTGCGATTCCACTTCCATTGCCGGTACTGGTGTTGCTTATATTTACACTACCGGTATAAGAAGTTAAAGTTGTACCAGCACTGAGATAGATATCCTGGCCAACTATTCCAGTTGAGGAGCTATTGGCGGTAATAGTGATATTGCCAGCCGCATTAATTGGTCCAGCCCCGTAAGCGTAAATTACAAAACCGTAAAAACTGGTACCTGCAACTTTTGCTTGAATATTAACGAAGCCGCCAATATTTAAGGTGGCGCCATAACTCTCATAGGCACCTATGCTTCCTCCGGATACGGCAGCGTAACCGGCACCAATAAAGTTGCCACCTGTTGAAGTAGCGCTTACTACTCCAGCATTTGTGGTGGTGTTGATGCTTGCTTGGGGATAAATGTTTTGTATATAGCCAACATTGACTGTGCCCATTGTGATGGTTTGATTAACTAAATCAATAGTACCGCCCGTACCATCCATGATGACATATCCACCCCTCGTCGTTATGGGGGCAGTATTTATAACGTTAGCTCCAGCTCCTGAGCCCAAATTGGTAGTGTTAGTCTGCCAATAAGATTGCATGACCACATTTATTGGGCCGCTGCTTGCTGTGATTGCACCACTAACGATTGATTGACCGCCAGCAAGGAATTGCAAATTAACCGTACCTGCGCCTGAAGAAGTAATTCCACCTGAAGAGGTAATGCTTGACCCTTGAGTTAAATGGTTATCCAAAATCAAGGTACCTGTGATGCCTGTAGCTGGCGCAAATGCTAAAGCACCAGTCTGAGTAATTGCGCCTGTTGCTACTACGTTGACCGTATTGCCGGCATTAATGGCCGCAACAATATCCGCCGTGCTGATATTTGACGCACCAGTGGCTGCAAGTGCGCTAGCCAGTGTGCCGCCCGTTGAAGCAGCAGCGGTAATGGTGACGGTGGTTGGGTCAAGCAGCCACTCATTTGATACAACCGCTGTATTTTGAGTGCCCAACAAATCACCAGAGGTCTCTACGCGGTTTGCGGTCAATGTGGAGTTAGAAATTGCAACTAAGCTAGCTACTGCGCCTTGACTATAGCTTGGACGGCCAATAGCAATGTCGCCATTGATGGCTGCTAGAGATGAATTGTTGATTTGGATCTGGTCACCGAAGACGACGATAGTGCCGTTTGGTGCATTGATGCCAGTTTGGCTATCAAGATTGATGTTGCTGCTAGTGATGCTGTTGTTTGAATCTACTGCTGCCGCTAATGCTGTGTTCACGAAATTTGTGAGTGCTGGAGGTGCGGTTGCTGGTGGCGCAAGGATAGTGCCATTACCCAAATTATTTACTTGGCCCAAATTGATGACGCCACCCTGGCTTAATCCTTCTGAACTAATTAATGCACCAATTAAATCTGTTTGGGTTTTACCAACAATGGCGATATTGCCGCCGTTAGTTACTTTACCGATTGAATCGACAATACCGTTAATCGTTGTTTGGCCGGCTGTTGAAACAATCGTGACTGCTCCCCCATTAATACCATTTGCTGAGATATAACTATTGCTGCCGATATTGATATCACCAGTTGCCAGAATATTAATTAAACCGCCGTTACTTGTATAAGTATTACTGTCTGCATTTAAACCATTTTGACCATTGCGACGATTATTCGCAGTAGTCGTATTTGCAGAATTTAAATTGCTTGAATTTGTATTATTCGAATTATTACTGTTGCTGCCATTGGAATTAATATTACCGAGAATATTAATAATGGCACCAGCTAAATAAATATTGGAATTATTTCCACCGTTAGTATTAATAGAACCATTTACATTAATAGCCTGGGCTACTGCATATACTTGTCCAGCAGTAATGTTGCTATTAATGTCAATCTGGCCGCCAGTTGCGATCAAGTTCAATGAGGTTGCTGTATTGCTTGAATAGATATCGGCACCAGCCATGATACGAATCAA
>NZ_JARXVX010000014.1:0-3033 GCF_029892205.1 Polynucleobacter sphagniphilus
CTCTAATGGTACGGGTACTTTAGCTCTGACACAGAACACTACTGGAACGACTACGCTCTCCGGCAACAATACTTATAGTGGTGGTACTACTGTCTCAACTGGTACCCTCAAAGCCGGCATCGCCTCAACTGGTAGTGTGACTAACGGCCCATTTGGTACTGGTACAGTTACCGTCAATAGCGGAGCAGTATTAGATCTAGCGGGTTACAACATTAGCAATGCATTAAATATCAGTGGTACTGGTATTAGTAGTGCAGGGGCCTTAATCAACTCAGGTTCTGCAGCAACTACTAGCGGTCTTGTAACGATTGGTAGTATTGGCGCCTCCATTGGTGAAGCGGCAACGAAGTCGATTACTTTGTCTGGCGGTATCGCTGGCGCTTATGCACTGACTATTAACGGCGGCACAGGCCAAACCGGTACCGTCATTATCAATAACGCTACCAACGGCAGCACCACTACAACCATCACAGCAGGTACATTGCAAATTGGTGATGGCACTACTGCTGGAGCACTAGGTTCTGGTGCAGTGACTAATAATGGCGCACTCACGTTTAACTTGCCAGGTTCAACTAGTGTATCGAATGCAATTAGCGGTACTGGCTCATTGATTCTTACTGCCGGTACTTTGACGTTGTCAGGTAATAACTCTTATGGTGGCGGCACCACTATTAACGGTGGCACCCTCAAACTTACTGCAACCTCTTACTTTATGTGCGGCACTGCTTCTGCTGCAGTATGTTCATCAAGTAATACCACTTATAACAATGCCACTTACTCTTCAAGCCCATTAGGTATTGGTGGAGTCACCATTAATGCTGGTGGTACTTTGGATGTGAACGGCGCCGGTAATACTACTTATGGTGTGATCTATAACCCAATCACTATGGTTGGTAGTTATGTTTCATCAACTACCACTGCTGCAACACTGACCAATAGCAATACCAGCACTGCATCGACTATAAATGGGCCTGTGTATCTCACTAAGATCACAACCACCAGCATTCCATCAGTCAATATCATTAGTCAAGCTACTGGCAGCACCTTAACTATCGGCGGTATTGTTTCGGATACTGGCGCTGCTACTTATAGTGCAGGCTTACAAGTCGACTCAGCAGGCAATATCGGCACCGTCATCTTTAGTGGCGCTAATACCTATACCGGTGGTACAACTGTATCTGCTGGTACTTTGCGCATCGCTACCGGCGGCACAACTGGCGCAACCTCTGGTGCAGTCGCCATTACTAGCGCTACCTTAGATCTACAAACAGCCTTGACGATTGGCTCGCTCACTATGTCTGGAACATCCCCAGCCATCACTAACAGTTCCGGCACATCTTCTCTAGCAGTAAGCGGCACCTCCACTTTAGCTAATGCCATTACTACTAGCGGCGCTCAAACCTATAGTGGTGCAGTTACTTTGGGTGCTAATACTACGCTTACAACTACCAATAGTGCTGTAGTTTTTGCTGGGGCTGTAGACGGAACGGCATCTGGTTCGCAGTCGTTAACGGTTGCTAGTGGAACGGGTTCTATTGTGTTGGGTGGCAATGTTGGAGGATCTGTATCTCTATCATCTCTCAATTTCAGCAGTAGCACCGCATCCACCGTGTTAATAGGCTCGGTAACTACGGCTGGCTCACAAACATATGCAGGCGCATTGTATGTGGCAGGTAGCTCACCAACATTGAGCAGCAGCAGTGGTGGAGTGACGATTACTGGTGCTATTTCAACCGGTGCAATTTTCCAATTTACTTACGCTGCAACTAACTACTTGCTAAATGGCACTTCAACAGCAGCATCTGCAGCAGCAGTGCAAGATGGCTTGATCGTTACAACTAGCGGTACAGGCCAATTCTCAGTATCTACAGTTGTACCTTTGTCAGGTATTCAATATCTCGTCGTTGGTGGTGGCGGTGGTGGCTCTATTGGATGTACCTGCTACAATGGTGGCGGTGGCGGTGGTGGCGGTGCCGTTTTAGTGGGCTCAAATAGCGCTCTGAATGTAGGTAGTAATTACGGCATCACCATTGGTAATGGTGGTGCTGGTGCATCCGGAGGTGCCGTTGCTAATGGTGGCAGCGGCGGCGCTTCATCTCTCACGGGCTTAACCGGAGGATCGGTCTCTGCAGCGGGCGGTGGAGGTTCGGTAGGAGGCATTACAACCGTTAGCTCGAATCCTTGGTACGGCATAGGTGGAGCTGCCGGCAATTCCAATGCCGGTGCCGGCGGTTATGGTGGAAGCAATAGTTGTGGCTCTATTTGTTCCATGGAAAACGGTGGTAATGGCTATACCAGTGCAATTACTGGAACATCCTATGTTTACAGTTCAGGCGGCGGCGGCGGGTCTGGATATAGTATCGGCGGTGGCACTGCTGGTGTTGGCGGAACTGGCGCAGGTAACGGTGCCCCTGGTAATGGAAATTCTGCTAGTAATGGTGTCTCTGGCACCAATTATGGTTCTGGCGGAGGAGGCTCTTACAGCACAGGCACTGCTGGTTCGGGTGTAGGTGGAACGGTTGTTTTAGCTCTACCATCTAATGCATTAAGTATTAATGCAGGTAGTGGGGCGGTGTCGATCGGTTCATCAAGCAAGCTCACCAGCTTAACAATTACATCAAGCTCAAATTCCTCAGCTCAAAGCAGTAGTGGAGTGATTAGTGGTGTAACTAATTTAATTTACAACGGCTCCGGAAAATTCACTCTAGCCGGTGCCAACACCTATACCGGTGGCACTACGATCTCTGGCGGTACTCTTCAAGTTGGCGCAGGAAGTACAAGAGGAAACTTAGGCACTGGTGGCGTTACTGATAATGCTGCGCTGATCTTCAATAGAAGCGATGCCATTACTGATGCTAATAATATTACCGGCTCAGGCACTCTGACTCAAGCTGGTTCAGGCACATTAACCTTGAGCGGCAATAATAGCTATACCGGTGGCACCACCATCTCAGGTGGCACATTAAGCTTGGGCGCCTCTACAGTGGAAACTGGTAGTGCAGGCTCTTACACCATTACTTCTGGCCCTGTAGG
>NZ_JARXVX010000015.1:0-2704 GCF_029892205.1 Polynucleobacter sphagniphilus
TGCGTATTTCAGGCCAGCGTGACCACCCATTTCAGGCAAATGACCGGTCATTTCAGAGTGAGCGTGACCACCTGTTTCAGAATCAGCGTGACCGCTTTTGTGCTTTCCTCTGAAATGCGTTTTGCCTAAATATTAGGCAAAGATAAGTGGGGATTTTAGTATTCGAGGGTAATTTGATGAACCCGATATGGTTGAGCTTTTTAGGCTCCCCATGTCCAGTAAAGCAATTACCATGCGAAAAATTAAAGAAGTTTTGCGGCTGCGTTTTGAATGTGGCCTGTCCTTAAACGCGATTGCCAGAGCCTTAGAGTTATCCAAGGGTGCTGTCGCCAAGTACGATGCCCTAGCCAGAGCGGCGCAATTAGACTGGGCATCCATTGAACCTTTGACTGAAGAGCTGCTAGCAAAGCGTTTGCTGCCACCGCAGGCAATGGTGCCGGGCCAAAACCAATTTGCCCCGATTGACTTTATCTTGGTCAACCAAGAGATGAAGAAAAAAGGCCTCACCTTGCAACTACTCTGGGGTGAGTACTGCGAAGCTGCCACGCAAAAGCCGTATGGCTATACCAGTTTTTGCATCCACTACGCCGCCTTTGCAAAAACCCTCAAGCCCTCGATGCGGCAAATCCACAAGGCCGGTGAAAAATGCTTTGTCGATTATGCTGGTCCCACCATCCCCATCATTGATGTCCTGACTGGCGAAATTACTAGAGCCCAGATCTTTGTTGCCGTTCTGGGTGCTTCAAGTTATACCTTTGCATTAGCAACGAGAGCGCAAAAGACCGAAGATTGGCTATTGGGCCAGCGCAAAGCCTTTGAGTATTTTGGTGGGGTAACGCAGGTCATCGTTCCCGATAATCCGAGAAGCCTAGTTGCCAACCCCGATCGCTATGAACCGCAAGTGGGCAGATCGTACGCCGAGTTCGCCGCTCATTACGGCTGTGCCGTAATCCCGGCCCGGCCGCGCAAACCGCAAGATAAGAGCAAGGTCGAAGTGGGCGTACAAGTAGTCGAGCGCTGGATCTTAGCTAGGTTGCGCCATCAGCAGTTCTTTAGCTTGGCTGATCTCAATATTGCCATTGCCCATTTACTGGAAGAGCTCAATACCCGCCCCTTCAAGAAGCTGCCTGGCAATCGCCGTAGCGCCTTTGAAGCGATTGATAAACCCGCACTCAAATCTTTGCCTGCGACGATCTTTGAGTCCTGCTCCTGGAAAAAAGCCAAGGTAGGCATTGATTACCATGTCGAGTTAGAGCACCACTATTACAGCGTGCCTTATCAATATGCGCGCAAAGCAGTCGAGCTGCGGGTCACCCCCACCGTAGTGGAAATCCTCTGCGAGGGCAAACGCATTGCCGCCCATGTGCGCGTGATGCGCACGGGCTATAGCCATGGGCTATCTTCTCAAACTACTGTGCCTGAGCATATGCCCAAAGCACACGAGGCTCATCTGGAATGGAGTTCAGAGCGTCTGCTGAACTGGGGCCAGGGGATCGGTGCATTTACTCAATCCTTAGTGTCGCACCTGCTGCATCAGAAAGCCTATCCCGAGCTCGCTTATCGCGCCTGTCTTGGTTTGCTCAATCTATCAAAATCATATGGCAAAGAGCGTTTAGAAGCGGCTTGCGCTATCGCAGTAGCTAATAACGCTATGACCCAAAAGAGCGTGCGCAACATCTTGGCGACCAAGCTGGACTTAGCCAAGGCAGGCAAAGTGCCCGCCAACAAAAAGAGCTCCCAACAACTACCTTTGCATGAGAACGTGCGCGGACCCAAGTATTACCACTAAAGCATCTCCACTAATTTTTAACCAGCAGCAAAACTGAAAGAAGGAAAATCACATGCTTCATCAACATACCATCTCCCAGCTTCAAGCCTTAAGACTAGAGGGCATGGTTCTTGGCCTACAAGAGCAATTTACACAAAGAGCATCAGATGACCTCTCGTTTGAAGAGCGTTTGGGTTTATTGGTCGATCGAGAGCTCACCTACCGCGAGAATAAGAAACAGGCAAGGCTGCTTAAAAGTGCCAAGCTCAAGGTCTCTACCGCTTGCCTAGAAGATGTCGATTACCGCCCTGGTAGAGGCTTAGATAAAAAGCAGGTGGCTAGCTTTGCTAGTTGCGATTGGATTAGAGGGGCTCAAAGTATTTTGCTCACTGGTCCTGCTGGCGTGGGTAAGACTTGGCTAGCCAGCGCCCTAGGATTACAAGCCTGCCGCTCTGGCTTCTCGGCTCTGAATATGCGCGTACCCCGTATCTTTGAAGAGCTTCGAGTAGCACATGCTGACGGCACCTTCACACGCAAACTTCAATCTATTGCGAAAGTTGATTTACTGATCTTAGATGACTGGGGTTTGCACCCCTTAAACCAAGAAGAGCGCTCCGACCTTCTAGAAATCATGGATGATCGTGTTGGTACCAAGTCCACCATCATTACCAGCCAGCTTCCAGTGGAGCACTGGCATGAGTATTTAAATGATCCCACCTTGGCTGACGCAATCCTTGATCGCATCGTCCATCAAAGCCATAAGATCAAACTCAAGGGTGAATCCATGCGCAAGCAAGAGGTGGAAAACACGGCGGAAACCGTCAAAAAACAGAAGGCATCGTGACCGCTAAACTACAATAACTGAGCCTTCAAATACTAGAGCCTTGACGGTCACGCTGAATCTGAAACAGGCGGTCACGATCGCTGAAATACGCA
>NZ_JARXVX010000016.1:0-2397 GCF_029892205.1 Polynucleobacter sphagniphilus
GCCAAAAATAGTGACGCCTGCGTAACCGTTGATAACTCCAGTAATTGATGCCCCATAGTAAGCAGCGCTTGAGGTAGTTCCCGTTATTGAAACGGATCCGTTATTAGAAGTAATGGCTGCAGATAAATTGAGTGCTACAGCAAGACCTGCATCAGTTTTAGACGCTCTAACCACCACGTTAGCATCTGCAGTAATAGTGCCAGCAATGTAGGCGGCGCTATAACCGCTTGCATACGATTGAGCGTAAATATTAATATTGCCACCAACGCCACCAACAGTGGTTGCCCTCAAGGTATTAAATGATGACGTGTAGCCATTGATACCTAGAACACCTTGAATCGGAGTGGCCTGAGTACCAAAGTTAATGCTACTACCGTATGCATTAGCTGATACTTTTGCTACTGCTGTTGGATTCATCCAAAATCCGCTACAGCACGCCGAGGCACTAGTAACAGCCAACACATTAATATCGCCACCTACCAAAGCGGGGCCAGTACCGGAATTAATGGTGACATTACCCTCAAAAGCTAGGCCATGTCCTGCGGATGCTCCATTGCTAAATCCGCTAATATTGATTTGGTTGCCTGCACTTACCTGCGAGCCAGAAATAGTGATAGCAGCCAGAGTAACTGCACCATCAGCCGTACCTGCAGCTGAACTCGCGCTTGCCCCATTAATCGTAATAGAACTTCCCGCACTCAAAGAACCACTTACATAGACACCAGTTGAAGCATTTGATGTACTAATGGTAGACATGTTTAAATATCCGCTCGCTGGAGTACAACTAGCCCCTGTGCAGCCATAGGTATTGTCAGCCGTTATTGATCCCGAAACAGTTGTAGCACCAACAGTTAGATACCCACCACTTGCTAACGCACTGAAATTGACTGGATTGCTTGCAGGAGAAGAGCTAGCTGTGTATGTGAGAACTCCAGTTACGATAGAAGCATTCTGATTCGCTGATGTTACGTCATATGTTACTGCCTGAGCATGGCCGGTATTATTCGCGGCCAGAGTAACGGCCCCAGACTGAGATACATCTCCATTGGATTTAAATAAGATATCTCCGCCGCTTGATTGGACTGCAAGCGCACCTGTTGAAGTAATTCCAGGATTACCGATATTGGCCGTGTTTTTATATCCGATTACTGAAATTGCTTTTACACCTGCAGTCGAGAATGAGGCGGCACTAGTAACGGTTAAACCATTTGCGCCTAATGCAACGGCAGCATTAGAGGCGCTGGCATTAATGCCGTTGATAGTAATGCCCTGCCCTGATATCTGCGCACCTGTTAAGGAAATACCAACAGATGCAGTGGTGTTAACTGTTGTAGCAGATGAAGCAGTTAGTGGTGTTGAACAGGTATAACTTGCATTTGATGCGCAAGTATTGTCCAGCAAGATTGTTCCAGACACAGTTACAGCTGGGACAGTTAATGCAGAACCATTAGACAGAATCTGATAGTTGACATTACTTGTGGCGCCGGTTGCGTTAAAGGTAAATATGCCAGCTGTAATCTGACTATTTAAATTACCAGTACGGGTGTCATAAGTTAAGGTTTGTACGTGATTTGTAGTGTTTGCTGTTGCAAAGCTGACCGCAGATGTTGCTGTAATGTCACCATTTGTAACTAAGGTTACGCTTCCGCCGTTTGAATTATTGGTAATCGCACCACCAGTCACCACAATGCCACCCGCAAGACCGGTTGTAGCAACTGTTGAGGTGATATTTAACGCATCACCAACCGTAGCGTAAGTTCCCGCAGTAATTGTCACACCGCCAGTAAGGCTAACGCCCGTACCTGTTGCATTTGTGTTGCTTGCGGTAATGCGAACCTGAGGAGCGGTTACGGATCCAGTAAGATTTACCGCTTGGAATCCAGCCTCATTGTCAGTACTATTAATGGTAATAGCACCACTAGTGGTCGAAATTGCTGCGGTGGAATAAACACCATATCCATTAAAGTTGTTGTTGTTTATGGTAATACCAGTCGCCGCAGCAATTGGAGCAAGTATCTGAAGTCCGGTTCCTCTGCCGGCACTGTTGTTGCTGTCGTTGCTTATATTTACGCTACCGGTATATGAAGTTAAAGTTGTACCAGCGCTAAGGTAAATACCACCCGCACTTTGTAGTGCTGTAGAAGAACTAGTATTGGTTATATTGATATTGCCAGCCGCATTAATTGGTCCAGGCCCGTAACCGGCAATTACATAACTGTATAAATTGGTACCTGCAGATTTTGCTTGAATATTAACGAAGCCGCCAATATTTAAGGTGGCGCCACTACTCTCATAGGCACCCATGCTTCCTCCGGATACGGCAGCGTAACCGGCACCAATAAAGTTGCCACCTGTTGAAGTAGCGCTTACTACTCCAGCATTTGTGGTGGTGTTGAT
>NZ_JARXVX010000017.1:0-2009 GCF_029892205.1 Polynucleobacter sphagniphilus
ACACCAGTTGAAGCATTTGATGTACTAATGGTAGACATGTTTAAATATCCGCTCGCTGGAGTACAACTAGCCCCTGTGCAGCCATAGGTATTGTCTACCAAAATATAACCAGGAACTGTTGTTGCGCCAATTGCTAATGCAGAGCCGCTTGATTTTTCTATGTAATTAATTGCAGAGCTGCTAGTTCCAGCGCCAATGGTTAAGGCACCAGTTGAAATCGTAGATAGTCGATTTCCGCTAGTAGTGTTGTAAGTAATATAGCTAGCGGTACCGCTGGTATTGGGAGCTACCGTTACTGCACCACTTTGACTAATCGCATTGTTAGAGGTGAAAGTGATATTGCCGCCATTGGCATTTTGGGTTATTGCGCCTGTTTGGGTAATGCCAGTGTTTCCACCCGCTGCAGTGTCATTTCCAGTCACTGAAATATCTGTACCGCCCGCGTTAATCGTCATTGCACCTAAAGAAACTACTGTGGCAGCAGTGGTACCCGTTCCTGTTACAGAAATAGAATTAGCTGTGATTGCGCCAGTCTGAGAGAGCACAGTTCCAGTGAGGCCACTAGCAACGATGGTTACAGCATTCGAGGCAACAATCGCTTTAGTGTGTATGAATGCTGTGCCAACAGCATTAGTTGCCTGCATGTAGATGGAGACGTTACCTGCACTCGCACCAGTCCCTGTTGCAGTCAATACCCCAAATGCATCGTCGTACATCACGTAGCCAGCACTAATTGGTTGCGCTACAGTGCCAATATTAATATTGCTGCTGTAGGCATTCATGGTTACAACATTGTTACCAGGCGAAGTGCTATAGATTGCTGAATTAGCGCTTGCACCAGGGCCAATGAGACCGCCCAAAATAGTGATGCCGCCACCAGCAATGCTCGAAGTGCCTGAATTAAAAGTTATGACTCCAGCCGCATACAGGATGCAGGATGTATTGACTGGGCTATATGAGAGTAGATTGAGGTTAATTGCACCGGGCCCATTGAGCGTATTTTGGCCCGCGGAAATCGTCCCCGCGCTCAAATTTAGGGTTCCGCCACTATTAGTACTACCGACCCAAACACCATTGATTGTGATGTTGCCGCCAGCAGTAAGGTTGCTAGCTAAAATTGCCCCGGCACCATTTTGAGTAACAGTAGTAGTTCCTACCGTACCGTTTGTAAGATAACCACTTGTAGGGTTGCATCCCGAACCGCTACAGCCAAAAGTATTGTCAATAGTGATAGATCCAGATACCGACACAGTTCCAACAGTTAGTGCTGAACCACTTGCCTTTTGAATATAGTTGACCGGACTTATGGCGCCAGTAGGTGCATAGGTAAATGAGCCGGTCGTAATTTGACTATTTAAATTGCCTGATGTGGTGTCGTAGGTAATTGTCTGTGCATGGTTCGTTGTATTGGCAGTAGCAAAGCTGACCGCAGATGTTGCTGTAATGTCACCATTGGTCTTAAATGTGACATCACCGCCATTGGAGTTATTAGTGATGGCACCTGTAGTAACGTTGATGCCGCCAGTTGTTCCATTGGTACCAACAGTAGTGGTGATATTTAATGCATCCGCTACTGATGTATAAGTTCCAGCCACGTTCGTAATCGTAACTCCACCGGTAACAGACGCACCCAATCCACCTGCAGTGCTATTAGTTCCAGTGATAGTCACTTTTGGCGCTGTAATTAGACCAGCGAGCGATTCAGCGTAAACACCAGAGCCAGTAGATGTGCTGGTAATAGAAATCGTGCCGGCTGTTGTAGTGAGGGTTCCAGCAGCATTACTCTGTACGCCTATAGCACCAACGTTGGTATTGTTGATAGTGATGCCAGTGGCCGCAGAAATAGCTGCATAAATTGTGATTCCACTTCCATTGCCGGTACTGTTGTTGCTTATATTTACGCTACCGGTATATGAAGTTAAAGTTGTACCAGCACTGAGATAGATATCCTGGCCAACTATTCCAGTTGAGGAGCTATTGGCGGTAATAGTGATATTGCCAGCCGCATT
>NZ_JARXVX010000018.1:0-1912 GCF_029892205.1 Polynucleobacter sphagniphilus
AATTAGCCGTCACAACATCGCCCGGGAATAAACCAGTCATCGCCAAGCTACCGGTTGCGTCAGTAGTTGTGTTGTAGACCCTATTATTTGCAGAAGCGCTAATTGCCGGGCCGCCTGCTCCCGAGCCCAATACGTATGGAGTAATCGCCAAATTAGCATTTACAAAGCTTGTTTGGTAGTTTCTAGCGTCTGCGCCAGCCGTTGCCAATGCAGAGAAATAATTACCGACATTCTTGCCTGCCGTTGTATCTGAAATAGTTACCAAATCCCCCGCAACAATACCAGCGGTGGCGGCGTTATTAGCCAATACTCTGACGGTACCGTTATATACATAGGTGGCAGGTGTCGCAATGATTGTGATTGCCCGTGGAGTAACCGTTAGGTCCCCAGTGACCACTGGAGAGATGTTGGTGATGTTATTGCCGGTGATTACAAAGTTGGCTGCAGATAGGCCATAGGTGCCAACGCTTACATTATTTGAACCACTCATAACTGGGTTAGTAGGCGCAAAGTTAAAGCTCAAGCTTGCACCTGCTCCATCAGAATAAGTATAGGTAGTGATACCATTTACCGTGCTGCTCGCTGTGAGGTAAAGATTATTAATCACAGCGCCACTAGAGGTTGCATAAGCTACCGTTGGGTTGGCAAAAGTTGCTGCAGTTGTATAAGGCGTCACCGCCCCACTACTCTGAATCAGAAGCTGACCAGCAGGAACAATAGTGTATGTGCCTGGCGCATACGTTACCTGGTAGTTACCAATTGCTGCTCCAGTTGCATTAGATGCGGTAATGGCATATTGACCAGCCGGTTGGATATTCGATGCAGCCGTTGCCAGAGTTACAGCAGAAATTGTGTCGCTACCTAGCAAGCCAATGGATGAATAAGATAATGTGCCTGCAGGTTGTGTAATAAAAGAGGCTTGGTTATTTGCAGTAATTGTTAAAGATGCTTTAGTTATGTTTGCGGTAAGCGTAGTTGCTGGACCTGTGACATAGTAATTGCCAGCAGCTGAGCCACTTAAACTCACTCCAGCCATGGTGGTGTAATTTAAGCCATTGATATTAGTTGTAGTTGTTGTCGGAGTAACAGCCAAACTAGTGCCAACGTTTGTTTGACTGAAGGTGCCAGTGTATGGACCGCTTGAGCTTACATCTAAATTTGCCGCATCTGAACCCAGTACACCAGACAATGTCTGCGTACCTACTGCCGCAATTGTTGCGCCTGTAGTAGTGTCATAGACCTTGCTCTGCGCAACTAAACCAGAACTAATGGTTAATGGTGCTGGTGTAATGTTGGCCGCCAAAGGCGCAGTCAAACCAGTAATCACATAATTGCCATTACTTAAGGTCATACCACTTAAATTTGCTGAAACCGTAATGCCGTTTGCAACATTTGGAGATGCAAAAGTGCCTATGGCTGTGCCGCTTGCTGTTGAGGTATCAGTACCTAACAAGCCAGTCACAATCGGCGTGCCTGAAATTACATCAGCAGTGGTGGATGTGTACACCTTATTATTTGCAACCAAACCACTGATGGTGACTGGCGCAGGCGTAATGTTGGCAGTGGCAGTAATTGCCCCGCTAGCAATGCTGTAGTTGCTTGCTGATGCACCAGACAAAGTCACACCACTAAATGCCACAGTTTGTGGGCTAGCTGGCAGATTGACGTTGGCACTAGCAAAGGCAGCGCTACTGTAATTAACAGCAACAGAATCTCCCGGGAACAATCCAGCCATCGCCAAACTACCTGTGGCAGCAGTAGTCGTGTCATAGACCTTGTTATTAGCTGCGGTTGTCAAACGAGGGCCGGTGGTAGAGCCAGGTGTAACGACATAAGGCGTAATGGTGATGTTCTTATTAACTAAGGTGAAGGTGTAATTAGAGGCATCCACACCGCTAACAGCCAAATTCGA
>NZ_JARXVX010000019.1:0-1866 GCF_029892205.1 Polynucleobacter sphagniphilus
CCCCCTACCCCGAGATTACTGCCTGTTCCAGAGCTACCGCTGATGGTTGCAACTGCCAAAGTACCGCTACTAATCGTAGTGCCACCACTATAGGTGTTGTTGCCGGAGAGCGTAAATAAACCTCCGCCAGCGATGCTGATGCCGTTATTAGTAGCCCCTATTGAACTAGCAATCGTATTACCGTTATTTGTTGAGTATGAAGAATTGAGCGCTAGCGATACATTTGAAATCGTCTTACCTGAGGCAAAGGTAATTTGACCAGCCCCTGCATTTATAGTTAATGAAGCGCTAACATTAACAACGACAATACCAGCGCTACCATTTCCACCAGAGCCTGCCTGTTCGCCATTCACTTGAGTTCCCTGGCCGACTGTATTACCGCCACCGCCACCGCCGGAACCTGTATTTGCAGCGGCATTAGCTCCAATGGTGGCAATGTTAGTGGTATTGGTAGATCCGCCATTACCTCCAATGCTGCTTCCGCCGGAGCCTATCGCTACATTGGCAGCCCAAGTGCCACCACCCCCGCCTGCCGCATAAAATTGAGATGTTCCAGTAATTGAAGATGAGGTGCCAGCTCCGCCATTACCTGCAGCAGTAGATGTTGCGGAAACTCCAGCTGCACCAGAACCGCCGCCACCGCCGCCATATCCACTATTTTGGGCGCCACCAGAATTGCCGAGCTGACCTCCAGAGGCACCTGTTGAGATAGCGGATCCTGCAGAAGAGCCGGCGTTACCAGCACCGCCGCCACTACCACCATTTGCTCCGCTGTAACCTTTAGTACCACCGCCACCGCCACCCAAAGCAACAAGAGTCGTTGCGCTAGCACTACCAGAGCAGCTAGTACCAAAACAAGAATTACCGCCAGAGGCACCGGTGTTATTAGCGGCTATGCCAAGCCAGTTTCCGCCTGCTGCTCCATAACCGGTGGCTCCAGAGCCTCCGGCACCAACTACTACAGAATATGCAGTACTACCGCTTAAGCTAAATGCATTTGATGCTGTTTGAACAAATCCGCCTGCACCACCACCACCACCGCCATCAAGACCACCACCACCGCCGCCACCCACTACGAGTATTTGTGCTGTAGAGGAAGTTGCAGGAGTGTAGGTGTATGTTGAGCTTGATGCCGTCCATAGCAATGAGCCATTACCTCCGACTAAAGTCTGGCTCACTCCGCTTGTTAAGGTTGAGGTCGTTCCATTGAATATGTAAGAACCACTACCTAAAAGCTGCAAAATAATTTGAGTAGAGATATTGCCCGCAAAACTGATGGGATATCCTGAGCTTGATAAAGCGATGTTCGGGTTTATCAAAACAACGTTGCCGTTATAGACTTGGCCAGCAGCGCCTGTTGTTGTGACGTTGCCACCGAGAGTGGTTACCCCTGTGCTAGTAGAAAGTGAGGAAAGTGGTTGATTACCACCAACTACTCCATTAAAGGTTAATGCATTACTAGCGCCAGTGGCGCTCGCCAAAGAATAAGCAACCGTTGATGAGCTATCGACAGTAGATCCAAAAGTAATAGCGCCAGTTCCACCAATAGTAGTGTTTGATCCAAGGGTAACTGCCCCAGCATAAGTTGCTGGAGTAGCCGAGCTGTTAATGATTGCGCCAGCATTACTAACTCCCGCACCATTTAAAGTGAGGGCATTGGTGTTGGTCATGGTGGTGCCATTGAGATCGAGTACGGCACCACTCGTCAATGACACAGCACCACTAGATGCTCCAAGCGCAGTCGCGTTACCTACTTTGAGAGTGCCAGCTAAGACAGTAGTACCACCACTATAAGTATTGTTGCCGGAGAGCGTAGTCGTTCCAGTAGTGTTCTGTGTCAGAGCTAAAGTACCCGTACCATTAGAG
>NZ_JARXVX010000020.1:0-1679 GCF_029892205.1 Polynucleobacter sphagniphilus
CCACCCACAATGGAGCTTGCGCTACCCAAAGTTAGAAGTCCAGCATAAGTAGCGCCAGTGGCACTGCTGTTAATTAGGGCTCCACCACTAGAAATGCCTGTTCCGTTTAGCGTCAAAGCATTGGTGTTGGTCATGGTGGTGCCATTGAGATCGAGCACAGCACCACTCGTTACTGAGGTAGATCCAGAAGAGGCACCTAAGGCAGTTGCGTTACCTACTTTGAGAGTGCCAGCACTGATCGTAGTACCGCCTGAATAAGTATTGCTGTTAGAGAGCGTGACAGTTCCACCTCTTGCATTAACAATCAAATTTCCGGCGCCGGATATCTGGCCCGATAGCGTTGCCACAATACTATTGAAAGCTAGCGTTCCAGAGGCATTAAATGTTTGAACAACCCTACCAGCTGCTGCGCCTATACCTGCTGTAATCGTGCCACCTGAGCTTGCAGTACCGCCAAGGTAGCTAACAATAACAACACCATTTCCACCAGCCGCACCTGCGAGATAGTTTGGTCCGGAGTTACCAATGCCGCCTCCACCACCGCCGCCCGTATTGGCAGATCCCGAACCAGCAGCAGTAGCGGCTCCACCAGGAATGAAGCTAGCACCAACACCGCCACCGCCAGAACCTCCAGCACCTCCACTACCAGTATAAGATCCGGTAGTTTCACTGGAGCCCCCTCCACCACCACCTCCACCACCGAAGTAGGTAGCAGAGCCCGTAATCGAACTTACAAGACCAGCACCACCAACACCACCAACGTCATAATAGTTAGCTGTAGTACTAGTAATATTGGAGCCTGGCGCACCTGCACCACCACCGCCACCTCCTGGCACGGGAAAAGTAGTTGCCGTAGGTCCGCCTGAGCTTGCCCCATTTCCGCCGGTATAACCTTGTCCAGATGTGCCAGCTGCTCCAGCACGATTAGCTGCAGTAATTGAACCACCACCACCACCGCCAGAACTTCCGGTAGACGCTGGAGAGACCCAAGAACCGCCCCCGCCGCCGCCCGTTGCAGTAACAGTAGTTAAACCGCTACCCGAAATACTTGAACTTCCGCCTACCCCACCAGTACTGGTTTGCGCATAGTTGCCTGCAGTTCCACCCGCACCAACAGCAATTGTGTAATTACCACTGGCAATAGAACTTGTTGAACCCGAGAGAACAGCACCACCACCACCGCCGCCGCCGCCTTGATCACTTGCGATACCTGTACCACCGCCACCGCCACCACCGACAACTAAATAGTTAACATTCAGATCAAACCCAACCGAAACAGAGCCAGTTAGCACAAGATTATTTGCAATACTGGTTACTGATCTACCAATCAACAAAGTGGTTGTGTCAGCAAAAGAGGCGGAAGCACCACCCATTGCAGCATTGTTGTAAACACCCAGAGTGCCAGAGCTAACTGTAGTGCCACCAGAGTAGGCGTTGGCGCTAGTAAGTATTAAGTTGCTGGTAGAACTGTTCTCAGTTACACCAGTGACGTTGGTCCCAATGACTGAGCTAATCGTGGTAGCGCCTGTACCAGCTCCGATATTAGTAACTGTCCCCGTATTGTTAATGGATCCCGTGGCAAAGGTAATCGTGCCAGAAGTTGCGTTTTCATTGATGGTGAGATTATTAGAGCCAGTGACACCACCACTAAATGTTGTTGAGATCGCTGAACCAGTATT
>NZ_JARXVX010000021.1:0-1470 GCF_029892205.1 Polynucleobacter sphagniphilus
GAGTTTGTAAATATTTTTGCAATTTCTTATACATTCTTAAAAAAAGATTGTGCCCTTGATCCAACCTTGTACCGATCTGTACATGTTGTCTGTATTTAACTGTTGGCCACTTTGTGTATAGAGCGGATTGTTGCCTACGCGCCATGCCAATGAACCAGAAAGTTGAACTTTTTCGTACTGATACTTTGCTGACAAACCTGTTGCGTATAAAGAATAGGTATTGTTAGCGTTGGTCTGCCCTTGCCAGTTGTTATAAGTGCTTACATATTGCTGAACTAGTCCAGCATCAAAAAAAACACCAACTTGCAAGTCTTGAATCAAGTTATGGTTAATTTCTACAGAAGCAATTGCTCCTTGTGCACCACCTCCCTGGGCTACAGGGTAAGCACGTACACCATAAGGGCCACCCATATAGATCTGCTCGGCACTATTGAGGTTCTTATTAGCCAATTGACCGTAGATAGAAGCCACTAAATTGGTTTTATCAATCGGCAGTGGCTGTGTAATCGAGCCATTAAAGCCCAGCTTTGCAAAAGTACCTTTTGTTGCGGCACCCTGTGCGTCGTTATTAGCTTGATTGGAGTTATTAATACTTAAAGAGCCCAAGGTAGCTGTAGCGCCCCAGCTTGCATAAGCTTGACCAATAAAGTTAGTGCCGTTGATGCCAAGACTTAAATCATTGAGCTGATAGTTACTGCTCTCGATACCGTTAGTTTGGTTGTTGTAGTTCTTATTTTCAAAGTTGATGATCACATTCTTAGTGGAACTTGCAGTGCGCTCTAGCGCATAGATTGAGTAAATTCCGTAGGTTTGTGCTGTACCTTGTGAAATCGTTGTTGAGTAACTTGATAAGCTTTTGTAATCCAAGGCGCTAACGCCTGCAGATACTCTCCAGCCATCATAACCCACTGGCAAACCGTATCTAAGCTGCCCATAGACAGAGCCTTGTGAGCCAATCACATCTAAAGTGGCTTGGTCGCCATTACCACTAGGGTTGTTCAAGCTTAAGCTAGCCGTTGCTTGTGCAGGCCCTGTATTGGCTGCGCCATAGTTTGATAGATCTACCCTACCTGCAAATAAACCCGTATCTTTGGCATTGACCAAGATATTCGTTGTCTCTTCCTCGTCACCCTCCGCTAACTCTCCGCTAACTTCATTACCTGGCGTTTCATTGAGGATGGCTAAACTTCGCTCCAAACCCTTCAGGTCAATAAGGTTGCCAGGCTCGTTGCTGTTGGTAATGAACTTTTGAATAACTTCAGACTTGAGGCGACTTGGTGATTCTTTATTGAGTTCAATAATGACATTGCCTACCTTGCCTTCAATAATCTTGATGGTGATAACGCCATTAACAACGTCTTGAGGTGGGATGACGGCTTGGGCCATTCTTCCCATCTGAGCGTAAAGATTAGTTAATGCATCTCCAGCCTCTTTGATTTGATCCAAAGTTAACTGGCGATTAGTAAAAGG
>NZ_JARXVX010000022.1:0-1399 GCF_029892205.1 Polynucleobacter sphagniphilus
GTCCGCGACAAGGATAATCTCCCTGAGTATATGCAGGCTATTGAAGTGCCATCATCCGGCGCATTTAAATTCCCTGTTCCGGATCAAATTATTCAAGAGTTGATCAACCTCTCAGGTGAAAACATTAGCGTTGCTGGTGTACCTGCCAAGTTTGGCGGCTATAAGTTACTCATGTTGCCTAAGGGAAGCAGGTTGGTCGTAACGCTGCCAGACGATGCTCCCTTACCATCAGGCATCAGGTACGACGCGACGAGTAAAAACTTTACTGTGCCGAAGTTAGGTGAGGTTAAGTTGCCGTTATCAGTCAAAGTTACTCTGATGCGTGGCAATAAAGTCCTTAGTGAGAAGATCATGGTAGTTACGAAGTAACCACTGTAGTGCTTAGGCTATTAATACCTCAATGACGACTTTTGATTCTCTAAAAAATTTCAAAAACTTTGGAAAGGAGCTGCGGGAGGCGCGTGAGTCCCAGGGTCATAATCTGGCTATACTCGCTGCCCAATGTGATCTTTCGGTGGTGCTGCTAACAGCCATTGAAAAAGGGGACATCTCGCTATTTACTCGATCCCAATTAAACCTTCCTCAGGCAATCCGACTTTACGCTAAGGCATTGAATATTGACATCACCCACAACAAACAAATTGTCAGCCTCGTAGAGGATGATATTTATATACCGGAGTTCTTAAAAAAGAAGTAATGGGTTTTTGCTTAAAGCAGTTTTGCCTAGCATCCTCTCTATCCCTATTTAGTTGTGGTTTATTGGCTGCTGAAAGGCAGGCTATCGGCGACTGGCAATTGCAATCAACCTTAAACTCCATCGAGGCATCTACTAGTAATGGGGGAACTTCCTTTGGACTCTTTTGCCAAGCAGATCAATGCATGTTTTATTTGCACGATACCTTGATGTGTCAGCCCGGTGCACGCTCTCCAATTTTGATGAGTGGTGTCGGGAATGCAGCCTCCTTGAGCATTCAATGTACCCAGATTGGTGGAGTGCTGTTTCAGATACTGGAACCCTTTAATACTGTTTTCGATGAGCTCAAAAAGGGTGGGTTGGTGAGTTTTGCAGTGCCTTTACAAAACGGATCTTTTGGAGTGTCGCGCTTTAGTTTGAACGGCGCTACTGAAGCGGTTAGAAGGGCGCTACAAGAGGCTGGTAAAAGTAAGCAAACCCAACCGCCGGTATTGGTGGTACCGCCAGTTATTCGCATTGAGCCACCCAAATTGGGCATTCCGCCACCCACTCCACCAGTAGTGCCTGGCGCAAGGCGCCTACAAGACATCATGATTTGATGCCTTGGCTGGCTTACTGCGTAATTCTCGCGCGAGCCCTCAGATCTTTCACTGTCTCAACGAGGTATTGCTGCACATAGGCCTGGCGTAGCTGGGGTTTAGACTC
>NZ_JARXVX010000023.1:0-1046 GCF_029892205.1 Polynucleobacter sphagniphilus
GTGTCGGCAGTTAATGAGATTTTTCCACCAGAAGTATTAATATCGGATGCAGAAATAGTGCCGGTATTTTTAATGAGTGAGCCCATTAAATTCTGCGCAGCATTTGCGCCAATAATTACTTGACCACTACCTGCATTAATTAATAATTTATTCGAAATTAATGCATTTACTACTGAAGCATCAACTGAAACGCTGACAAATTGACTGCCAGAAAATTTCAAAGTCACTTTTTGACCAGCAACTAATGCAATCGAATTATTACCACTCATTGTTGCAGTAATAACGCCGGTATTAACTACTTGTGGCGCCATTAATGCAATATAACTATTAATATTATTGCCAGTAATATGGCCTTTATTAATAATTTTGCCAGTAGTGCCACCCTCGTAAACCTGGGTGTCCTTACCAGACATAAATTCTGTTGCAGAGATGTTCATGGTGGTTGCCACCATGCCACCCACATTCACCTCAGCACCCTTACCGAACACCACGCCATTGTTATTTACAAAAATCACCTGACCGTTGGCATTGACTGCGCCATTGATCATCGATTTTGAAGCACTATTGACGTAATTGAGAGTTGATGCAGAGGAATTGGGTTGATTAAAGTTCACCGTTGCTTGTGAACCTACATCAAAACTATTCCAATTAATCACAGCACGTTGACTGGATTGATTGATATTCATCGTATTACCCGCCTGGGAGATGGCTGCTGTACCAGCAACAACTTTCCCGCCTGTTGGCAACGCATTAGCGGCGGGAGGGGCAGCTAGCGCCTGTCCAGCCAGACCAGCAATAGCTAAAGCCGCTAATAACTTAGCGGCTTTGAACTGTGATTCACAGCTCTTTCTATGCGATGGTTGCGTAATTTTAGGTATCAAACTTGGTATTTCACTTATGTGCTAGAGAATTTAACGAAATTTCTCTAATAAAAAAATCCCTCGATCGTGTGAGTTTGTAAATATTTTTGCAATTTCTTATACATTCTTAAAAAAAGATTGTGCCCTTGATCCAACCTTGTACCGATCTGTACATGTTGTCTGTAT